>JACPHJ010000081.1 GCA_016188675.1 Planctomycetota bacterium
ACAATTGAACGAAGCACAAGAACGCCTGGTACGCTCGGAAAAATTGGCAGTTGTGGGTAAGTTGGCATCGGGCGTTGGACATGAATTGAGAAATCCGCTGGGAGCCATTAGGAACGCGCTTTTTATCATAAAAAAGAAGAGAGACAATACTAGTATATCAAACGATGTCCTGAAGTTTAACCAATTAGTAGAAATCGTTGAGAAAGAAACAGACCGAAGTATAAAAATTGTCAATGATCTTTTGGGATTCTCAAGGACCGCAAAACCTGCAGTATCTCCCACGAATATTCGTTCTATTATTGAATCTTCTCTTTCAAGACTTAAAATACCTGATAAAATTAATAAAATTGTTCAAGTGGAAGATCCCCTGCCCTTGGTACCTGTCGATGCAAACCAAATTGAACAGGTATTCATCAATCTTGTTCAAAATGCAATGGATGCCATGCCCAAAGGCGGTTGGTTAACTATCCAGGCACAAAGAGAAAATGACTTCTTAGCCATTACGATAACTGATACCGGGTGTGGCATACCCGATACGGTTAAAAATAAGATATTTGACCCCCTGTTTACCACAAAACCCAAAGGAATTGGACTGGGTCTGGCCATCAGTTTAAACAACATTCAGAGGCAAGAAGGATTTATTGATTTAAAGAGTAAAGAAGGGGAAGGTACAAGTTTTACCGTTAAATTACCCATCACTAAAACATAAAGGACAAAAAATGATACAAGAAATACCGGATAAAATCTGTATCATGCTTGTAGATGATGACCCCTCAATTTTACAAACCACAACTGTTATCCTGGAGGAAGAAGGATACGACGTCCTAACTTGCAGTGGAGGAAAACAGGCGATTGACAAATTTAACGACAGCGTCTTTGGAGTGATACTGGATATTAATATGCCGGACATGTCCGGGCTGGACGTCTTTGAGATTCTCAAATCTAAAAATCATTACATCCCCATCATCTTTCATACAGGCTATGACGAAAGAGAAAAAAGGATTGATATCCGTAAGCACTTTCGACCACATGCCTATGTCGTTAAGGGCACCGATCCTGAACAACTGCTCGATACGGTTGCGGGTGCAGTGGAATCATACAAAAATATCGTAGAGAACGTTAAGCTCAATGAAACCCTTAAGGAGCGAAATAAACTCATCGAAGAATTCAATCACACACTGGAAGACAAGGTGAAAAAACAGGTAGAGGAAATCCAGAGGACTAGTCGTTTGAAAAGGTACGTATCTCCTCAAATTGCCGAAAGTATCATCTCTAATGGAAGCGATAAATACCTGATTAATGCCAGAAAATTATTGACGATATGCTTTGCTGATCTGAAAGGCTTTACTGAGGCATCTGAAAGTATGGAGCCGGAAGATACGATAAATCTATTAAACGAATATTTTACTGAAATGACCAAAATTATCTTTATCTACGGAGGTACACTTGACAAATTCATTGGGGATGGCATCCTTGTTTTTTTTGGAGATCCGATTAATTTTGAGGATCATGCTGAGAGGGCTGTCAGAATGGCCATAGATATGCGTGAAAAAACACAGGTACTCAGAAAACACTGGCTTGATCACGGTTGTAATATCGATATATGTTTTGGCATAAATACCGGATATGCTACGGTGGGGAATGTCGGCTCAGCTACTCAGTTGAGTTATACGGTTATAGGACACCAGGTCAATATTGCCCATAGATTACAGCTTGAGGCGAAGGCAGGCCAGATTTTGATTACCCCGCGGACATTGAATGAAATAAAAAATATAAAACTGGAAACAGAAGAAATTAAAAACGTAAAACTAAAAGGCGTTAATAAACCCACCGATGTCTATAATGTAATACGGTACACACAGGTAACATAATCGCGAAACTCAAAGCAAACGGTTACAATTTCTTGCTATTAAGTCCATCAGATTGCTTGCTATGTCCTGCCTGGTCTCACATCTCGACACTATCTCTTTGTGCGAATTAATGAGGTATGCATGGTGTTTATCCCCTACAATTTCATTTTGATTATTGGCTACGACGAAATCCGCTCCGCTTTCTACCATGGATGCATACGCCTTCTCGATAAGTTCATCTCCCGATAAGCCTACCTCTAATTTAAACCCTATCAAAAAAGCATGTGGCCATAAAGTCCGTATTTGCTTTATAACCTTGGGCGTTTTTAGTAAGGTTATCGTCAACGTATCTTTAATCGAGGCTATTTTACCCTCACTCTGTTTTTCCGGGGAATAATCCAGCACCGCCATAGCATGGGCAATGGCATCGAATGATTTACCTTTCAATTTTTCCTGAATCGTCAGCAAGAGGTCATCAATCGTTTCTATTTCAATCAGCGTAAGTCTACGGGCATAATCTTTGCCTAATAAGGTAATGTCGGGGGTACTACTTCCTGTTCCATAAACAAAAGTTACACAGGCATCTCTTTTAAGGGCTTCAGTTGCAATAGTAGCTCCCAATTTTCCCGTGGATTTATTACTAATATATCTTACGGCGTCTATATAGCCTCTTGTTGGTCCAGAGGTTACCATGATATTTTTACCTTCTAAATTCATAAATGCTTAATTATGATAACAGCCATACTGAAAAGACACAATGCATAGTTATCATATATTCGGGGAGTGTTTGTATTTCAGAAGTTCATCCTGTAGGTAGCCCGAAATCGGTACAGTGAC
>JACPHJ010000002.1 GCA_016188675.1 Planctomycetota bacterium
AAGTCCTTCTTGGATTTTACCCCCACCATTTTATTTACGGCCTGTCCGTTTTTGAATACGATAATCGTGGGTATTGCTGTAATACCGAATTTTGCAGGGGTGTTATTGTTTTCCTCCGTGTCGAGTTTACCAACCTTGACCTTCCCCTTGTATTCTTTTGCTAACTCGTCTATCACCGGCGCCAGTTGCCTGCATGGACCACACCATGCCGCCCAGAAAGCAACCAACACAGGCATGCTGGATTTTGTTACCTCTGCGTCAAAATTTGCATCCGTTACTACAATTACGTCTTCAGACATGAGTAAGTCTCCTTTATTTAAATGTTTGTGTTCTGGAATTTCAAAATAGCCACAAAATCACATGATCAGTAGGGGCACGGAGCACCGTGCCCCTACAAAATATGTTTGTGACCCGGTGGTTTAACGGCGTAAAAAATTATTGTATTATATTGTACTAAACCTTCTGTGGTTCGACTTTCCTGGCGCCCACAAAAAGTTGGCAGTGACATTCACCTTCGCGTTCAATTTCTTCTGCATGGTAGACACACGGGCAAACGATCTTTTTGTCTTTTTCCGGATCCCCCATAACCAGCCGGCAGGGACAATATGCGTACCCGAATTTAATCTTGCGCATCACTAATCCCTTTACAACCCTATCTACAGTTTTCGTATCCGGATTCAGCTTATAAGGGCTGTGGGCTGCGTAATCATTAATCATTTTACGAATCTTTGCTTCTTCCTGCTCTTTTAGTTCTTTGTTATCATCCATAGTTCTTTGTTGATTATTTTTAATTTATTTTGTTAGTGCATAGGTTCAGTATCCGTTGTTTCACGAGGTACTCGTTTTAATTCCCAGACGGCGCCGGTAGGATCGGGACAATGGGTCAGCAATGTATGCTCGCTTGTTTGCCAGGGTAGTTTGGCGCCATATCGTAAGGCCAGTGCGTCCCTGGAAAGTACGGCATAAGCGCTATCGCACAACCCCTTTGGAGTAAAGCCTGTCAGAGGGAAAGCATCTCCTTCTTTATAATAATTGCAGCTCCCTTTCTTTACAACAGTTGCGAATACCTTGAAACTGGAACTCTTGCACTTCACAAATTAGCCTCCACAATTTACCGAATAAGTTTTTAATTTAATGGTTATGAATTACAAAATTAATTTTAATAATTATATTTTATATACTTAATCCATTTCAAGGAAAAACCCTTCGTTTCAAATATATTTGAGATTTAACGATGATAGGGACAAGGGTTAATTTGGAATGCACAGATAAAGGCAGAAACGAAGGTAAGGACCAGCCGAACCCAACCGACCTTACCGGAAGAAAATATCATCAGAAAGGTTAACGAGACAGTGTATGCCGTTAAATATTCAGTTTATTGGATTGCAAAATTTACAAGGACTATTCGTTTACTAGCCATGCAATCGTGCCCTTGGGGTGTTCGTACCAGCCGGGGTCATCGTAACCAGTAATACCTTCGCGTACTTTTAACACGGTAAACATTCCGCCCATTTCGACTGAACCAAACGGCCCTTTTCCGGTCATCATGGGTAGCGTATTTCTTGGCAAGGGCATTTTCATCGTCTCCATTTCCGACATTCCACTCTCGCCCATAGCCATGTAATCCGGCAGCAGATTCTGTATTTCCCGTTCTACACCACTCTGTTTTACTCCTATCATGTTTGGTACAGTATGGCTCATAGCATTCATAACGTGGTGGTTCTTGTGGCAGTGAAAAGCCCAGTCCCCAGGCGCATTTGCCACGAACTCTATGTCGCGTGTGGTGCCCGGTGGAACGTTGGCTGTGGTCTCAGGCCACTGTGCAGAGGGCGATATCTGTCCACCATCCGTGCCAGTAATCTTGAAGTTATAACCATGCAGGTGGATCGGGTGAGAATCCATACTCAGGTTGGCAATCCGTATACGCACACGATCCCCCAGACGTGCTATCAACGGCGCAGTTCCTGGGAAAACGCGACTATTGAACGTAAAGAGGTTAAAGTCAGTCATTATGTTTGGATTTGGAGTGCTTGTGCCCGGTTCGACGAACCATTCCTGCAGGAAGATGCAGAAGTCCCGGTCGATCCGAGGCTGTTCCGGTTTTTTTGGATGTATGATGAAAAAACCCTCCATTCCCATCGCCATTTGCACCATCTCATCGGCGTGCGGGTGATACATCTGCGTGCCGTGCTGACGGAGGGTAAATTCATAGGCATAGGTTTCGCCCGGTCTAATTTGTGGCTGGTTCAATCCTCCGACACCGTCCATACCATTTGGCAGGAGTACACCGTGCCAGTGGATCGTTGTGTGTTCGGTAAGCTTGTTGGTGACTAAGATGCGTACTCGATCACCCTCCACCGCCTCAATCGTTGGGCCGGGTGTCTGACCGTTATAACCCCAGCAGTTAACGATCATCCCCGGTGCAAATTCCCTTTTTACCGGCTCTGCGATCAGGTGAAAGACTTTTACACCATTGTCCCACTTCCAGGGGAGAGTACTCCCATTAGGTGTAATAATAGGTGTGTATGGCAGACCATGTGTTGGAGATGTGATAGGGGATGGCTGTGTTGTGGTCTGTGTGCCTGATGCCTCGATTTGCTTGCGGCTTAGCAATATGGAGACACCGCCAGTTAGCAATGCCGATGCACTGGAAAGAAGCATTTTGCGGCGGGTAATCATAATTAATCTCCTTAATGATGATGAACGTGCTCAAATGTTTCGGACGATTGGGTAGCAGGTTGTTCCATTGGTTGAGAGGACGGCTGCGGAGTTTCAGCTATATCTCTCAGGCGACCTCCAACGGCTCGATCCAGGTCAGACCTTGCGGTCCAATAGTCCCGCAACGCCTCGATATACTCACGGCCTGCGTTGATCTGGTTTTGCTTCGCCAGGAGCAACTCATACACCCCAATAAGCATGCCATTGTAATAAAGCTGGGACTCATCTACAATACGTTGCCGGAGGGGGAGAACTACGTCGTGGTAATATTTGACAACGTGTTTGGCTGCCATTAACCGGTCACGTGCTTCCCGAACCTCCGAACGGATATCGATTGACAGGGATGAGAGACGCTGCTGGCTCTGCCTCAACTGTGCCTCTATCCGGGCGATTTTTGCCTGCCGTTGGTCAAAGATTGGAAGTTCGATTGTAAGGTGAGGTCCTGTAAGATTTACGTCATCGGCGACATCGTGCTCAGTATCAACGCCAAAGTCAAGCATAGAAACATACCGGAACTTTTTCGTTAATAACAGGGCATAGGCAATGAGTTGTGTTTCGTGGCGTGCAGCGGCAATGTCCAGGCGTTGCGATACAGCCATAGATTCCAGATGTTCCAGTGTGATTTCGGCTTCTGGTATCTCTGGCAGCCTATTAGGAAGTTTCCATGTTGTATCTGCCCCCCAAAGCCCCATCAGGCGATTCAAACGCTCACGGTCAGCAATAATCATAGTCTCTATGCGCACGACATCAAGTTTTGCCTGAGCGTGGAATCCCTGTTGATTGGTTAGGTCAAGCGTTCTTAAAGTGCCAGCCTCATGCTGGCGGGCAGCAATATCCGCTGCAGCTTCTGTAGCTTTGGACACAGTTCGACGCATCTCCAGCATTTGCTCATCTGCCAGCAGAATATAATAAGCAGACCGCACCTCCGCGGCAAGGTTCAAAATTGCATTACCGATACGCAACTTCTCTTGTTCAAACTGCTCAGCAGCTACCTTCTTCCTCAACGGACGTACAAACAAATCTAGAAAATCCTGATCCACCGAAAACTCGGTGTTAGTACTGCGATGTCCGCTTATTACCTTATCCGGAAATCGGAAGCTGGCCAAAAAAACAGGATTTCTCAGCAAACCAGCCTGAACAACATCGGCCTGAGCAATGCCCAGGTCTTCGTACGTTGCCTGTAAGGAACGATTGTTGAGCAGTGCGATCTGCACGGCCACGTCCGGGGTTAATTTCTGGCGCAGCATGGACCGAACAGCATCGGCAACTGAAGTATCTTCGGGTGTACCCTGATTCCAATGTACCCGCCAACCAATGCGTTGTTCTATAAGCCTCTGGACGTCCGGAAATCCGGCCTCTTTAGGAACCGACGCACAGCCAATAACTACTCCAATACACATGAGCGTTATAAAATTGGCTATTAATCTATGTGTCATTGTTTACCCTCCGGTTCGGTTTTGGAAGGTTCTGTTGGAACCAGTCTCATCCCACACTCAGGGCATTTGCCCAAGCTTGATTGTACTACTTCGGGATGCATCGGGCAGGAGTACATTGTGGGTAGACGTGTAGGAGCTGTTGGTACGACAGGTGGTTGTTCCGATGTGACAGGAACCTCGGCTTGGAGCCAATTAGGCCGTGGAGAAAACGCAGCTTCCGGGGCGTTAGGATTTGCCGGGTCGTTCGTGGATATTGGCAGTTGGAGTGTCTGGCTAGCACAACCCATCAACAGTATTAAGTACAAAACGGTCGTTGATATCCGTGCAATCATTGCCATTCCCCCACTTTAAAGGGTAACCTATATTACTATTCGAAAGTGGAAAAACAATATTACAAACAAAATAAGGGGTTACCAAAGATGTTAAATGCCCTTCCCAGACAATTCTTACTTACCGGGATTTTGAGCGAACTGCCTGAAGGGACAACTGCCATTCCTCTTTTCAGACCCTGTGTGAATCCAAGTGCAATAGCTTTAACCACGGTGTTGCTTACATGGTCACGGACTTCAAAGATGATATGTATTCCGTCCATTTTCTTTACAACAAGGGAATCGTAGATATTGGGGAGTCCACCGCTGAACTCAATTTTCACAACATCCCCCTGATAATTCTACCCTCCATCATGTATGAGTTCGCGGTACAATTCGATTTCTTCTTGCACTAAACGCGGTACAAGAAAATGCTCCCGTACGAATTTGCGTCCTCGCTCACCTATTTCCTGACGTTTCCTTTTGTGTGTCAGAAAATACGATACATTTTCAACAAATTCTTCGGTATTTTGTGCCAACACACCCGTCGTACCATCTACAATTTGTAAAGGTATGCCACCCACATTACCTCCCACAACAGCGGACTTTTTCCAAAGGGCTTCTGAGACGACCAACCCAAATCCCTCACGAATTGATTTCTGGATTCCAACGAAAATGGAGACGACATGGTGGTAAAATTATCTTTACTTCTTTATGACGTCACTATAGTTTTTGGCTTTATAAATGATTTACCATGTTTCAAAAGAGGCTTCAGATTGCTTTATTTGCGGTTTTTAATTTCGATATAATTGCGAGTGTCTGCACCCACATAGACCTGTCTTGGTCGTATTATTTTTTGTTCGGTATCCCCCAGCATTTCCAGCCACTGGGCAAGCCAGCCTGCTGTACGGGGAATTGCGAAAAGGACAGGAAACATCTCTACCGGGAAGCCCATTGCCTTATAGAGTATTCCAGAGTAGAAATCTACATTGGGATAGAGTTTATGCTTTATGAAATATTCATCCTCCAGGGCTATTCTTTCGAGCTCGAGCGCTATATCAAACAAGACGTTTTTCCCGGTAACTTCCAGTACCTGTGCTGTCATATCCTTCAGAATATTTGCACGCGGATCATAGTTTTTATAGATACGGTGACCGAAACCCATAAGACGAAATTCACCTGCCTTGACACGCTTCAGGTATTCTGGCACACGGTCCTTGCTTTTAATTTCGCTTAGCATGCGGAGTACCTGTTCATTTGCACCGCCATGGAGGGGGCCGAAAAGGCTTGCTGCTGCCGCTGCCACAGATACATAAGGGTCAGGATGTGAACTTCCTGCGTTTCTCATTGTGGTGGTACTGCAATTTTGTTCGTGATCTGCGTGGAGAATAAACAAAACCTCCAGGGTGCGTTCGAGTAATGGGTGTAGTATATATTTGGATTCTACTGTTTTAAACATCATGTTGAGAAAATTCCCGGCGTAACTGAGATCGTTATCCGGATAGGTGTAAGGCAACCCAACACTGTGTCGGTATGCGAAGGCTGCCAGAGTGGGCATTTTGGCAATTAAACGGTAAATTTGTCTTTTGCGTACTTCCGGGTCGGTGATATTCCTCGCTTCTGGGTAGAATGTAGATAAGGCTGCGACAGTGCTTACCAGGATACCCATTGGATGTGCGTCATAGCGGAATCCTTCCATAAATTTCTTGATATTTTCATGAACTATCGTGTGATGTGTAATGTGCCAAATCCATTCATCCAGTTCTGTTTGTGTGGGAAGCCTGCCATGGAGTAGTAAATAGGAGACTTCGAGGAAGTTGCTCTTGGTGGCAAGTTCCTGGATAAGATAACCACGGTAACGAAGGATGCCTCGTTCCCCGTCGACAAAGGTTATCGCACTCTTACAGCTTGCAGTATTTGATAACCCGGGGTCGTAACTCAACAGACCAAAATCACCATCAGATGCCTTTATTTGCCGGAGATCTATCGTATGGATGGCAGACCCATAGTTCGGATAAGTTCCGTACATAATAGGCAGTTGGTACTGTTTACCTGTACGATTATCTATGATGGTTAACGTGTCTTCTGGCATACAATGCTTCCCAAAATATTTTTACCGAAAATGTCAAAATACTTTTTATTAGATAATAAATACAATGTTTTTGAATGGGGCTATTTTACAATAATACACGATATTATACAATTATACCCGTTTCTGAAACCTTTGGATCATTTTTAAATGCCTTCTTTAATTTGTGTTCCTTATGCCAGGTGTTCAGGCAGGGGATGATGAAGACACTGACCAGCGCCATGGCCATGCCGCCGATAGAAGGAATCGCCATGTGTTTGGCTACCTCTGCGCCAGCGCCTGTTGACCACAGGATGGGAACTAAGCCGATAAATGTGGTGGCAGCCGTCATCATGCACGGTTGTATTCTTCTGGTGCCTGCCATTAAGATTGAGTTACGGATGTCCTGGGCACTTTTCGTCTTTCGCTCACTGAATAAGTCTGATTGGTGTATTCGCTTTGGTTAATCTACCCTACAGAACTTCTTCCTCGTCATCAACAGTATTTGCCAAATAATGTTGTGCTTCTTCTTGAATTGTTGGTTCTCTTATCGTATTCGTGGTATTCAAGAAATCAAGAATTGGTATGGGTTTCAACTTTCGTTCAAGATAATCACTTAACTGGTCTTCAGGTATCGAAAGAATTTCCGAATCATATCCTAATCGGGTTTTCAATTTTTTTGCCAATTCGATAGCCCAGAATTGCATACTCATCTGTATAATTTCTGTTCCTGACTGTAAAGCCGCATGAGCCGTTCTGGTTGTATCCGGCATTCTGTCGACAATAATAAAAGTCTGCGAATAATTGGCTACGCCGTTTTGTTTAATTTCGCTGGCATATCTTGTCAATTTGTCTTTCATGATTTCCGGGTTGCCTTTGCCTATAAATCCAATATCAAACCTTGCCAATTTCCCCGGACGCAATCTGATTGTAGCATCACATTCTCTTACATCGGAACTGTCGGATAGCCAAAACACTTTTTTGAGATTAGCGCTTTGGGCATTCTCCACATGCTTAAAACCAAGTATAGTCAAAACAGAACCCATGATCAGACGCTCAAACAATTTACCATACGTGGATTTTTCTGAACCACGAATGGTTAAAGTAGTAGCGCCGATTGCCGTTGATAAACGGGCAATGTCTTTCCATTCTAAGGGTCTGATATTTTGTTTTAATTTACCATCGACTACATAACCCAGGTTCATAGAAATAGGGCCAAAGTCATCTTGACATCTTTTAGAGGCTTCCTCAATAGCATTTTCAAAATCATGAATGTAACTTTGGCGCATTGCAGAATTACTCCGCAAAACGTTTTGAATGCTTTTGCCAGTTAAACCAATAAGCCACATTGCTGGCCAAAAGGTCGCCTTGTTAGACTGTGAAGTATTAACCATTTGTTCAAGGGCTTGTTCAGACAATTTTTCAGTAAAGCCATCAATTTCAGCCCAACCTTTAGCAAATAAATAGGCCATTGCACCGGTAGCGATTGCAACACGACGCCGAGTTAACGGCTCGGTTTGCCTGCGAATATTTTCTCCCTGCAAAACACCTAAAATAACCTTACGAGCGGCTTCCACACCAAGCCGTTCAATAAATTCTTTGCCGTTTGCATTCAGAACCAATTTCCCTTTTTCAGGAAATAATTCATCAATGATCATTTTTTTGCCTCAAACAAGGATTTTTGCCTGCAGGGTGGTTTTCCCGGTTCACAATTTATCCACATCACCGTGTTGAAATTGACATTTTCCCATGAGGTTATTTCCTTGCGAATTATGTCAATATATTCAGGGTTATTGTCAAATAATACGAATCTTCTTTCCATCTCTGAGGCGGCGGCTCCAACCGTTCCTGAACCGGCAAACGGGTCCAAAACAACGTCCCCTTTAAACGAATAATACCGAATCACCTTTTCAGCAAGCGCAATCGGGAATGCAGCAGGATGTTTGGAAGAAGTTGACGGATTTATTTTCCAAATATTCGTTTTTTCATAACCATCGGAAATTTTAGATTCTTCTATGATGCTTTTATCAGGGTGGTTGCGAATGAACCAATCTATCAGCAAATCAGTGTGTTTTCGGTACACTAAGACATACTCGGTTACGGGAACGGCCTTATATTGCAAAGGATTTCGGTCGGCGGCAAACCGCCGTCCTCTCCCTGTTGCCCATCCTGCGCCTTCGGGTTTTAACCAGATTATGTCATCAATAAAGTCATAACCCTCTTCAATAAATATCCTGTGTATGTCAAAAGGAACGGCTATTCTCCTCGAAGACTCATTTCTTGACGTGCGTCGCAACAATACAGGGGAAACATTGATTACAAAGAATCTTCCCTCCTCAAGCACTCTGTGACATCTCCTTATAATTTGCCTCATTTTAAAAAGATACTCATCATATTCTTCATATTCTGAATATTCAGGGCGGGCATTGAAATACGGAGGTGACGTAAAAATCAAATCAACGCTTTCTATAGGCATTTCATCGAGTAATTGAGCGGAATCACCGAGCCCGACAGTGTTTCTTAAGTTAGATAACTTATACTCTTTTTTGTTCTGCCTTGTTTCGATTGTTTTAGTTTCATCCTGCTTTAAAAGTCGCGCGGTTAATATCTCAGGCTTCGTAGTTTTTGATGCAACAATTTCAGTGCTATAAGCGTCAATTACAACCTCGCCCATCTTCGAGCCGTTTTTAGAGCACAAAGGGACACGCCAACAGTGATATCGGTCGTCAACTTCGGGTAAACCCAGTTTGATGACATTAGCAAGCTGGATGTCAGAAAGCCAATCTTTAACAATGTGCTTTGCCTGTTGAACATTTAGAACAAGATATTTTCTTTCCTCAGAAATTAATTGCCCATTGTGCTTCATATAGTTCTATTTTTCTGTTTTCTACCAATAAGTTATAGCTGATAAGCAACCTTGCAGTAACGTAAGATTGGGCTGAACGAAAGTGAAACCCAACACAACCATTCATGGCCATCAACAACTTGTTGGGTTTCGTGCCTCAACCCAACTCATTGATATTATGCTTTATCACACAAATTTTCCACCTTTTTCTTTTTCATGATGCGCTATAACATAATCCCCGTCTCCGCAATGCCGGGGTCTTTCTTTAATGCCTTCTTTAATTTGTGTTCCTTGTGCCAGGCGTTCAGACAGGGGATAATGAAGACGCTGACCAGCGCCATCGCCATACCTCCAATGGAGGGAATAGCCATGGGCTTGGCTACCTCTGCGCCGGCGCCAGTTGACCATAGTATAGGAACAAGCCCAATAAATGTTGTGGCTGCCGTCATCATACATGGCCGTATCCTGCGTGTGCCTGCCATCAGGATTGTATCACGGATATCCTGAACACTTTTCATCTTTCTTTCGCCAAACAAATCATTAATATAAGTGGTAATGAGGACGGAGTCGTCATCCACAATGCCAAATATGGAGATAAAGCCTACCCACACGGCGACACTGAAGTTATAGCCAAACAGGTATTGAAGCCAGACGCCGCCTGCAATAGCCGTAGGTATGCCTGCAAATAAGATAAACATTGTTTGTGGAAAAGATTTAAACGCCACAAAAATCAGGAGAAAACCAACAAACATTGACAAAGGTACGAGAATTTGTAATCTCTTTCTCGCCCTGACCTGGTTTTCGAACTGACCGCTCCACTGAATAAAGTATCCATGTGGCAGCATGACTTTTTGTGCTACAATTTTCGATGCTTCTTCTACAAAACTCAGCGGGTCTCTGCCACGTACATTCATAAGGACGTATGCCCTCAGGAGTGCATTTTCACTGCTAATCATGGCTGGTCCCATCACGTAACGGATATCAGCAACCTGCGTAATGGGAATAAGCGCACCCGTGGAACTGGAGACATAAATTCTCTTTAATGCATCAAAGTTATCCCTGAGTTCTCTGCTGTACCTGACTCGTACAGGATATCGCTCGCGACCTTCTACCGTTGTGGTAATATTTTCACCTCCTATGGCCGTCTCAATGATGTCCTGCACGTCCCGGATGTTTACTCCATATCGGGCAATTTCCTCCCGTTTAATCTTGTATTCCATGTAAGGTTTTCCCGTAACTCTTTCAGCATAAAGGTCTGCCACTCCCGGAACATCACGAAGCGCCTTTTCAACGTCAATGGCCAACTGCTGTATGACGTTCAGGTCTGGTCCAAAGACCTTAACACCAACAGATGTACGGATACCCGTTGCCAGCATGTCTATTCGGTTCACAATTGGCTGAGTCCATATATTTGCCACGCCGGGTATCCTCATGGCTTCGTCCATTTTCTGAATGAGTTCCTGTTTGGTAATCGTCCGTTCATCCGGTAAAAATAAATGAAAAACAGGGTGTAGGAACGAGGGTACATAGTTTAAGAATTTGTACTCGATTTTCTTTTTGCGCCATTCTTCCTTTGGTTTTAAGGCAACAACGGTCTCAAACATCTCGACAGGCG
>JACPHJ010000080.1 GCA_016188675.1 Planctomycetota bacterium
AACATCTTGCTAAATCTTCTTGAAGATTACGAAGCACCCGGACTTCTTATAGCAACTACAAAACTTGAGGGTACGCTTGATAAAGCATCATTCCGCAGGTTTGATGATATTATTGAAATTCCAAAGCCGGGAAAAGAAGAAATTGTCAGGCTTTTAAGAACCACATTATCATCTATTAAAGTTTCCAAGAGTATTAAGTGGGATGAGATTGCCACAAAAATGAAAGGCTTTTCTGCTGCCCTTGTAGTTAAAGTGGCGAATGACGCTGCAAAAACTGCGGTAATTCAAAACCAAAAGATTGTTGAGAAAGAACACCTACTGAAAGCTCTCAGTGAAAATATAAAGTATAACAAGTAATGGCTATGGCAAAATTCCCTCATTTACAACTCAAAAGAAAAATCGATGGCCTGTATAGACCGAAAAAAGGTGGTAGTAAGAAAATATTAAACTCAATCACTAAGACAAACCTTGATGATAGGAACAGAAAAGGGCATGGTAGTGGACTTTTAACTAATATAGACCGTCTATCAGAATATTGGGCAGGTAATCTTAAAGCCCGTATAAATCAAAATCTTCCTGAATTACCCGGTTCTGGAGTAGTTCCTGTATTCTTGCAGGTTGACACTCAGGATTTCGATGCTGAATCATTAAAGAGTTTTGGAATAGAAATTATTGCAGAGGAAGAAAACGGTTTTATCATAGGAGCTTCAGCCGATAATTTTAAATCTCTTAGGGAGAAGATCAATAAATTTATTAAAAAAGAGGGAAAGTTTAAAAACAAAGCCTCTCAGTTATGGCAAATTAATGATGGTATTAAATGGAGAATTGAGCAAATACTTTCAGACGACTTAAGAGCAAAATGGGGGCAAATCCAGGATGCCGACCAATTGGTTGTAGATGTAGGGATTGCATGTTATGTGAAAATTCCCCAGCAAACTGAAAGAGAAGATGGTGACACCGATGAAAAATACCAACAAAGGATAGACAGATGGAAACAAAAAAAAGACAAACTGGACATAGAAAGAGACACTATAGCCAGAAAACGACAAACTGAATTTGAAGAATTTGTCAGTGCATACGGAGGTGAATTATTAGGTGCATACATTGACTTTGATGACAGTTTCTCTTGCCGAATCAGGATATCCGGAAAAGGACTAAAAGATATTGTACTCAACTATCAATATCTTTTTGAGGTTGTTGAACATGATCCTCTTACTATTACAGATATTTCAACAGGTGAAAGCGATAATATAGAACCAACATTAATTCCTCCAGAAGAAGGTTTCCCTAAAGTATGCGTGATTGACAGTGGAATTCAGGAGGAGCACAGACTACTTGCACCTGCCATAGATGCAGCTTCATCGGTTTCATTTGTTCCAAGCGATACAGGTACAGCAGACGTAGCAGGCAATGGTGGACATGGCACAAGAGTAGCAGGGGCAGTTTTATATCCATCACAAATTCCAAGAACAGGTGAGTATCCGCTTCCTTGTTTTATTCAAAACGCCAAAGTACTAACATCCATTAGTGAAGAGACGAGATTGCCGGAGAACCTATATCCTCCAGAACTTATGAAAGATATAGTTGATAGATTTAATGGGACAAGAATATTCAATATGTCCATCAATTCATATAACCCCTGTAAAGTTATTCACATGTCACAGTGGGCTTCTGCCATTGATAAGCTGATGTTTGAGAACGATATCTTATTTATTCTTTCTGCTGGAAATCTTGTAAATATGTCAGGAAATCCCTTAAAACCCAGAATAAAGGAGCATTTAAATGCAGGCAGAAATTATCCTGAATACCTTCTCGAAAGTTCCAGCCGGATTGCTGATCCTGCACAAAGTAGTTTTGCCTTGACCGTAGGTTCAGTTTGTTTTACCAAATTTGATAATGACCTAAAAGAATCATTCGGGGCAAAAGACGATCCATCTTCATTTTCAAGAACTGGGTTAGGATTGTGGGGGATGATAAAGCCCGATGTTGTAGAATATGCTGGTGATGTGGTAAAGGAGAAAAATGTCAGTCCAAATCTTTCATACGAAGCAGCCATCTCACCGGAATTAGTGAAATCTACATACGGGGGCGGTAATGGAGTGGGAAATGATTCTGTTGGAACTTCCTATGCCGCACCAAAGGTTTCACACATTGCAGCGAATTTACAAAGACTCTATCCGGAGGAATCTGCAAACTTGTTCAGGGCTTTAATTGTTCAGTCTGCAAGGTTACCCGGCAGTATTTTCTCTAATCCGGAGATAAAGCATATCTGTTATTATGGATATGGTATCCCAGATTTGCGGAGAGCAACCGAAAATTCAGAAAAGCGCATAACCTTAATAGCTTCCGATGATTTATCAGCAAAAAAGGCAAAAGTTTATGCCCTTAAAGTTCCAGAACAATTAAGAAGACCCGGCGAGGATTATGATATCCTTATTGAAGTTACTCTTTCCTTTATGGCGAGGCCAAGAAGAACAAGGAGAAGAACGCAATCCTATCTCTCTACTTGGCTTGATTGGGAATCCTCAAAACTTAATGAGAATGACGATCAATTTGCAAGTCGTATCCTAAAGGATATGGAAGAACCCGAAGAAAGAGATGAAGATCAGAATTCAATTAAGTGGTTTATTCGTGAACGAAAAGATTGGAGCAAAATAAAAGATTTGAGAAGGCAGGATAGCACTGTACAAAAATCTTGGTGTATTGTTAAGTCCTATCAATTACCCGAAATATTCAGTCTTGCAGTGATTGGTCATAAAGGCTGGGAATGTGATTTGAACGAGAAAGTTCCGTATTCTATCGCTGTCAGCTTTGAAGCGTTAAACGCTAATATTAACGTTTATGAAATGATACGGGTTGAAAATGAAATACCGCTTCCAGCGGAAATTGAACAAGAAATCTCTGTAGGTAGAACGTAATGAAGCAAATAGATAAGCTCATCATCAATTCCCCTTACGAAGAACCAAGACAGTTTTGGCAATACATACGTGATACACGGGAATTTGTCTTACATGAAGGCCGCAGGCCAGCCGGTTATATTGTGGCTTCGGAAAGCTCAAAATCATTTGATGACCCCGGAACTTTTATTGAGATTGAGTTGGTCAATACCATCCGTCCACGGATAAAGAAATGGAGAGAGCAGTGCTATCCTGGAGTTACAGGCATTACCAAGCGACTGCTCACCCACTGGCAAGACCCCGAAGAACGCAAAGACCGCAGGTTTTTCTTTTGCCAGTTAGAGGCCATTGAAACTCTGATATGGCTTACCGAAGCGCCGGAAGCCGACCGCACAGGCATTGAAATGCCCGGTGATGGTGGAGATTTTTCACGATGGTGCACCAAGATGGCCACAGGCTCTGGCAAAACCATTGTCATGGGTATGCTCATTGCATGGCAAGTCCTGAATAAAGTAGCCAACAGTAAAGACACACGGTTTTCCAAAAATATTTTGGTGGTTGCACCGGGCTTGACGGTTCGCAACCGATTATTGGTGTTGAATCCCCTCGACAAGGAAAACTACTATGAGGAATTTAACATCGTTCCATCGGGTTTGATGGAATCTTTGCGGCAAGGCAAGGTAAAAATCATCAACTGGCACACCCTTGCTTGGGACAGCGAAGAAAGACTGGCAAAGAAGAGGACCGTTGACAAACGGGGCGCCAAAAGTGATGAAGCCTATGTGCGGGAAGTGCTGGCCGATATGGCAAATGCCAGTAACTTAATCGTGATAAACGATGAAGCCCATCATGCATGGCGTATTCCGGCAGAGAGTAAAATTAAAGGCGTAAAGAAAGAAGACATTGAAGAAAGCACCGTTTGGATAGGCGGCCTGGACAGGATTCACCGGGCAAGGGGAATCATCCGATGTTTTGACTTATCAGCCACGCCATTTGCGCCATCAGGTAAAAAAGCAACTGAAGAGGCATTGTTTCCCTGGATTGTCAGCGATTTCGGCTTGAATGATGCGATTGAGTCAGGATTAGTAAAAACGCCGAGGGTTGTAATCCGTGATGATGGCACTGTAGACGCTAACCTGCGTCCACGTTTGTATCACATCTATATGGATGCCACCGTGAAGGATGACATCAACCGCAAGGCAGAAGAAAGCGAACCGCTTCCCGACCTCATTAAAAATGCCTATCTGCTTTTGGGTAAGGATTGGAAGTCCGCTAAAGACGCATGGGAAAAGGAAGGGCATAAAATTCCGCCTGTGATGATAACAGTAGCAAACACCACGTACACATCAGCCCGAATCAAATATTCTTTTGACCATGATGCCTTTTTACTATCCGTTGCCGGATTGGGTGATTTATGCGATCACGAGAAAACGTTGCAGATTGATAGCAGGATTCTTGATAAAGCAGAAGCCGAAACAGAAGAAGTAGATATTGACGCCGAAGAATCAGAAGAAGGCGATGGAAATCAAACCAAAGAAAAGAAGCCGACCAAAAAACAACAGGCTGAATTATTAAGACGAACTGTTGATACCGTTGGAAAGATCGGCGAACCTGGTGAGCACATACGAAATGTAATTTCCGTGGGTATGCTCAGCGAAGGTTGGGACGCCAAAACAGTTACTCATATTATGGGGTTACGGGCGTTTAGCAGCCAGTTATTGTGTGAGCAGGTGGTTGGTCGCGGTTTACGGAGAACTTCTTACGATGTAGGAAAAGACGGTTTATTCGAACCAGAGTATGTTAACATCTTTGGCGTTCCTTTTACATTCCTGCCTCATGAAGGCGGAAGCGATGGGCCACCGCCTCCACCACCTCCACCTAAAACCAGAATTGAGCCTGTTAAAGAAAAAGCAGAACACAAAATTTCATTCCCTAACATTCTGAGGATTGACCATGTTTACAAGCCACAACTATCTATTAACTTGGAAAAAGTCAAACCGCTTGAACTTGACCCATATGAATCAATCACAGAGGCTGAGTTAGCGGCCATCATTGCGGGGAAACCAAATCCTGCGGCACTTACTGAAATTGATTTAAAAGAAATCGGTGAAAAATTCCGTTTGCAGTCTATTATTTTCAGAATTGCTTCCACAATTTACAATGCAGAGAAAAAACCCGACTGGAAAGGAAGTAAGGAAACGTTTTTGATACAACTCATCGGAATCATTGAACAATTCATTTATTCGGATAAAATCAGGATAAAAAATCCATTATTCAATCAGGACGAAGTAAGAAAGAGAATCCTGATTATGCTCAATATGAACAAGGTCATTCAGCATATCTGGAATGAATTACGAGCAGAGAATACGATGCAACTCACACCGGTTTTCGACAAGGAACATCCCATCCGTTCGACTGCTGATGTGCACACATGGTGGACAAGCAAACCGTGTGAGGATTTTAAAAAAACACATATCAACTTTACCGTTGTTGACAGCAAATGGGAATATTTGGAAGCAAAAACTATTAACGAAAGCAGTGTGGTTGAATCATTCGTAAAAAACGACCATTTAGGTTTCGCCATTCTTTACAACTACCAGGGAGTTATCAGGAGATATTTTCCAGACTTTATTATCAAATTGAAGAACGGTGACCATCTCATTCTGGAGACAAAAGGACAAGACAGCGAACAGAACAAAACCAAGAGAGCATTTTTAAATGAGTGGTGCAAGGCAGTGACCCATCAGGGTGGTTTTGGTAAATGGTGCTGGGTGGTATCATTCGATCCCAATGACCTTGAGAAGATTTTAAGAGATACTGTAAGTAAATTAACAAAGACAAAATAAACAAGGTATTAGCCCAGCATCACGGCTTTACCGAGGAAGAATCTTCATCATTAACTACAACATCAATTAGTGCATGGATAAAGAATTAGACTCAGAGGATTGAAATTGTTAAAATAATAAAAAAATAAGGGAAATCCTTATTGTTGAAGCCGTGGAAATCTTATTGGAAATTCATTGAAATTATGGTAAAGATAAGATTGTAATTCAACAAAGTCACGAAAGAATTACGAGGGTAATGTACTATTGTTATTAACGAGTAATGGAGCTCGATAGGAGAGTTTATGTTGACGGTAAAAATTACCTCTAAAGGTCAAGTAACTATTCCCAAAGAAATCAGAGATAAACTCGGTATTCGGCCAGGAGAAGGCTTAGCCTTTGAAGAAAAAAATGGCACGTTCTATATTAAAAAATCTTTAAAGAAATCCCCTTTTGATAAGTGGGTAGGTAGGCTAAAAAAATATAGAGGGCAAAAAACCGATGAAATAATTAAGGATTTGAGAGGAACGTGATAACTGCAATAGACACCAACATATTCCTTGATATACTTATCCCTGATGAAAATTATTGTTTCAATTCAAAAAAGTTGCTTGATGAGCATATCGAAAGAGGGCAACTGATCATAAGCGAGATAGTATATGCCGAACTTGCCTCTCTGTTTTTGTCCGAAAAGGAATTGAGAACTTTTCTTTCTGATACTGGAACAGAACTTGTCCATTCTGGTGAAAAGGCATTATGTATCGCAGGTAACCGATGGAACGAGTATGCAAAAGATAAGAAACGCTCGTTACAATGTCCTCGATGTGGAAAAGGAATAACCCTTACTTGTCAGAACTGCAATTCTCCCATTACATTTAGGCAGCGAATTCTCAGTGATTTTATTATAGGTGCTCATGCCCTTGTACATGCTGATTTGCTTCTTTCAAGAGATCGCGGATTTTATAAGACATATTTTAAAGATTTAAGAATTGGTTGAACTTATATGAATTTAAAATCCTATGGTATGATTTAACCATAACACAATAAATCCATACTGTGACTAAATTGTGACCAAATTGTGACTGAACACAACGGAGTCGAAAGGAATCAAAAGGAATTGTCAGAATTAGGAATTTATAGTAACTTCTTTTGTTACTTGTAATTACAGTCGTAACAGACACAACGCCAGCATGTTATTGAAAATGCTAAAAATACCCTTTTTAGGAATGGGGTTCAAGAGGTCGTGGGTTCAAATCCCGCCACCCCGACCAATAAAATCAAGAGATTCACGCATTCGACGCATTTCTGCTTTGCTCAAATTCATTCCCTCCCCTCTTAGCTCCACAAAAAACATTCCGCTAAGAGCGAAGGTTTAACGCTTATTTCTTCGGCTCAACCATATAGCCTTTCCTGGCACAGCATTCTTTCATCTTCTACAAAACAGAATATCAAAGAATGCTGTGATTTATTAATTATCGGTTGATCCTTTGTAATATTTAATCATCCTTATTTTACATGCACACACATAGTTGTGCGAAAAATAGAGCAAACACTAGCTAACCAGCCACCCGTAAGGGAAGTGAGGCTAATGTGGCTGGAATAGCCTGAGAAATAAGGGTTGAGAATAGCATAATATATGGTATCCTTATCGAACATAATAGTTTTGTGTTTCAGGAACACTTTATTCAATAAGGAGATAACCACGATTCAGCCATTCTCAACCGTACTCATTGTGGCACATTCAACTAAATTATTTTACAAACCTTCCGATAATCCTTACTAACGTCTTTTTCATATTACCAATAATTATCCTTTCACTTGATAGCTATTTTAAAGGAATTATAAGACATTACCTTTATGAGAACAAAATACACAAGAGACGAAACTCTTAAAGAACTTTCAAGTATTATCAACAAAAATGGCATCTGCGACCTTTATAATGCAGATTGTGTTAATTGGACTGGTGAAAGTATTGATGGAGAATACTATTCGGAGGTTATATCAAAAGAACTGCTAGAAAAGGATTACCTCAGCAAGTTCGATGAAATTAAACCGATTCCCAGAAATGACTACAATAGAAACCATACGGGTATTATCGAAAAACGTACATATCGGGGAGAAGAACTCCTTGCAAAGGATTTGTATAAAAAAGAATTATATTACATAGGAAGTATTGTTGATTATCAAGTTTCTTTAAAAGCGAAACAAACGGATAAAGCCGGAAAAATTGATTTGATCTCTTGTAATCAGTCTAAAACCGCTTATATTATTGAATTGAAGCGTATCTTAAAAGAAACTCTCTTGAAGGCAATATTGGAAATAACCACTTATTATCATCAGCTCTCAAAAAATACCTTCCTAAAATCTTTTGAGGCATATAAAAACTTGGATGTTAATGATATAAAAAAGGCCGTCTTGCTTTATGAAAACGAAGCTTCAACACCGTACAGGGAAGCTTTAGATTTTGCCAATCGCCCAAATCTTAAGAAATTGATCCAGTCTTTAAATATCGAAATCTTCACAATAAATCACGACCATATTGTCAAACCAATTGTACTATGAATATAAAAGTTCAATGTGGTGCCTGCGAGATTGGAGGGACTTGTTTTACCAGATATCAATTTATAATAGTGCGAAACCAAAACTTGTTTTGTTTGTATCGGAAACTAAAAACTAAATAATCAGTAAAGGAACCCACATGTTTAAATGGCAATGCCAAGACGAGCAATTAAAAAATATTCAAATCCTTACTGTTCGAGATTTCGACAAGGAAATATATTTTAAATATTTAGATGATTTTATTCGTGAAGCTGGAGATGTGAATAAGAAACTTTTAGATGCATTGAAACAGCTTCCAGAAAAATGTCTGCTCCCTGCTCATAAAGTAAAAAATTCCCAAAATGATTTTTGTCGAGATGGCTATTTCAATTTATATCGTTGGTGCGTTACAGAAAACCGTAAGTTTGCAAAAGGAAATAAAACAGCAAAAGTATTGTGGGAATATTTATTTGGGTCATTACCACCAAAGTTAGCATATAACAACGGAAATAACATTAGCGTTGCTCCACTTGATTGGGACAATTGGTATAAAACAATATCGTAACTTAGAATTCTACGATCGCTTTGTCTTAACATTTATCTTAATTATGCCTTATTTAACTTAGTAATATACTGTCTGCCGAATTCGGGTTATATAATGTGATAACAGATTTTACAAATGACGTAAAACAATATAATGATTGGAAATCCTAATATGAAATTAGTCTTCACAGGAGCGTCTCACGTATCCGAGATTGCAGGAACTCAATCTGAAAGCGGTGTCTTTGTCGCTGATGACTTTCGCGACAATTTGATTATTGACCGTTACGACCCCTGTTTTGTGGGGATGCGTGCATCGAAAAAAAACCATCTCCGGAGCGAGAATAGCGAAGATGCAGTTTCGTGGAATGTTTTTCGCTCGCTCCGGCAGATTGATCCGGCTGCTTGGTTATCATTTCTTACCGAGCGCGCGTTTGGTCCCTCTGAAACCCTCCAACCAAAGGAAACCACGATTGAGCTTTGGAAATCTGTATCCCCACCGCCATCGCTACTGGAAGGTGGAGATGAGGGGATATCTGAAATCGACATTGTGATTGAAAACCCTCGGTGGGTCTGGTTTATTGAAGCCAAACTGACAAGCGATATTTCAACGGGCACTACTACCCGTCCCAATCGGGACCAAATTCTTCGTAATCTTGATGTTGGTTCCTATTACGCTGGCGTTCGTGACTACTATTTTGCCTTACTCATCCACGACAAGAACCGATCTCCAAAAGGTGCTCATGCGATTGAGGAGTATAAGGATTTCGATCGAATACGTGAACGACTTCCTCACCGTTCGGATCGGCTGATGAACCTCCGTGCCATCGGAATTCTCACATGGAGTGATCTAGCTGCTGTCCTGGATGCGGCAAGCTCAAGAGTGTGTAGACCTCACGAGCTTATCTTCGCTCAGCGTTGCTTCGAGTGGCTGTGTCAACGTGGCATTCATCCATCAACAATAAAAAATAACCGTCAAACCGTATCATAACATAAACGAAGAAAACGTTCGTGTTATTCATTACGACGACAACAACACCAACTTGCTCAATCAACCTTATAGAATTGACAGGAAGGCCATGCAATACCGCAGATCAAAATACCAGGAGAGCAACTATCTTTTTTACGGTTGTAACGTATCGGAGTAATAAGAATTTGTCAAAGCAATGAATCCCAGATATGTCATTCCTTTTCATACTTTTTATCCCGAAAGATATTGTGAATATCTTGGAAACAATATCAAGATTATAAAGGATAAAGAACCTGTTGAACTATAAAAAGGAAAGGTTACGATGAAGATTGTTCTTAATAGAAAGTTTACGAAAAGAGGTATGGCTTATGTTGAAGCTACTCTTGACGGCAGACCGATTCGTTGGGGAGCATGTCTTTCCTATGCTGTTACAGGACTCAAAACACAGCCCAAAGATGGTATTTGTTTTATCTCAGAAAAACACATAGAGGCTACAGTCAAAAAAGGCCCTTTCCATAAAAAATTTATTATACCACCTCTCAATTTTGGACAGTCTTTGAAAGAATTCGAAGAATCCTTTTATCAGAGGGTTGCTATCTATAAAGAGGTAAAAAAATGGCTTGAAATTCCTTTCTGTAATGACTCTGTAACTATAGAAATTTAAAAACCTGAATAGTGTTTACTGAATTATTCTCATCGTTTCCATCTAAACTCAAACAATCTAATGCTCCATCAAGTTTAATCATTCTAACAGGGAAATCTCTATTAATTGATCGTTTATAGGTTCTCTCATGTCCTTTCCCTCGTACCCCATTAAAATATCCAAATCCTGGATGTTATTCATCGTATTTTTATATGCGTATTCATATTTGATCAATATCCTCAATCTAGGGGATGTCCCCTTCGCTTCCCTAAAATCCTGCAAAAGGGTTCTACAATAGTAGTAGCTATTCCTGGCTTTATTATAACTTTCCTTTAATTGAATATACTGTTTAGAATCAACAGAAATCCTCTGCTTTATCTCTAAATAACGAGAGTTTAACTCCTCACCAATAATAGAAAGGTCTCTTAAATCCGACTTAACGGGGTAAGCACACCCAAATGGGATAAACAGAAACATCAAAATGATAAACAGACAACTTGCTTTTGTACTCATCCCATTCAATTTCGGACAGTCTCCAAAAGAATTTGAAGAGGCATTTTACAAAAGGATTACTTTCCCAGTAGTACGCGCTGCTTCAAGCCAAGCCTCTTTTGCTTTTAGTACTTCTTGTAAGGCTTCTTCCTGTTCCTGTGTTTCACCAAAAGCAGTGCAATGTTTTAAGTCGGGTATATATCAGCAATGTATCCTTCGTCTTCTTCGCTATGAAATATATTGATAATCTTTCATTCCGTTTTGCCCTCTTTTTTGAGTCATATCATCCAATGCGGTGATTAAAAGATTATACTTTCACTAGAGGTAGATTTTCCACAACGAGTTTTGGTAATTGACCCGAACCCAACACTTCTTTTGCATCAATAATTTCTATTCCTACTAATTTTTCATCTGGGCCGATATTTAGTGCAATTTCCTCGTTTAATCTGAGTGTTCTACATTCATACACTCCCTCAATTAAACGAATGTAGAGGGCATCTACTTCAGGGTCGTAGCTTATTTTCATTCGATATTTGCGAGTATGATTTGATAAATACGCAAAACGAGATTGTTGTTTTGTGTACCTTAAGTTTGTGCGTTCTGATAAATAAGTGGGTGATAATGGGGGTTTGGTATTTCTTTCCCAGTAGCATGAGCCGCTTCAAGCCATGCTTCTTTTGCTTTTAGTACTTCTTGTAAGGCTTCTTCCTGTGTTTCACCAAAAGCAGAGCAATGTTTTAAATCAGGTACATCAGCAATATATCCTTCATCTTCTTCGCTATAAAAAATATTTATATGATAATCTTTCATACCGTTTTGTCCTCCATTTTCAGATTATATTGTTCAATTATTCGTAACAGTTGTTTTACCTGATATGGTTTTGCTTGCCCTTTAACATCTTGGAGGTTTATCAATTCTTGTACATCGGGGTGACTGTAAATGTGATGACTGCCGTTAATACGAACCATTCGAAATCCAAATGCTTTTACACACTCCGTTACTTCTGAAAATCGAATATTTTTAGACCCAGAAAGCAGCTTTTGTAACAATTTTCTTTTTTTCATAGAGGCGATGTCCTGCTTGGGTCGTTTTTCTCAAAAGCGATTTTATCACGTTAAACGGTTTATGTCAAGTAGACAAAATGTAAAATATGTAGCCATTGAAGAACATTTTATGCTGTGACTAAATTGTGACCAAACCCTGCGGAATCGAAAGGAATCAAAAATAATTGTCAGAATTACAAATTTATAGTAAACTCTTTTGCCGGTTATAATTACTGTCGTATCAGACACAACGCCAGCATGTTATGAAAAAAGCTAAAAATACTCTTTTAAGAAATGGGGTTCAAGAGGTCGTGGGTTCAAATCCCGTCACCCCGACCACCAAAATCAAGGGTTTCAGGCATTCGACGCATTTCTCTCTCCTTCCCTCCACAATGGTGACCTGCCTCTAAAATCTGGATTCTATCCTCAAATTTTCTGGACTTTTTGGAATTAAAGGACGTGTAATTTGCTGACTTTGCGGAAATGGTAGCCGTAAACTGCAAGCGTAATGGACAGTGGTAATAATTCGCGGCGATGAAAGTACGTCCATAACAAGAGCTTCCAAAATTGGACGCGTTCGTTGCCAAGGATACCGAGGTGGTAGATGGCACGAAATAACGCCAGTATATCATTGTATTTAAATTGAGCTTTAATCTTTGGCGCTTTATATTCCCGAAAGAAGGTCTTTATGCGCTGATAATAGTTTTTGGGAGAATAAATGTGTTTCAATATATTTTTATATCCTTCCCGGAATGTATCAATGTCCATTTTAGGGATAATGTTCGTTGTGCCGTCTACATTGTCCCCCGACATCTGTCCAAGCAAACGTCCCTCTTGCTTTAGACGTTCGTATAGCTGTGTCCCTGCCGGGGCCTGAAGCAAGCCAATCATCGCTGACACAATCCCGCTTTTCTGTATAAAATCAATTTGTCGCTGAAAGATGGATGGCGTGTCATTGTCAAAGCCGACTATAAAACCTGCCTGTACTTGTAGTCCGGCTCGCTGAATACGCCGCACGTCTTCAAGGAGGTTACGGTTTTTGTTCTGTTTTTTGTTACATTCTGCCAGGCTGTCCGTATCCGGCGTTTCGATCCCGATAAACACCGCATTAAAGCCCGCTTCGGACATTATTTGCATCAGGGATTCATCATCGGCCAGGTTGATGGAGATTTCGGTGTTAAACGGTATCGGCACATGCTCACTTTGCCATTTTATTAGAGCAGGCAGCAATTCGTTCTTGAGGCTTTTTTTGTTACCGATGAGATTGTCATCAACGAAGAATACAGGCCCACGCCACCCCCTATTATAGAAACTGTCCAGCTCGGCAACAATTTGTTCAACAGTTTTGGTGCGTGTACGCCGTCCAAATAATGAAGTCACGTTGCAGAACTCGCAGTGGTATGGACAACCCCGGGAGTATTGTATGCTCATCGAGGCGTATTGTCTCAGATCGGCTAACTCCCAAAGAGGGGACGGTGTTTTTTGAATATCGGCAAAATTAGATGAGGTATATACGCGTTTAGCGCAATTATTATTCAGGTCTTCCAAAAAGGATGGCAGGGTCAGCTCTGCTTCATTGAGTACGAAATGATCGACGTTCTCAAATTGTTCATGCTCGCTCGTGAATAAAGGCCCTCCGGCAACCACCTTGACGCCGGCTTTCTTGCAACGTCCAATGATATGCTGTGCCGACGTTCTTTGCACAACCATGCTGCCGACAAATGCATAATCCGCCCATGCCAGATCTTCGTCCGTGAGCCTTGTCACGTTGACGTCGACCAGGCGCTTTGACCACTCTGGCGGCAGCATTGCGGCAACTGTCAGGAGTCCCAGCGGGGGAAAGGAGGCCTTTTTGCGTATGAATTTAAGGGCATGCTTGAAACTCCAAAATGTATCCGGGAACTCAGGGTATATTAGTAGTATATTCAATATGTTTTATTTAATATTTTAAGGTTTAGGAATTTCAATGTTTTTTGATTCCCCTCTAAAAAGAGGGGATAAAGGCAATACTGTTCGGCACAATGTTTGAGGGTGTGAACACCAATGAATCATCACCTCACCATCGCCACATCCAGTGAAAATATTTATGGTTTTTTCCAATCCCCTCTATTCCACTATAA
>JACPHJ010000076.1 GCA_016188675.1 Planctomycetota bacterium
AGATGGTGATGCCCGGTGACAATGTGAAGGTGAATGTGGAGTTATTGACAGCGGTGGCGATGGATGAGGGGCTGCGGTTTGCAATTCGTGAAGGTGGAAAGACCGTAGGCGCCGGTGTGGTTACTAAAATCATAGAATAAATTATATTTTGTGATTGCTTTTAGTAAAATGTGTGTTATATTAATTCTCTTTTGCAATTAACGGTTTATTAGTTACTTTATTGGAGTGTTATGGTGCTGGATCAGAAAATAAGAATACGAATGGAAGCTTACGACCATCGGATATTAGATCAATCTGCTTTAGAGGTTGTTGAGACGGCAAAGCGTACGGGAGCCAAGGTCTTTGGTCCGGTTCCTTTGCCAACTCGTATTGAAAGATACACAGTGCTCAGATCGCCACATGTTGATAAAAAGTCTAGAGAACAATTCGAGATAAGAACTCATAAAAGGTTGATTGATATTGTTGAACCTACCGCGAAAACAATGGACGCACTGAATAAAATAAATATGCCGGCAGGTATAGAAATCAAAATAAAAGCTTAAATTGAAAAACGTAAACAATCTTGTGGATTGAGGTGAAAGTGGCATGTTGAGTGGATTTCTTGGTAAGAAAATTGGAATGACACAAATTTACACTGATGATGGGCGTTTGCTCCCGATAACCCTAATTCAGGCTGGGCCATGCAGTGTAATGCAAATAAAAACAATCGAAAATGACGGCTACTCAGCAGTTAAGCTGGGATTTGACGATAAGAAAAAGAAAAATGCAACAAAACAAGAAATTGGAAATGCGGCGAAGATATCACAAGAACCGAAAAGGTTTATTAGGGAAGTGAAGCCTGATGCTGGTGTGGAGATTAAATTAGGACAAAGCATCAATGTGGAAATGCTCGCTGGAGTCAAAATGGTGGATGTGATTGGATTGACCAAGGGTAAGGGATATGCAGGTGTGATGAAAAGATGGAATTTTAAAGGAGGTGCTGCAACCCATGGATCTACCAGGCACAGACCGCCAGGTTCTATCGGTTCCAATACCGATCCTGGAAGAGTAATCAGAGGGAAAAAGATGTCTGGAAGGCTAGGGGGAGAACGTGTAACAATTAAGAATATTGATGTAGTGAAAATAGATAAAGACAAGAATTTATTGTTTTTAAGAGGTGCGGTTCCTGGGCATAAAGGAAGTTATCTTATATTAAACAAAAGTTGGGTGGAAAAGGTAGGTAAATAAAAGTTATGGAAATACCTGTATATAGCAAGACGGGAGAAAAAATAGATAACTTGCAGTTGGATGATAAGAAGTTTGGCGGGCCTATTCGCAATAAATTGCTGAGGGATGCGGTAACCATGTATGAAGCAAACAAGAGGCAAGGAACGGCTTCAACAAAAACAAAGGGTGAGGTTGCAGGTGGTGGAAGAAAACCATGGACGCAAAAGCATACTGGTAAGGCAAGGGCTGGTAGTATTCGTTCGCCGCTTTGGAAAGGCGGAGGTGTGTCGCATGGTCCTAGGCCAAGAGATTATTCATATGCAATCCCCAAAAAAGCCAGGAAATTGGCTCTTTATACGGCGATGTCCGCAAAGGTAAGGGATAACGAATTGGTTGTTATAGATGATTTAAATTTTGATATTCCTAAGACGAAACAAATGGTTGGTATCTTAAAAGCCCTTAACATAGATAATTCCAGTTGTTTAATCGTAATATCTAAAGCAAACGAAACGGTTTGGAAGTCAGCAAGGAATATACCCTCTGTAAAAATAATGACGAGTACGGAACTAAATGCATATGAAATTCTAAGGCCAAAAAAAGTACTTTTAACAAAGGAAGCATTGAGTAGTATAGGATAGGAGTAAAAGAATATCTCATGGATAGTTACAATATAATAAAGAAACCCTTGCGAACAGAGAAGAGCGTTGCGGATGGAGAGGCAACGAATTCATACCATTTTGAAGTAGATTTAAGAGCAAATAAGATTCAAATAAAGAAGGCTGTTGAGAAATTCTTCAATGTAAAAGTTCAGGATGTCAGAACCATAGTAAGAAAAGGCAAGGCGAGAAGGGTTCGGTTCAAACTGGGGAGAACAAAAGACTGGAAGAAGGCTGTTATTACGCTGAAAGAGGGAAGTACCATAGACTTTGGCTATTAAAAAAATATACGAAGAGGAATAGATATTCATGGGTATTATATATTATAAGCCGGTTACTGCGGGAAGAAGATTTGGAAGTGTTTCTGATTTTTCGGAAATCACAAAAAAAAAGCCGGAAAAATCTTTGTTGGAACCTTTAAGAAAAACCGGCGGACGGAATACTGAAGGTAAAATCACTACGGAACATATCGGTGGTGGAAGTAGGCGGCATTACAGAATTATTGATTTTAAACGCAAAAAAGATAATATTCCGGCAAAGGTTGCCAGTATAGAATATGATCCTAACAGATCGGCGCGTATCGCCCTGTTACATTATGTTGACGGCGAGAAGCGGTATATTCTTGCCCCTGATAAGTTGCGGGTTGGTCAGACCGTAATGTCAGGTAGTAAAGTGGAACCAGAGATAGGCAATTGTATGACTCTTAAAAACATACCTTTGGGTTTAGATGTCCACAATATTGAGTTACGTATAGGACAGGGCGGACAATTGGTGCGTTCAGCAGGTGGTGTGGCTAAATTGCTGGCGAAAGAGGGGAATTATGCGCATATTGTGCTGCCTTCGGGAGAGGTAAGGAAGGTATTTGATGGATGCAGGGCTACGATTGGACAGCTTGGAAATCTTGATCATAGTAACATCAGGTTAGGAAAAGCAGGCAGGAAACGTTGGAAAGGAGTAAGACCTCATGTAAGGGGTGTTGCGCAAAACCCCGTAGCGCATCCTTTGGGTGGTGGTGAAGGTAGAAGCGGCGGTGGACGGCATCCTTGTTCTAGAACGGGTTTGTTAGCGAAGGGTGGGAAAACGCGAAAAAAGAAAGCGTTGAGTAATAAGTTTATAATTCGCAGACGAAGGATCGGCGCCAGGGGCAATTTATAAAATAAAATAGATTAACTGGTAATCGGGAGAAGTTATGAGTCGTTCAGTAAAAAAGGGACCTTATGTTGATAGTAAGTTAATGAAAAAAGTATTGAAGCAAAAAGATGCAGGCGGCAGTGAACCTATACGGACATGGGCAAGAAGCTGTACTATTGTGCCTGAGTTTGTTTCACATACCTTTATGATTCATAACGGTAAAATATTTCTAAAACTATTTGTTACGGATGATATGGTTGGCCACAAGCTTGGAGAGTTTGCCCAAACGCGTACTTTTAGGGCGCACGGCGGCGTGAAAAAGAAAGAAACGCCACACGGTTAACGAGTTGTATGGCCAATTATAGATTATTGCACTGAAAGGTAGTATAAAAATGGAATTTAGATCATGTTGTAAATATGCGAGGATATCACCAAGGAAAGCACGATATGTTATTGATCTTGTCCGGGGAAAATCGGTTAATGATGCATTAAGGATTTTAAGGGCAACGCAGAAACGTGCGTCTTACATGATTGATAAGGTAATTAGAGCTGCCATAGCGGCTGCAAATGAGAACTTAGACGTTGATGTTGATTCTCTGTATGTAACGCAAGCGTTAGTGGATGGTGGTCCAACCAGAAAATGGCAACGTACGAGGCCGCGCGGAATGTCGGCGCGGATTCTGAAACGTACAAGTCATATCACTGTAGTTTTATCTGAAAAAAAACAAAAAGTATAAATAATAAGAGGAGATAAGATGGGTCAAAAGGTGTGTCCTATAGGCATAAGATTAGGAATAACGCAGGGGTGGAAATCGATTTGGTATGCCGACAAGAAAGTTTTTGGCTCATTGCTTGTAGAAGACCAGAAGATTCGCAAGATTGTTAAAAAAAATTATAGCTTTGCTGGGATTTCACTCATAGAGATAGAAAGAACTCGACAAGATGCAAAAATAACTCTGCATACCGCGCGTCCCGGCTTGATAATTGGTAGAAAAGGAGCTGAGGTAGATAAACTAAAAGATGAGCTGCAGAAAATTACAGGAAGAGAAGTCGTTATAAAAATAAAAGAAATAACGAAGCCCGAATTGCAGGCGCAGCTAGTTGCCGAAAACATTGCAGAGCAGCTCGAAAAACGTGTTACATTTAGAAGAGCGATGAAAAAAGCATTGGATACGTCAACTGATGCAGGCGCAAAGGGAGTAAAGATGCAGGTGGCTGGCAGGCTGGGCGGGGCAGAGATTGCAAGAACTGAAAAAATGGCGTTTGGAAGTATCCCTTTGCATACACTAAGGGCTGATGTTGATTACGGTTTTGCTGAAGCCAAAACGACGTATGGCGTTATTGGTGTAAAAGTATGGATTTATAAAGGTTTGATTAGTTCCGAGAAGGAGAAGTTATATGCGTCTGATGCCAAAGAGGGTGAAGTTCAGGAAGTCGCAACGGCAAAAAATTAAAGGTAACGCGACTAGGGGTAACAATGTGTCTTTTGGTGAATTTGGTTTGCAGACTTTAGAGCCTGGATGGATAACAGCACAACAACTCGAGGCGGGAAGAGTTTCAGCGTCGCAGTATCTTCCAAGAGAAGGAAAGTTGACTATAAGGGTGTTTCCACATAAATCCGTTTCGTCTAAACCGATTGAAACCCGAATGGGAAAAGGTAAGGGTGAGCCTGAATTTTGGGTTGCTGTGGTGAAACCAGGGACTATTTTGTATGAACTCGGCGGCATCAATGAAGAAATGGCCAGGCAGACGTTTAATAGAATAGCTCATAAAATGCCGGTTAAGGTGAGGCTTGTGCAAAGGAGAAAGACGATTTGAAGGTTAGTGAAATAAGAATGAAATCCAGGCAGGAGATTTTGGATGAGATCGATGCAAGCAGAAAGGAACTTTTGAATATTAGGTTTCAATGGCAAGCTGGTGAAAGTAGAAATCCTGCACAGAGAAAAGTGGTTCGCAGAGATGTTGCAAGATTGAAAACTATTATGAGAGAGATGGATTTGTCTATCAATACTCAGCCCAAGACAAAGGAGTAAGTTTCAAATGAGCATTGAAAATAAAAGAGGCAGGAGAAGAAAGATTGTAGGAATGGTCGTTGGCAATAAGATGCGGAATACAATAGTCGTTGAGGTAGTGCGTCTTGTAAAGCATTCCAAATATGGAAAGTATATAAAACGGTCTTCGATATATAAATCTCATGATCAAAATAACGAAGCAAAGGTGGGCGATAAGGTCGAGATAATAGAAGCGCGTCCGTTAAGCAAAACAAAGTCTACGAGATTACTTCGTATCATAGAAAAGGCAAAGCCATAGAATTAGGCGGAGTTTAAAAAAATGATAATGGAACAAACAAAACTAGATATTGCAGACAACAGTGGCGCTAAAAGGGCTAAGTGTATAAAGGTATTGGGCGGTAGCGGTAGGAAATATGCCACGGTTGGGGATATTATTGTTGCAGCAGTAAAGAAGGCTATACCAGAGGGCGTGGTTAAAAAGGGGGAAGTGGTAAAAGGGGTAGTTGTGCGGACAAAGAAGAATATACGGAGAGAAGATGGTTCTTATTTAAAATTTGACAAAAATGCGATAGTCATTATTGACGACGACGGCAACCCTCGGGGAACTCGTATATTTGGTGCTGTAGCCAGAGAATTACGGCAAAAGAATTTTATGAAGATTATATCTTTGGCTGCTGAAGTCGTATAGAAAGTCTTAATTACAAGGTTAAATAAACACCTGTGGAGAATGTATAGTTATGCATGTTTGCAAGAATGATTTAGTTGCAGTGATGGCTGGCAATGAAGCTGGTAAAACCGGAAAAATAATAAAAGTTTTGACAGACAAAAAGCGAGTGCTTATTAAGGGTATAAACTTAGTTCATAGACACACGAAACCAAGCCAAAAAAACCCGCAAGGTGGCAGGATACAAAAAGAAGCTTCTATAGCAATTGCAAATGTGTTACCCATTTGTCAGAATAAAAATTGCAAAAAAAATGGCAAGGGGGTGAGGACTAGGAAAAAATTATTGGAAAATCGTAATAAGATTCGTGTATGCGCCTATTGTGGGTCTGAAATAATTTCTGCTGAGTGAGGTTTTAACGTAAAATATGGCAAGGTTATTAGAACAATATCAAAAACAAGTAGTACAGCAATTAATAAAGAAGTTTAATTATAAAAACAAGCTCTCGGTGCCTAAGTTGCAAAAGATCGTTGTTAATATGGGCATTGGCAAGGCTGTTGATAATAAAAAACTCATTGAAGAAGCAACGAAACATCTGACGATAATTACTGGCCAAAAACCGCTTGTCACTGTGGCAAAAAAAGCCATAGCTGGTTTTAAACTCCGCAAGGGTCAGGCAATCGGATGTAAGGTTACGTTGCGGGGAAAAAGGATGTTTGAGTTTTTAGACCGTTTAATTAGTATTGTGTTGCCGAGAATAAGAGATTTTAGGGGTATTTCACCAAAGGCATTTGATGGACGTGGTAATTACACTTTGGGTCTAACTGAGCAGATTGTATTTCCTGAGATAAGTATTGATAGTGTGGAATTTGTTCAGGGAATGGATATAACCATGGTAATTACCGGTAATTCAAACGAGCAATCACGTGAATTGTTAAAGTCATTGGGTATGCCTTTTAGGTCAGAATAAGGAGTAGGAATGGCAAGAAAATGTTTGATAGAAAAATCAAAAAAAGAGCCGAAATATAAGACGAGAAAATATAACAGATGTAATTTATGCGGACGTCGAAGGGCATACTATCGTAAGTTTCAAATATGTAGGCTTTGTTTTAGAAAACTTGCATCAAAGGGAGAAATTCCTGGGGTAAAAAAGGCAAGTTGGTAGAAAGCAAGTTATTACCGAATAGTATTAATAATAAGGAATATAACAATGTGTATGACAGATCCAATTTCTGATATGCTTACGCGTGTTAGAAACGCAAGCGTGATTAAAAGAGAAAGTGTCGATGTTCCTTCATCCAAGGTAAAGTCGGCAATCTTGAAAATATTAAAAGAAGAAGGCTATATAAAGGATTTTAAAGGGATAACAACTGGGAGTGACAAAGCTTCTATAAGAATTTACTTAAAGTATGGTCCCTTAAAACAGCAAATAATTAATAACATCAGGAGAGTAAGTAAATCGAGTAGACGGATATATAAGAAGTCTGAGGAAATTGGTAAAATTTTTGGTGGAATTGGAACTGCGATATATTCCACATCAAGAGGAATTATAAGCGACAGAGAGTGTAGAAAACTAAAAATTGGTGGTGAGCTGATTTGTATTGTGTCGTAAGCGATTTATCTGGATAGAGGATTTAAGATGTCACGAATAGGAAGACAACCCGTTAAAGTTCCAAATGATGTAAAAGTATCAATAAGCGGTAATATAGTAAATATTGAGGGTTCAAAGGGTAAACTAAGTCAGACTTTTCATCCTGACATAGCGATAGAATATGTTCAGCAGGATAAGCAAATTGTGGTAAAAAGATCTTCAGATGAAAAATATCATAGGGCTTTGCATGGCTTGACACGTGCGTTAATTTCAAATATGGTATTGGGAGTTACTAAGGGTTATTCCAAGAATCTTGAAATTGTTGGACTTGGTTACAACGCAAAGGTTCAGGGTAAAGACCTTGTATTAACACTAGGTTATACTCATCCGGTAAATTTAGAGATACCTAATGGAATAAAAATAAACGTTACAAACCCAACGAACCCGGCAAAGTTCACTGTATCTGGTCCTGACAAGCAAATGGTGGGGCAATTTTCAGCCGTAATCAGGGGTATGAGACCGCCAGAGCCGTATAAAGGAATGGGTGTTAAATACGAAGATGAGGTTATTAGAAGGAAGGCCGGGAAAGCATTTACATCAGGTTCTGCATAATAGTATTAATTAAGGATTTTTAGACATGGATCATGTAAAGGAAAAATTAAGAAAAAGAACACGCCGTCACCTTAGAATTAGACAGAAGGTAGTTGGAACTGCCGAGAGGCCACGTTTAAGTGTGTATCGAAGTTTAAAGCATATTTATTGCCAAATTATAAATGATATAGAGGGAAAGACGTTAGTAGCGGCGTCAACTCAATCTCCGGATATAAGGACACAGATTAAGTACGGAGGGAATGTGGTTGCTGCTGAGATTGTTGGTAAAAAGATTGCAGAAGATGCAAAAAGCAAAGGTATTACAAAAGTTGTCTTTGATAAAGGTGGTTATAAGTACCACGGAAGAATAAAAGCCTTAGCTGATGCTGCAAGAAAATACAATTTGAGTTTCTAAAATCTGATTCGTACAAGGAGATTCACTTGGCGCGTTTGGAAGAACCTGTAAATGTAGAAGAAACAGTTGTAAGGATTAACCGTTGTACAACGGTAACAAAGGGTGGTAAATCAATGAGTTTTAGTGCCCTGGTAGTTGTTGGAGATAAAAAGGGAAGTGTTGGAATTGGATTTGGTAAGGCGCGGGAAGTGCCTAATGCAGTTAATAAAGCGGTTAAAGAAGCCAAAAAGCAGATGGTTAAAATACCATTGAAAGGCGATACCATACCACACGAAGCATGGGGAAGATATAAAGCTGCTAATGTGTATTTAAGGCCGGCTTGTTCTGGTACCGGAATAAAGGCCGGTGCTTCAGCGCGAGCTGTGATCGAGTTCGCTGGTATTAAAAATATATTAACAAAATGTTACGGTAAGAGAAACCCGCTTAACGTGGCAAAGGCAACGTTAATGGGTTTGAAAGCCTTGAGAACAAAAGAAGAGGTTGGAGAATTGAGGGGAGTGAAGATAGAATGAATCTTTTTGATCTAAAATCAATACCTTTTCCCAGAAAGCGTAAAAAAAGAGTTGGTAGAGGTAGGGGATCGGGCATGGGGAAAACCTCCTGCAGAGGCGGTAAAGGAGCAACGGCTAGGTCAGGAAACGAAACAAGCATACAATTTGAGGGTGGACAAACGCCGCTCTTTCGCCGTTTGCCGAAGAGGGGGTTCAATAATCCGTTTAAAAAAGAATATAGTATAGTTAACATAAAGGATATTGCACGGTTTGATAAAGGTGCTGATGTAAATCCGGAAAAGTTAATGGATGCCGGGATTATAAGAAAAGTATTAAACGGTGTAAAAGTATTGGGTGATGGTGAACTTAATATACCTTTAACAGTGAGTGCGCATAAATTCAGCAAAGTTGCGATAGAAAAGATTAAAGCAGCGGGCGGAGAAATAAAGGTCTTATCATGATCGAACAATTTGGAAATATTTTTAGAATACCGGAATTACGTAAAAAAGTACTCATAACCCTTGGCCTTATTGCTTTATGCCGTGTTGGAGTTTATATACCAATTCCTGGTATCGATACAACCGTATTGAAATCATACTTCCATCAATACACACAAACAGGAGTAGGACAGTTATTGGGATTGGTAGATATGTTTGCCGGTGGTGCGCTTACTTCAGGTGCGATTTTTGGTTTAGGAGTTATGCCATATATTAGCGCATCTATAATTTTTCAATTATTGGTGGGTGTGGTGCCTTACCTAGAACGATTACAAAAGGAAGGCGAAGTAGGCAGGAAGAAAATTAATCAATATACCAGACTTGCAACCGTGGGGCTATGCCTCTTTCAGGCTTTTGTTATGACGCGTACGCTCTACACGGTTGAATTTAATGGTGTTCCTGTAATTCCGGTCTATCTTCAAGGGATCGGATTTCAAATGATGGCGGCTCTTCTTTTAACAACCGGTACTATGACACTGATGTGGATAGGAGAACAAATTGAAGAGCATGGTATAGGCAGTGGAATATCAATTGTGATTATGGTCGGTATTATTGACCGTTTACCATGGGCATTCTCACAGGTGATGCAAAATTTTACATTCTCCGTTACACCGGCCGAACATCAGATTGGAATTGTAAAACTAATCGTTCTGCTAGGTATGTTTCTTGCCATAGTCGGAGGTGTTGTTTATATTACCCAGGGGCAAAGACGAATACCGGTCCAGCAGGCAAAACACACCCGTGGACGAAAGGTGTATGGAGGTCAGAGGCATTTCTTGCCGCTTCGAGTGAATCAGGCTGGCGTGATGCCAATAATTTTTGCGCAATCCCTGTTGATTTTTCCTGCCGCTATTATGCAGGGTATTCAGGTGAGGTTTGAGCCGGGAAGTTTTGGATACTGGATAACTTCCCGATTGTCTGAAGTTTTGCAAGGCGGTGTAATTTATGTTATGCTATATATACTTCTCATAACATTTTTCTGTTATTTTTGGACGGCTATACAATTTAATCCTAAAGAAATGTCGAATAACATGAAGGATTATGGAAGTTTTATTCCAGGAATCAGGCCAGGCCAGAGGACGGCTGAATATTTAGAAAGTATCATGGGTAAGATTACATTGGCTGGGGCTGCTTTTTTGGCTTTAATTGCAATTCTCCCGAAAATTGTTGCTGGTGGTTTTGAACTTAACCGTGCGATAGCGGGATTCTACGGTGGAACAGGCTTGCTTATCATTGTGGGTGTGGCGCTTGACATGGTACAGAGAATCGAGTCCCATATGATTATGAGACAATACAGCGGGTTTTTGAGTGGCGGTACCCGCATAAGAGGAAGAATGGGATGATGATTGTGTTTCTTGGACCTCCGGGAGCAGGCAAGGGAACCCAGGCAGAAACCATTAGCAAAGAAAAAAAGATTCCTCATATATCTTCAGGAAATTTACTGAGAGAAGCAGTTGAGGCAGGTACTGAGACAGGGGTTAAAGCACGTTATTATATAGAAAAGGGTCTTCTGGTTCCTGACCAAATTGTTGTTGATATAATCAAAGAACGAATATTAAAAAGCGATTGCAGGGCTGGTTTCGTTTTAGATGGTTTTCCAAGGACGCTTGCACAGGCAAAAGTATTAGATGAGATGTTGAAAAATCTCGGGAACAGATTGGATATTGTTTTTTATTTTTCAGTATCCAAAGAAAGTGTAGTTCAGAGATTGTCGGGGCGTTTGATTTGTGGCGCTTGTGGTGCAAACTATCATAAGATATATGTTCCATCTTCAAAGAATGGAATTTGCGATAAATGCGGTGGCAAATTAAATCAGCGCGCAGATGATAAGCCTGAAACAGTATTGGAAAGATTGAGGGTGTATCACGAACAGACTGAGGGCTTGATAGATTATTACCAAAAGAGTGGTATTTTAAAGGAAATTTTAAGCGATAATTCTCGGATAGATATGATTACAAAAAAAATATCAGATACCATTAAAAGTACGATGCAGGAGAAGTCATTGATCGGTCGTGGGGTAAACTGACTTGATAGTTTGTAAATCCCCCCGCGAGATCGAAATAATGAGGGCTGCGGGAAAGGTCGTTGCGAATGCACTGAGATTGGCAAAAGAGATTGCAAGAAAAGATGTGACGACAGATTATCTGAATAATGAACTTGAAAAGTACATAATAAGTCAGGGCGGGATACCAATTTTTAAAGGATACAGAGGTTTCCCGAAAAGCATATGTGCATCGATAAACGAAGAAGTCGTGCATGGGATTCCTGGACCGAGAAAACTGAGGGAAGGTGATATAATCAGCATTGATGTTGGCGTTGGTTATCGAAAGTACGTTGCGGATGCTGCATTGACAATACCAATAGGAGAAGTTACACAAGAGGCCAAAAGACTTATAGATGTGTGCGAAAAGTCACTTTATATGGCAATTAATGTTATAAAATCAAATGAAAAGCTATCCTTGATATCGAGGACTATACAAGAATATGTTGAAAAAAATGGTTATTCTGTTATAAGAAATTATACTGGTCACGGGATTGGCAGGTATATGCATGAAGATCCGCAAGTACCCAATTTTGTGAGCAAATCATTGTTAGAAGCAGATGAAGTTTTAATGTCTGGAGTGACTATTGCCATTGAACCCATGATATGTATTGGAAAGTACGATACTGAGGTATTGAACAATAAATGGACAGTTGTAACAAAAGACAGAAAATTATCCGCGCATTTTGAACATACAATTGTAATTACCGAGAATGGTGCAGACATTCTAACACAATGAAATAATTTCAGAAACAGTCGTAACCATTTAACTATGCCCAAAGAAGAACCAATAAGAGTCGAAGCAACGGTAAAAGAAGCGCTACCCAATGCGATGTTCTGGGTGGAATTGCAGAACGGACATAAAGTGCTAGCACATGTTTCAGGGAAGATGCGGATGCATTTTATCAAAATATTGCCGGGTGACAAGGTGACGATAGAAATGTCACCTTATGACCTTGATAAAGGCAGAATTATTTATAGACAAGTCTAGTGTCGGTTTGATAATCGACCAATAAGTTTTTAGGATGATAAACGATGAAGGTACGGTCTTCAGTTAAAAGAATTTGTGAAAACTGCAAAATAGTCAGAAGGAAGAATGTCGTTCGTGTAATATGTTCGAATCCGCGCCATAAACAAAGGCAAGGATAATTCAGGTTGATTTAGCAAATAATTTAGAAAGGAATTGATCAATGCCGAGAGTTGCAGGAATAGACATTCCCGCAGATAAAAGAATCGTTATTTCGCTCACATATGTATATGGGATTGGTAAGGCTTTGTCCCAGAAAATACTGAAAGCTGTGAATATCGATGAGAACTTGCGTGCAAAGGATGTCCATGATGATCAGTTGAGCACGTTAGGTGCTTATATAGAAAAGAATTTTTCCACTGAGGGGCAGTTACGCAGACAGGAAATGCAGAATATTGTGCGTATGAAAAGCATTAATTGTTATCGCGGAATACGACATAAGGTAGGTTTGCCAGTCAGGGGGCAGAGAACAAAGACAAATGCACGCACGAGAAAAGGTCGCAAGAAAACGGTAGCTGGTAAGAAGAACGTAAAAGAACTAGGTTAATATGACGCTCATATTGTTCTCTGGATTAAAAAAAACTTAAATATAATAATTGGTTATGGAAACCAAAGAAACAATAGGTGAATTATTAAGAGCGAGTAAGGAGTTGTTAAAGATAATCGAATTAGATGTTGATCAATCAGGTGATGAGCGGGAGATAAAGAAATTTAACGAGGTAACAGGGTTTTGTGAGCAAGTAGTAAGAATCATAGAAACGTATCCACAGGACAAAGAGATAGTCTTTCTCGATTGTTCGTGTGGTAAATCATACTTATCATTTGCGCTGAATATAATACTGGCAAAACAGTTTGTCGTAAATAATAGTTTTTACTGTGTAGATACTAATAGAACGCTGATAGAAAAATGTGAACGAATTAGAGAAAGTCTAGGCTTTCGGAATATGCATTTTATTAACGGCAGAATAATAGACGTTCAGCCTGAAAAGCCAGTAGACATTGTGATTGCATTACATGCGTGTGATATTGCAACTGATGAGGCAATCGCCAAGGGTATTAAATTGGGGGCAAAGTATATAGTTGTAGTTCCATGTTGTGAAAATCAAATCAGGAGTCGATTAAAAATAGGGCATCCACTTGTCGACTTGACTGATTTTGGGCTTTTAAGGTATAGGTTCGCCGATATTTTAACGGAAGCATTAAGAGCGCAATTTCTTACTGGTGCTGGTTATCATGTAAAACTGACAGAAGTAACTTCTCCTAAGTTTACACCGAAAAATTTGATGATAATAGCTCGGAAAAAGAGGGGAAATAAAAGTTATAATTTGGATAAATATAAAAGGCTGAACGAAATGTTCAACACAGAGTTTGTGTTAAATAATTATTTTAACGAATGCGAATTGGGTCAAAATAATTTACTTAGTCCTGTTAACTGAAAATGGAATTATTTAGTTTGAGGATAAAAAATAATCATGTCAACTGTAGGTAAGAAAAAAATAAGACGTAACGTTACGCGGGCGATTGCGAACATTAAAGCTACTTTTAACAATACATATGTGACTATTTCTGACATTAATGGTGAGACAATATGTTGGGCAAGTGCTGGTACCGTTGGTTTTAAAGGGTCGCGCAAGAGTACTCCATTTGCTGCTCAAAAAGCGGCATCAAGTGCGGCTGATAAAGCACAAAAGTATGGTGTGCAGGAAATTGAAATTAGAGTTAAGGGTCCTGGTCCAGGTCGGGAATCAGCTATCACGGCGCTTCAGGCAGCAGGTCTGAGTATAAAGGCGATAGAGGATGTTACTCCACTTCCCCACAACGGTTGTCGTCCAAGGAAAAAACGCAGGGTATAATAGGTTTTAAAAAGAGGTTTGAGAAAGGAAAAAAATGGCTAGATATGTTGGTCCTCAGTGTAGATTATGTAGAAGAGAGGGAGAAAAACTATTTCTTAAAGGAATTAGATGTGACACGGTTAAGTGCGCAATAACTAAGCGGAAGTATCCTCCTGGTCAGTTTACATGGGGTAGAGGCAAACTATCAAAATTTGGTATCCAATTTCGGGAAAAACAAAAAACGAAGCGTTTTTATGGAATTTTAGAAAGGCAATTCCGAAATTATTATAGAAAGGCAGAACGGCAAAAGGGTAATACAGGTGAGAATCTTTTAACTATGTTAGAAAGAAGGCTGGATAATGTGTTATGTTTAGTCTCTTTTGCAGCATCTAGAAAAAGTGCCAGACAGTTGATTCGTCATGGTCACATAACTGTTAACAATAAAAAGGTGGATATTGCTTCTTACATTGTAAAAATTGGAGACATTATAAAACCAAAGAATACAGAGGCAAACCTGAATATTGTAAAAGCGAATATAGAATTATTAAAAGGCCGCAACATTCCTGCATGGATAGAATTTAGAGCTGACGTACCGGAGGTGGTAGTAACGCAACTCCCAACAAGGGAAGATATTTCTGTTCCTGTTCAAGAACATTTAATTGTAGAACTGTGTTCTAAATAAAGAAATTTAGTTGGTTCAATTCATTCCGCAACTGTAAAGTCAACAGATATATTTGGCATAGCCTCGCAAAGCATTGTCTTTCTTAAATATATTATTGTTCACAATATAAAATTTATTTTATTTTGAAATCCCTTATTACTGGATTAGGGGGAAAAATATGCGAATAAGGTGGAGAGGTCTTGAACTTCCCGTCCGGGTGGATGTGGAACATGAGACTTTGACCGAGACATATGGAAAGTTTATAGCTGCTCCTTTTGAACGTGGTTTTGGTCATTCTGTGGGGAATAGTTTACGTAGGATTCTGCTTTCTTCGTTGGAGGGAAGTGCCGTTGTTTCTGTTAAGATTGACCGGATGAGTCACGAATTTACCCATATACCTGGTATAGTCGAAGACATTACGGATATTATGTTAAATATCAAAAACCTTGTTGTGAAACTTCACACCGATCAGCCTAAAGTAATAAGAATTGAGGCGAACAAAAAGGGTGAAGTAAAAGCAAAAGATATTATAACGGATGATAACGTAGAAATACTGAATGAGGATTTACATATTGCGACACTCTCTGAAGACGTTAATTTTAAAGTGGAGATGGAGGTCCGAAATGGCAGAGGGTATGTGACTGCAGAGGAAAATGAACCTGATGAGCAGGAGATTGGATTGATTGCAGTCGATTCCATATTTTCTCCTGTAAGAAACGTTCGTTATGCAATTGAGGAAACACGAGTTGGCAGACGCACAAATTATGATAGACTAATCATGGAAATATGGACAAATGGCGTAGTATCCGCAGAAATGGCACTGGTTGAGTCAGCAAAAATTTTGAAAAAACATTTAAATCCGTTTGTGCAGTACTTTGAGATCGGTAGAGAATTGCAACAGGTCGAAAAGAGGATGGGGATTGAGTCTGCCCCTGAGATATCAGAGGAAGAGCTTAACAAAAAGCTGGGTATGTCTATAGCGGAATTGGATTTATCTGTGAGGGCATCCAATTGCCTGGAAACTGCAAAAATTGCAACGGTAGGCGATCTTATTGCGAAAACGGAAGAGCAGCTTCTATCAATTAAAAACTTTGGTAAAACTACTTTAAAGGAAGTTAAGAAAAAATTATCACAGCTAAATTTAATGATCGGAATGCCTATACCGATTAAACAAATAGAAAAAGGGAAAGGATAATTCCATGAGACACAAAATGAGGGGAAGACATTTATCCAGGACTGCATCACATAGAAAAGCGCTGAGGCAGAACATTACAAATAGTCTTCTTTCGTACGGAAGAATTGTTACAACGCTTGAAAAAGCAAAAGAAACAAAATCATTTGCTGAAAAAATAATTACCTCCGCAAAAAAAGGGCTGATGAAAAAAGACACAGATAAGCCTGGATATGTGCATTGTTATCGTCAGGTTCTTTCAAGCTTGAGAAATGCCGAGGTGGTAAAGATGCTGTTTGGTGAAGGGCAATGGCGTGAAACTGGCGGTATCGCAAAAAGATATATGAATCGAAACGGTGGGTACACAAGGATATTAAAGCTGTCAGGATCCCGATTAGGCGTCTTATCCGGGAGCAGCGTTGGGAAAATACCAGAACTTGAATACAAGATGGAAGGCAGGGACAGGAAATTACGCATGCTGGGAAGGCGCCTTAACGATAATGCATCACGCGTAATATTTGAATTAGTTGAAGGCGCTATTGTACCGCAGCAAGCTGAAGAAATTAAACCAGAAGTTACCACTACGTAGTGGGAAATAAAAATATATTTTAATCATTTGTTGAATTAAAATACAAAAACCCTTCTACTTTATCAATCGTTAGTAGAAGGGTTTTTTTTGTTCACAATGAAAGCTATGCCGAAGAAGCGCTTGATACTTGCTTCAAATTCGCCAAGAAGAATTGTATTATTAAAATCGCTGGGCTATCATTTTGACGTTGTTCCTCATGACATTGAAGAATGCATTCATGGTGATGTTTTGCCAATGAAGTTAGTCCATGACCTCGCTTTATTAAAGGCGAGCGATGTCGCCAGAAAAGTGGATAACGCAGTAATTATCAGTGCAGATACGGTTGTTGTGCATGAAAAAAGTATTTTGGGCAAACCCAAAGATGTAAGTGATGCCAAAAGAATACTGTCTATACTGAGTGATTCTGAGCATGATATTATTTCTGGTGTATGCGTTATGGAGATGCCATCAAGAAAGAAAATGTTGCGAATTGAACGAACACATATTAAAATGAGAAATATAAAAGACGAAGAAATTGAAAAATATATTCTAACTGGTGAGCCAATGGATAAGGCAGGCGCTTATGCCATCCAGGGCGAAGGTAGAAAATTTGTGGAAAAAATAGATGGCAGCTACTCAAATGCAGTTGGTTTACCTTTGGAATTATTAAAAGAAATGCTTGACCATTTTATGAGTGATGAGAATGCCTAGAAATTTTAGTTGGCTTATACAAGATGAAATTGCTGGTATGGCAAGACCTATGCCCATGGTGGCAGACCTTGAGTTTCTTAAGGACAATGGGATTGAAGCAATTGTATCTTTAACGGAATCACCACTTCATAAAACCTTAATAGAAGAATTTGGATTTGAGTATAAACATATTCCCATACCTGACCTTGCATCTCCTACACAAGAACAAATCGAGGAGTTTGTGTCTTTTGTAAACAATCTTGCGACTTCTAAGAAAAAAATTGTCGTTCACTGTGATGCCGGAATCGGTAGAACGGGTACTATGCTGGCATGTTATCTTGTAAATAAGGGCTGTAGCGCAAATTGGGCTATTTCAGAGGTACGCAAGAGAAGACCGGGTTCGATTGAAACTATAGAACAAGAAGACACTATACTAAAATACGAAGAAAGAATTTTGAAAAAACGCAATGAATAGTTTTGCTTTTCATTAGGTCTTTTGTTGTTCATTCCCTTAGTATCTTTACGGTTCTGGTGAGATGTTCATGGGCAATAATAGCTGCACCCAGGGCTGTGGTAATCTGTGGATCCTGCGGAATGTGTAACGCTACCCCTAATTCCTGTTCCAATGCCTTTTTCAACCCCCGATTAAAGGCAGGGCCTCCATCAAAGAAAATGGCTTCTTTGACGCCGATTTTTTTGACCATAGATCCTACACGCTTGGCAATGGATTTGTGAATTCCTGCAATAATATCCTCAACGCGTCTTCCCTGGGATAATAGTGATATAACCTCAGATTCACCAAAGACTGTGCATAGGCTATTTATCTGTGGTATATCTTCTGCCTTTTCTGATAATGTTCCCATCTCATCCAGTTCCACCTCAAGTACGCGGCTCATGACCTCCAGGAAACGTCCCGTCCCGGCAGCGCATTTGTCGTTCATGGCAAAGTCTACCATAATACCATTCGTATCCAGAGAGATTACCTTGCAGTCCTGACCGCCGATATTGATAATGGTTCTTACCTTTGTCTTCTCGCTCATGAGCCATTTAGCGGCCCTAGCATTTGCCGTGATTTCTGTGACAATTTCATTCGCCGGTACCATCCTGCGCCCGTATCCCGTAGTCACCGTGTACTTGATTGCGTCCTCGTTCAGATCAAGGTCTTCCAGCATCTCGTCAAACAGCAGTTTTACGGTCTTCTTGCAGTTAGCGCCGGTAGAAGATATTTTCGAGCCGAGGACGGTATCGCCACGCATTAGTACGGTCTTGGTGGTAGTAGACCCAATATCAATTCCTGCAACAATTTTCATAAAATCAATTTTAACAAAGTACAGCGGTTAAGAGAAATAAATTAATGTGCTTATCAAATTTTTTAAAACGGTATTTCATCTCCATTTTCAACGATTTTGTAGAGTTTCGCCTTGACTATCTCGCCTTAAATTTCTACAATCCTTCATAATGTTGAATAAACTTAAAAGAAAATGTTGGCATAATAAGAGGTAATACGTGGCTTTCCTCCCAGTTCCGAAAAATGGCCGAGATATTGGGCAGTGTATATACTGTGACAGTATCGAGGAACCTCTTGCAAAAGAGCACGCAATTCCATACGGCCTAAACGGACCGTGGACTTTACTAAGAGCAAGTTGTCACAGATGTGCTGATATCACGCATCGATTTGAACGTGATAGCCTGGGTGGATTATTTCCGGCGTTTCGAACTGTTCTCAGAATGCAAACTCGAAGACCAGAAAAACGACCAAAGACACTTCCTCTCGTACTCGAATCAAGGGGGGCTCAACGAACTATTCAAGTTCCACTTGCTGAATTTCCGTTGTACCTTCCAACACCTCGTTTGCCACAGCCTAAAGCGGTTACCGGCGACCATACTGCTAATAGTGCTTCTGTAAAAATGGATTTTATGCACGTGGCCGGTCCATCATTTGAATCAGTTTCACAGAAATATCCTGATGTTGATTTTGTTGGCGCCAGGCTTTCTTTCGCTCCTGAAGAATTTGCTCGAACTTTAGCAAAGATCGCGTTTTGTGCAGGTGTATACACTTTGGGGCTGGCTCCTCTACGTCAATCTCCGATTCGGCAAATTGTCCTTGGTAATGATCGAGATGTATGGCACTGGGTTGGCTCATGGACTGGGGATCAGATTAACGAGCCAAAGGGGTTGCACGCAATGCAGGTTCGTGCAAGTGGTTCAGACATTCACGTCATACTGCGCTTATTCGCGCAGTTCGGCGCTCCTGAGTATCATGTAGTTCTCGGCGCAGCCGATCAAAATTTCGTTAACTCGTCTGCATGGCCGTGGAAGTGATGCCAACATTTGCTTTCACGGCGACGGCAAAGAACCGCCGCGCGTGAAGCAGGCGTTATGTTTAAAATATAAACCATATAATATATATCAATCAATATGGCAAAAATTGAAATAAACAAGTTTGAAGCATCTCAACGGCAAATAGACGCAGCCATCCGGATGCTTTTTTCAAATGAAGATCCCGTAGCGATTCATACTTTAGCGATGGCCTCATTTCAAGTACTCCAAGATTTAGCAGCTAAGCGAAGTGACTGTTCCATTGATAAAATGACTAAATCAATTATAAAACCAGGCAAGGAAAAAGAACTTCGGAAAATTTTACATAGCCTCTCTAATTTTTTGAAACATGCAGATAGAGACCCTGAAGCCGTAATAAATAATGTAGACGAGGAGGCGAATGACTTTGTTCTATTATTTTCTTGTTTTTACTATAGAGATTTGGGGCAACAATTAACCTCAGAAATGACAACACTATTATCCTGGAGTTACATCTGGCATCCAGACCTTCAGACAATAATTGTTCCTCCCGTATTTAACAGTATCATTTCTCAAGTAAGAACCGAGCTGACTAATATGACACGTAAAGAAAAACTTGAGGTTGGGAAAATAATGTTGGGAAATTCATACAATTCAATATAGTTATTTCCCACCAAAAGGAGCATAGGGTCAGACCTTCATAGTTCAATTACTGAATAATAGAATATTGAATAATGAAGGTCTGACCCTCTGTCTGTCTTGACCCTCTGTCTGTCTGCTCTGTCTGTTGCTGTCTGTTTTTAAGATGTGACCCTTTTGCCTTTCTCAATGAACTTAAATGTGAAATGACTCAAGACTTTTCAAACAAAAGACAGAAAGCAATGGATATTTTATATCAATCAAGGACCCTTCTATTTAGCGGAAACTTTGAAAGTGGATTAACAAAATGTGAAGAGGCGATCAGCTTGGCTCCTGACTTAGCTTTAGCACATTTAATTCGAGGTCATTTTGCTTTTAACCAAGGTGACGATAAAAAGGCAATCGAACATTTAGAATATGGTCTTCAACAGTTAAATCAAGAGTGTCAACCTATAAATTTTTGGCAAGACCCCCCTTCAATTCATGTGTCCAAATCCGAGATTAGAGGTGATCATATGGTTATATTAGGGGCAGCTTATGTAAGTTTAGCTGAGAAAAGCTCAAAAGAGAAGAATATCAAAATGGAGCAGATGTACTTAGAAAAAGCTTATAAAGTTCTTACTGGCGCTATAAAGGAAACGCCTAACCCTTCATTACGCGAATTGGCTAATAATTTACTGAAGGCATATACAAAAATTCCTAATACTCCATAGTGACGCTGGGGCTTGATGTGAAGAATGCCATGGCTATAATTTTTAGAGAGCAAGGCAATGGGGTCGGGTCTTTATTCTTTAATATCTATGTAAATCCAAGAAAAGGCAAGTAAGGGAAAAGCAAAAAGGGTCGTATCTGCACAGTCTGTCCGAGAATGCAACCGTCCCAATCGATACATACCATATATTGTTTACAAAAGAATATATTTTTCAATATATAGTATAGTGCCAACCATATAAATACATTCTCGGACAGCCTCTGCAAATATCAATTGTCGATTGTTAAATAGTCGGATATTGAATAATGAAGGTCTAACACTCTGGTACTCTATGGTACTGCGCTCCGCCACCGATGACAGTTCTATGTTTTTATCCTTCATTTTTATTGACATTAAAGAATTTGTTGGTAAAATACTGATAATTATACATAGCGTAGTTGCAAGGCTTGATGACAAACTAATATGAATATATTATAATTATACAGCCGCTACGATTTTTCGTTGCGGCTTTTTTATTTAGTTTATTTTACCACTGGAAAAACATAAAATATCACAGAGAAAGATATTTAGTTTAAGGAGTAACATGACACAAATAGTAAGAGATGATGTCCGTAATGTGGCAATTATTGCCCATGTTGACCACGGCAAAACAACCCTTGTAGATCAAATGCTCAAGCAGAGCGGTACATTCCGGTCTAACCAGCAGATTCAAAATGTAGAAAGGATTATGGATTCCAACGACCTGGAACGGGAACGAGGCATTACTATCTTGGCTAAGAATACTGCTATTAGCTATAAGGGTGTAAAGATCAATATTATAGACACGCCTGGACATGCTGATTTTGGAGGAGAAGTGGAGCGCGTTCTCAAAATGGCTGATGGCGTGTTATTGCTGGTGGATGCCGCCGAAGGGACGATGCCTCAGACAAGGTTTGTGCTCCGCAAGGCGTTGAGCTATAATTTGAGGCCGCTCGTAGTAATCAATAAAATTGACAGGCCGGATGCCCGTTGTATGGAAGTGCTGGATGAGGTATTCGACCTCTTTGTCGAACTTAATGCAACTGACGAACAGCTTGATTTTACGGTGATTTATGCCAGTGGCCGGGAGGGTTACGCAAGACTGTCATTGGAAGGTGACAATAATAAGGATATTATACCGCTGCTCGACGCAATTTTACATTACGTTCCTAAACCATGCGGTGATCCTGGTGCGCCATTGCAGATGCAGATAACCTCGCTGGACTATAATGATTATGTTGGCCGAATCGGAATAGGAAAAATATTTATGGGGACTATCAACATAGGCCAGCAAGTTACAAGAATCGACAAAAACAGCAATCATACCACTCATCGGATAACTGAATTGTTTACTTTTACAGGGTTAGGAAAAGAGCCTGTAAAATCAGCCAAGGCCGGCGATATAGTTGCATTAACCGGGATTGAGAATATTGACATCAGCGATACAATTGCCTCTATAGATAATCCACAAGCAATGACAAAAATTAGTATTGATGAGCCTACACTATCAATGATATTTTCAGTTAATAATTCTCCTTTCTGTGGACAGGATGGTAAATACGTTACCAGCCGGAATTTGAGAGAAAGGCTTTACAGAGAACTGCGGTCAAACGTAGCCCTTAAGGTGGAAGACACAGAAACGCCGGACGCCATTCGTGTTTCCGGGCGCGGGCTTTTACACCTGTCCGTGTTGATTGAAAATATGCGGAGGGAAGGGTACGAGCTGCAGGTTTCTAAACCCAAGGTTATTTTTAAGGAATTGGAAGGCGAAAAAGCAGAACCCATAGAATACGTTGTGATTGATGTGCCCAAAGAATATGAGGGTCAGGTGATTTCTATGCTTGGAGCGCGTAAGGGAGAAATGCTCACTATGGATACCGATAAGGCTATTACTCATTTTGAGTTCAAGGTGCCTTCTCGCGGCTTAATCGGTCTGAGGAACCGTCTCTTGAGTTCCACACGTGGGGAGGCAGTTATGTATCATAATTTTTATGCCTATGAACGTTACAAAGGTGATATTGCCCATCGCATACAGGGTGTGTTAATTTCTATGGCCGGAGGCGAAATAACCGCTTATGCACTGGATGGATTACTCGACAGAGGTACAATGTTTGCAAAACCGGGAGATCGTGTGTATGAGGGAATGATAGTTGGCGAACACTGTGAACAGAATGATATCTCGGTAAATGTCGTCAGGGCCAAGAAGGCAACCAACATTCGGTGCGCTACTGCGGATAAGGGAATCAAACTTCCTCCACCCAGAGAATTTTCACTTGAAATGGCCTTAGAGTATATTGAGGATGATGAATTGGTAGAGATTACACCCAAAACCTTTCGGTTGAGGAAGAAGCTCCTTACCGAAAACGAACGCAGAGTTACTCGCAGACAGCAAACCCTGGAACCTGTGGAGACATCCTCGGAAAAGACGTAGTGTGTGAAAAACCAACAAAAAAGCAGGCTTTAAAGCCTGCTTTTTTGTTATATATTCAATATGAACTGTTTATTTATTTACAGCACTCTTAAAATCTTGTCCCGGGGTAAATTTTACAGTTTTACTTGCCTTGATGTTAATCACAGCCCCCGTCTGCGGATTGCGCCCCTTCCTTGCCTTCCTGGTTCTTACTGAAAAAGTACCAAATCCAATCAATCGGACTTCCTTGGTCTTTTTAACGCCGTTCTTTATACCGTCCAAAATGGCATTTACCGCTTTTTCCCCGCAAGCCTTTGATACCTCACATTCTTTTGCTACAACTTCAACCAATTCCTGCTTATTCATCTAACATCCTCCTTTCATAAAAAAATGGTTTATGTGATATGAGAACGATATGTAAAGCATGCAATTTTCTTGGGCTAGAATACATTAAATGACTTTCTGAATCAAGTATTTTCTGGATTTTTTCAATAAATATTTTTTTTCAAAATTGATCTGCAATAATTTCTGTGCATTCAAATACGGATTTTTACAATCAGAAATAACCGATTATACCGGGGATTTCTGAGTTTTTTCCCAATCCTGCGTATACAATACCGATCTTTGAAATTTCTTTTCTAATACCCATCCAACAATGATGAGCGCAGATTTTTTAATCGATTCTTGCTTAACCTTTTCAGATATATCAGTCAGTTTGCTGCATACAATCTTCTGCTCAGGCCAGGTTGCCTTATATACCACGGCCACAGGGCAATCTTTACCATACTGTGGAATGAGCATTTTCACAACTTCATCGATCTTGTCAATACTCAAAAAAATACACATCGTCGGGGTAGTGGTTGCCAGTTTGCACAGGTGTTCCTTTTCTGGAATGGGGGTTTTTCCTTCCATGCGGGTAATAACAATTGTTTGTGTAGTCCCCGGAAGAGTTAGCTCTTGTCTTAAAACCGCTGCTGAAGCGACAAAGGAGCTGACACCCGGAATAACCTCATAAGGAATTCCCAGTTCGTCAAGTGCTTGCATCTGTTCTTGCATTGCACCATAAATTGACGGGTCTCCCGAGTGTATCCTTGCAACGTCAGCATTTTGATCAAAAGCTTCCTTAAAAATAACCGCCATTTCTTCCAGACGCATATCAGAAGAATCATATACCTTTGCGTGGGACGGAAGCGCCTTAAGTAATTCTTTATTTACCAAAGAACCGGCATAAATGCAATATCCGGATCGTTGGATGGCCTTAAAACCCTTAATTGTTATTAATTCAGGGTCTCCTGGGCCTGCGCCTATAAAATATACCTTCATATGTCTTTAGTTTCCGTCTTTCCAGTGAATGGCATTAACAATGACTTTTTTCGATTCTTCGCCTACAATCCTGAATTGGCTGTCCTTTATTAAATAAGTTGAGGCTTCTTTGCTGCTTGTTCTTATGGTAACTACCCAGCATCCACTGTCTCTGCTGACAGACTCAATCTTTCCTTTCTTTACTGTCACACTGATATTTAATACTGATTCCTGATCTCCCTCTGTTATTTGCCGGACACTTTCTACGGCAAATACGCTTGGTAAGCCGGATTTTAGTTTAATCTCAGGGGTCTCGTAATCATAAAATTGTCCAAATGCAGTTGAAGATATTCCGCACAACAAAAATACAAATATAACTATTTTATTTTTCATGTATGTCACCTCATATTTCTAAATGAATGCATGCGAATATATAGGCGGCTATTTTACACACTGAACAAGGACATAGCAACCACTTTTTAGCTATATTATATTGACACATCTCAAATTCTTATTTATATTACTTTATCATTAGTTGTTATTTCAGTTCCTTCGTTTTCTGTCATTTCGAGGAGCGAAGTGACGAGAAATCTTTCGCTCAGGACAGGGTTCAATGGCTAAAATTATAAACATCAGAAATTTTTCCATAGGTCAAAGACTGCCTTTGGCTTTCATTGCCGGGCCATGCGTCATAGAGACCCATGAGAACTGCTTGAAATTGGCAGAAAGATTAAAGACCATTTTTCAGTCAAAGAAGATGCCCTTTATTTTTAAGGCATCGTATGATAAGGCAAACCGGACGTCTGTTAATTCATACAGAGGCCCTGGCATTAAAGAAGGTATAAAGATTTTAGCTGATATTAAAAAAAGGTTGGATTTACAGATACTTTCCGATGTCCATCGGGAAGAAGATATACCAATCGTCTCAGAAACGCTTGATATAATCCAGATACCCGCCTTTCTCTGTCGTCAAACTGATTTAATTCTGGCTGCTGCAAAGACAGGCAAACCGATTAATATCAAAAAAGGACAGTTTTTGGCGCCCTGGGATATGAAGGCGGTTGTCGAAAAAGTGCGAAGTACGGGAAATGAGCAGATTTTACTAACGGAACGTGGTGCTTGTTTTGGTTATAATAATCTTGTTAGTGATATGCGGTCGTTGGTCATTATGCGTGAATTAGGTTATCCAGTAATTTATGACGCCACACACAGTGTTCAATTACCAGGTGGTCAGGGAACCGTCTCCGGAGGTGAAAGAAACATGGTTATACCGCTCGCCAGGGCCGCTGTGGCCACCGGATGTGATGGATTGTTCCTGGAAGTACACGAAAACCCTGAAAAGGCGCTTTCAGACGCTTCAACCATGTTGCCAATAAAAGACCTGCCGGACTTGCTTGAACAGCTTCTAGCGTTACACAGAGTGGTTACACCCGATACTTAATAATACGAGGTGTACTTTAAAATAGAATAATTATTGTAAATACATAAAATTTTAGTATAATTTCAACTTCTCTGTGATGTTTTATAAATGCCCGCGTAGCTCAATTGGCGGAGCACGTCATTCGTAATGATGAGGTTGTCGGTTCGACTCCGATCGCGGGCTTTTACTATTAGCGCCAAAGGCAGTTCCCTCCTAGTCTAAACAAGTCATGACTAAAGAGGTTTTATCATTGTAAATTACAAATCACAAATTCCAAATCTCAAATAAATTCCAATCCAAGTTTTGTTGCCTGTTTATCTGATATGTTTCATGGTCATTAATAAAAAAAAGGTATTCGTATTGGGTCTGGACTCGATGCCGCCCGAACTCTTATTCGACAGGTGGCTGGACCAACTACCCAATATAAAACGACTGATTTCAAACGGCATCCACGGCGATATGAAAAGCACCATTCCTGCTATCACCTGCCCTGCATGGGTGTCCATGATGACAAGCGCCAATCCTGGCAGGCTGGGATTGTATGGGTTTCGGAATCGAACGAGCTATGATTACGAGGGGTTGTCATTTGCAAATTCAAATATTATCCAGGTAGATACCGTTTGGGATATCCTGTCGAAGATGGGGAAGAAGGTTGTGGTGATTGGCGTGCCTATGACGTATCCTCCAAAACCTGTCAATGGGTGCATGGTAACATGCTTTATGACCCCCGATACGAAGTGTGATTACACGTATCCTCTGGGGCTGAAACATGAGGTGGAGTCTATTTCGAATGGTTATATCCTGGATGTCGGGGAGTTCCGGAGCGATAATAAAGAGCCAATTTTAAAAACAATCTATAATATGACGGAGAAACGGTTCAGGCTGACCCGGCATTTTATTCGTTCCAAAGAGTGGGATTTCTTTATGGTGGTAGAAATGGGACCCGACAGGATTCACCACGCCTTCTGGAAATTTTTTGACCAGGGGCATCCTAAACATATACCAGGTTCCAAATATCAAGATGCCATTTTAAATTACTATAAATACCTGGACGAGGAAATTGGTGAGACCTTAAAACTATTATCTGATGATACCTTGATTCTTGTCGTATCAGATCACGGGGCTAAAAAGATGGTTGGAGGTATATGCATTAATGAATGGCTTATCCAGAATGGCTACCTGAAGCTGGTACAGTATCCTGCAGAAAGCACGCCGTTTAACAAGCTTATCGTTGACTGGGAAAATACGATGGTATGGGGCGAAGGGGGATACTATGGCCGAATTTTTATGAATGTAAAAGACCGGGAACCCAGGGGAGTCATTGCGCCGCAGCACTATGAGCATTTTCGGAACGAGTTGATAAGAAAGTTAGAAGATTTGCGGGATGAGAATGGCAGGAATATTAATACGAAGGCCTTTAAACCTGAGGATATTTACACGGAATGTAACGGTATACCTCCCGATTTGATTGTGTATTACGGAGACCTATTCTGGAGATCCATCGGGAGTGTGGGGAACAGGACTATATGGGCAAGTGAGAACGACACCGGTCCTGATGATGCAAACCACTCCCAGTACGGTATCTTTATTATGCGAAATGGCAGGAGTCAATATGGAGTGCGGCGTGAAGGGGTTACTCTATATGATATTGCCCCGACGATATTGAATTATATGGATATTCAAGTACCTGTGGATATGGAAGGGTGCGTTCTTCAGTAACGTTTGGAGATACACCCTATAAATAAGCAAAACTATTTGAAACCACAGATTGCGCAGATTACACAGATAAAAAATAAAAATAATCTGTGCAATCTGAGAAATCTGTGGTTGCTTTTAGTACTTGATTTAATAAGGATAGAAAAGAGGAATAAGGGTTTTACCGTTTGGTTAAATTGCGATCTCAGCGTTCTTTGCGATGCGATGAGCTGTTTTTATTTGCATAGGCGGCTTCTACCACGTTTTTAGTTTTTGTCGAAAATTTGGTAATGAGTTTATCCAGTTTTGGAATTATTACAGGGCTTGCCATCTTGGCAAGTATTCCAAGAATGGCATTGTCGAATTTCAAATATACGGCAGTTTTTACCTCTTCATAGCAGCCCTTTTCGTCTTTTTGAGTTGTATAGTTAATCTCTAATACAATAGCGCCTGAAAAACTGAAGAACACAGTAGCATTGCCCTGCCCCAGATATACTGTCTTGCTTGGCTCTCGTTTCACCAGATCAAACTCTCCTGTGACGTGTTTTGACGGCATCTGTATGCCATACTTATCATTACCCTTAACCTCAAGTATCAATTCTTTTCTGTTAAAATCCCTCCCATGCTTTGTGAGTTCTTCTACGTGATCCATAAAGTATTCGAGGGTCTTTCTGTCGGTGCGTATAGCAATAGGTTTCTGAATCCTTGTGAAGGTACTGCTATCAATGATGTTTTGCACCTTATCTGCCGGTATGGAAGCTGGGTATAGAGGTGTGAGCCATGCAAAACTGAAAAGAAAGATAAATATAGTGGGGTAAATAGTATTCACAGTTATCAGTCAGATTATGATTAAATGCCTTATTTGAGATATATCTTCAGAAAGAGGCAAATATTCAAATTTTAGCATAAGAAAGGCGTATCGTAAAAAGGATTCTAGTTGACACTTTTCACTAAAATTTATAAGCTCATAAAGCATGAAAAATTTTTTATGGGCGCTCAAATTTCTAACCGTTATTCCTATTGACAGGGAAGATAAAATAAAACCAAAGGATTTTGGTTCTGTTGTCTGTTGGTTTCCCATAGTTGGTTTTTGTATCGGTATATTTCTATCAGCGGCATACCTGCCTTTCTATTTCTTTTTTCCACCTCTTATTACGGATGCCCTGATTATCCTTGTATTTGTAACCATAACAGGGGCATTGCACCTTGACGGCCTTGCCGATACCTGCGACGGCGTTTGGGGCGGCTGGAATAAGGAAAAACGGCTGGAAATAATGAAGGATAGCCGTATAGGCAGCTTTGGGGCTATCGGGCTGATTTGCCTGCTTGGACTAAAATACATGGGCTTCCATAGTATTGGAGAAATCTCTACAATAAATAATTTATCTTTTGGTTGCGGTGTAAAATGCGTTTCCTGTTTCATTTCACCTGTTCTGATAAATAAATGTGCTGCGTTACTGTTAATGCCGGTTGTGGGGAGATGGGCGCAAGTCTGGGCTGCGGGGTTATCGAAGTACGCAAGAAGTGAATCAGGCACTGGAAGTTTTATCATAGGCAGTACTACTCGCAGTCATGTGATTTATGCCTCGATTTTTCCGGTGTTCCTGTTTTTGTTTTTTTACGGCCTGAGTGGACTTGTGATATTTGCAATAATTATCATTTTCACCCTGATTTGGATTTGGTATATTAAAAAGAAAATTGGCGGAATGACAGGGGATACCTTGGGTGCTACCAATGAAATTGCCGAACTTCTGTTTTTATTGAGTCTTTTCATATTTAGGTAGTAGTTTAATGTATAGGAATTTCAAAGTTTTTGCTTGTTTTGTTAACACACCCCTACCCCTCTCAAGAGGGGAACGACAACCCCCTGCATCCCCCTTTGTTAAGGGGGAATTAAAGTCCCCTCCTGGGAGGGGATTCAGGGGTGGGTAAAAGGCGTTGGGTTCTGTTTTTTAACCTAATTTAAAATATTTATTATGGCGAAAATGACCCTTGTTCTCGGTGGTGCACGAAGCGGCAAATCTGTCTTTGCAGAAGGACTTGCCAAGAAGTATAATGATGTCGTTTACATTGCAACCGCAGAGGTAAAAGACGAGGAAATGCGCGAACGGATTCAAACCCATCGTGCCCGGCGTCCTATTGATTGGAAGACTGTTGAAGCTCCTTTTCATGTAGATGCGGTTGTGTCAAACCTGAATGAGAAGGTAGGAGTTGTTTACATTGATTGTATTACCTTGTATATTACGAACATGCTTTTGAATGATGATAGGGAAAATTTAAAACAGAAGCAGTCGCAGATACTCGGTGAAATTAATAAACTCAGCAAGGCATGCCGTGAGTCAAGATTTGATGTTATTATTGTATCGAATGAAGTTGGACTTGGCATTGTGCCTGATAACGCCCTGTCGCGTGTATTCAGGGACATTGCAGGCAGTGCAAACCAGACGCTGGCAGACGAGGCTGACGAGGTTTACTTTATGGTGGCGGGGATTGCACAAAAGATAAAATAAGATATGGATATTCACCCGTTTAAAGATTTAATGAACAAAGGCAAATCATTTCCAGTTTACGTATTTTATGGAGATGAAGAATTTTTTATCAGCGAGGCGCTTTGTGCAGTAAAGGCTAATTCACTCAAAGATACCGACACAAGTTTGGCCCTAGTTGAATTTAAGGGGGACGAGACCTCTGGTGGTGTAATATTCGACGAATTACGAACCCGACCATTTTTTGCCAGCAAAAATAAGTTGGTAGTTGTGGAAGAGGCAGATGATTTTGTAGAAAAGAACCGGGAAAACCTCGAAAAATATATACAAACACCTGCAAGTCACGCATCTCTGGTGCTGGTGTGTGATAAATGGGATAAGCGGATGAAGCTGGCAACTCTTGTAGATAAAGTCGGAATATCAATCGAATGCAAAAAGCTAAAAGACCATCTATTGCCAAATTGGATCCCCACCCGTGCAAAACATTATAAAAAGAACATATCATCTGTAGCAGCCCAGAAACTGGTCGAAGACGTTGGAAACAATCTGGCGATTATAGATAAACATCTGGAAAAATTATCTATTTATCTTGGCGAGAAAGCAACTATCGATGAAAGGGACGTAGATGCCCTTGTGGGTGTGGACAGAAGCCGTACGGTGTTTGAGCTGACCGATGCCGTTGCGCAAAGAAATGTTGCAGCAGGGCTGAAAATCCTTAGCCAGATGCTGACTCATGGAGAAGATTCGGTAAGGATTGTCAGCCTCCTGGCGTGGCAAATCAAGCGGCTGTGGAGGGCAAAGCAAATATTAAAGCAGGGAGGGGATGAGCATAAGGTTACATCGGAATTGCAAGTCGTTCCATTCTTTGCAAAGCGTTTTTTTGAGCAGATCAAACTGTATACCGAAGATGACCTCATGAAAAAACACGCACTTTTGCTGGAAACTGACGTAAAGAGCAAGACCAGTTCCTTCAGCACGCAATTGTTGTTGGAACTGTTAGTGTATAAACTGTGTGTTTAAAGTATACATCAGATTTTCCTTATTCTGGTTACTATTAACCGAGTGGGGCGGGAATATATTACAGAATCTGGAACTCAAAAACTCAGGAAAAAAGAAAAATAGTTTTCACTTGTTTAAAAATATCATAGAAGGAGTATTTAATGAAACATACAAAACGATTCGAAGAAAATATTTTTGCAGATGTTATTGAAAAGTTACAATTGCTTACTGTTTCACAACGCAAATATCTTCATGAAATACTCTCTGATAAAAAAAAATTGTCTGTTGCTTCTAAAAAAAAGTTATTAAAAAAGAGCTATGGCGTTTGGGCTGAGAGGCGTGAAATAAAGACTAGCATAGAATATGTTAATGAAATCCGCAAAAGCTGGGTATCTCGTCTTGTTGGATGAATAACCAATGCAAAAATCCTTGCTTATAGACAGTGATGTGTTAATTGACCATTTGAGGAAAGAAAAGAATGCCTTTGACTTCTTTACTGCTGAAGTTGAAAAAGGTTCATTGCTCTTCATTTCCGTTATTAGCAGGATTGAGATTCTTGCCGGTATGAGGAGTGGAGAGGAAGTAATGGTAAATAATCTGTTTGAGATATTAACTCCTATAGCTGTTGATGAAGCGATTGCTGATAAGGCAGGGGAATACTTGAGAAAATACAGTAAGGGACACGATTTAAACATAGGCGATGCGATAATTGCTGCTACGGCTAAAGAAATGGAACTGGGGCCTGTCACAAGAAATGTGAAGCATTACCCTATGAAAGATATAGAGGTTATAAGACCCTATTAATTATTTTTTAAGACATCAAAGTATAAATCTGGAACTCATGAACGCAGGAAAAAAGGAGAATAGTTTTTGCCAGTTTAAAAGTATTATTCTTGAGTTCCTGAGTTCAAGATTCTATTTAAAATGTTATTTGCGTAAATTCGTGTTTATTCGTGGCAAGTAATTGAAACAAGAAAGGAAAGAAAATGAAATTTTTTATTGATACGGCAGATGTGAAAGAAATTCGAGAGGCTCACAGCCTGGGCATTCTGGACGGGGTGACGACCAATCCCTCACTGATAGCAAAGACGGGTCGCCCATTTCGCGAGACGATTGAAGAGATTTGCTCCATTGTAGATGGCCCGGTCAGCGCCGAGGTGGTGAGCCTGGATACCGATGGTATGCTCAAGGAGGCGAGGGAACTGGCAAAGATTGCTGATAATATTGTGGTCAAAATACCATTAATAAAAAATGGTCTGAAGGCCGTAAAAAGACTGACTGAAGAGGGCATTAAAACCAACGTGACGCTCTGCTTCTCCTCTAATCAGGCGCTTCTGGCGGCAAAGGCGGGCGGTACCTATGTTAGTCCGTTTGTCGGAAGATTGGATGACAGGGGGCAGGTTGGTATGGAATTGATTGAGGAGATTCGTACCATTTACGACAACTATGGATTTCAGACGGAAATAATTGTCGCCAGTATACGGAATCCGATTCATGTGAGGGATGCGGCAATGATGGGAGCAGATGTTGCGACGATTCCATTTAATGTGTTTGACCTGCTCGTTCAGCATCCGCTTACTGACGATGGTGTCAAACGATTCCTGGCCGATTGGGAAAAGGTGCCGAAAAAGTAAAATGATAATTCACCGCAGAGACACAAAGAACGCAAAGCTTTAAATCAGTTGAAAGTTGTAAGTTGGCAGGTGCGCGTTCAATTTTAATCTTACAACTTACAACTCATAACTTTCTTTAGTGTCTTGCGGTGAGATGAAAGTATTTTGAAAAGAATAATATTGGAGTAAGACAAGTTGTTCAAGCCTACAAAAAGTAAACTCAGTATTTTTTTTCTGCTCTTAACGTTCCTGCCGCTTATTGTCATGAGACTCGTTGTTTATCCTATCACCTTTCAGTCCTTAAAAGATGAAATTATCAAAAACCTGGAAGGGGCGGTTCGGAAGCAGACTGAATTGATCACAAAATGGATGGAAGAACGTACTGCTGATGCCCAACTTATCGCCAATAATCCCCTTGTCCTCCTTGCTATGCAGTCAATTGCAGGAAATGCCGAACGTACTGATTTATTGAAGAATTTGGAGGCAATCAGATATTTTGATTACTTATGGAAGGAATATGGTTCAAAAGAGGTGTTTATTGCCGACCGTGACGGTATTGTGCGCATTGCTTCAAGAAAAGAGCTTATTGGTACAAATATCTCAACAAAGGATTTTTTTCGCTCTTCTATCAAAGGAGCTTTTTTTACCTCTAACATCATACCTTCCGACGTCCCTGTTGAAAGTGAATCGGGGAGGTTAGAAACGGGTGTGCCTACTATGCTCATTTCTGCGCCGATTAAGGACAAGTCGAATGCTATTGTAGGAACGGTAGCACTGCGGATAGACGTTGCTGAGATGAACACAATGATGCAAAATATCCATATCGGTAAGACGGGGGAAACCTATCTGATCAATGGATACGGCTACATGCTGACAGAATCCAAGTTTGCGGTGGATTTGAAAGGGCAACGCCGGATAACAAAACGATCTGCCCTGGAATTGAAGGTTGTCAACCCGCTAACGAATGTTATGACGAAGGGGGTAAGTGAGTGCCTGAAAGGCTCGGAAAGTTTCGATGCAGACGGATACCCCGATTACCGGGGTGTGAATGTGATAGGATTCTGGCGTTGGATGCCGGACTATGGATGGGGCGTGATTGCCGAGATTGACGTTGACGAGGGGTATGGGAAGCTTTACGAATTACGGGACTATATCTTGTTTACCTTTGGGCTGGTTGCCGTGGGTGTTATTATTGTTGCCTTTTTTTTGGGGAAAAAAATTTCAGCGCCGATTCATTCTATTATGGAAGCGGCAAAGAAGATTGCGGATGGGAGTTACCATACAAGGATTTCTTATAAATCAGGCGATGAAATTGGCGAGCTTGCAGGCGCAATTAATACGATGGCAGAGACACTGGAATCCGGGCGTAAGATACCAGAATCGCCAAAGCCGAACGAATCACAAGGGGAAATTTAGTTGACGATCAAAAAACCGGAAAGAGACTTGTTTGATGCGAAGGTGAAAACTACAAAAAAAGCCCCGCTGGCCGACCGGGTGAGGCCGAAGAATTTGAAAGAGTTTGTGGGACAGGAACACCTCGTTGGCCCGAACAAAATACTCCAAAGGCTGGTGGAAAACAGGGAACTGGTGTCTCTGATTCTTTGGGGGCCTCCGGGCGTTGGGAAGACAACTCTGGCCTCTATCGTTGCCCAGGCAGTAGATGCCCACTTTGTTTCTTTTTCTGCGGTGCTATCAGGGGTTAAGGATATCCGGGAAGTTATCGAGGAAGCCAGGGAACAACTTAAATATTACAATAAAAAAACCATTCTCTTTGTTGACGAAATTCACCGGTTTAACAAGGCGCAGCAGGACGCCTTTCTCCATCATGTGGAAGATGGCACGATAACTCTGATTGGCGCCACTACAGAAAATCCATCCTTTGAGGTGAACGCCCCGCTTTTATCACGGTGTAAGGTACTGGTGCTGGAACAACTCACCGAAGACCATTTGAAGACAATCATGAGTAAAGCATTACAGGATATGGAACGAGGACTTGCCAATTTGAAAGTAGAAATTCAGAATGATGCCTTTGATTTTATTGCACGCCTCTCTTATGGGGATGCCCGGGTGTCTCTAAACACCATGGAAGCGGCAGCCATGCTTGCCAAACCTGACCAGGAGGGTAAGCGCACGGTGACCCTGGAAATTGCCCAGGAGGCAATGCAGCGGAAGGCGCTTCTTTACGATAAGGGCGGTGAAGAACATTACAACGTAATCTCGGCCTTTATAAAATCCATGCGCGGAAGTGACCCTGATGCAGCCCTCTACTGGCTGGCGCGCATGCTGGATGCGGGCGAAGACCCTCTTTTTATTGCGCGCCGTATGATCATATTTGCATCGGAGGATATTGGCAATGCAGACCCGGCAGCCCTCCAATTAGCCGTGGCCGTTAAGGATGCCTTTCATTTTGTGGGAATGCCGGAGGGCTGGATACCTCTGGCCCAGGGAGTTGCCTATCTTGCTTGTGCGCCGAAGAGTAATGCCTCATACATGGCTTACTTAGAGGCATTGAAAGACGTTAAGGAGAAAGGCGCATTATCGGTGCCGCTTCACATACGGAATGCCCCAACAACAATGATGAAGGATATTGGATATGGAAAGGGGTATAAATATCCACATAGTTATGGAGGTTATGCAGAACAGGTGTACTTGCCAGATGAGATTCAGGGAAGAGAATATTATAAACCTACCGACAATGGCTTTGATAAGGTGATCAAAGATCGGCTTGAACTTTATAAAAAAAGCCATAATCCTCCGAAATAACGGGCTTTTGCTATTTATGAATATTGTTTTGTATAAAATGCTTAATTATTTTGAATTTGGAAAAAACAAATGTATAATATTTCAGTAAGTAAGTTTTATGACAGGGTGGTAACAGGGAATTGTGTTCAAGATATGAACGAAAGGAGGAGGACAACATAGTGCTAAATACTACAGATTATAGTTGTAGTTATATTTGGTCATACAAAGGCGTAGTATCTATGTTATTATTTTCCAATAAGGAGGAAGGACAATGTTTAAAACAACCAAATCAATTATAGCTACATTTATAGCAATTTCCTTGCTGTCGCTGTTTACAGCAAAAATGGCTTTTCCTGACACATTCGGCATAATTAGGGAAGGTATCGGGAGGGACTTGCAGGGCATTACACGAAAACAGGCAGAGATCATTACTGCCTGGGTGGACGCCAGAAAGAAGGACATAAGGGTTACTGCCAATAACTTGCCTGCCTATCGCGGCTCGGTAATTCGTGAGCATATGGAGCCGGATTTTTCTAAACCCCTTGAGTATCTCACTTTTCTGAAAAATATATATCATTACAAGGAAGTGTTTATTGTAAATCCTTCAGGTACGATCATTGTTTCTACGGATAAAAATAATTTGGGAAAGGATGTTTCTTCTGCGCAATATTTTCAAGAGGCAATCAAAGGCAAGACGTTTTTTTCTGACTTCATGCCTTCTACAGTTCCCATCGAGAACGAATTCGGTGAATTGGAGTTGGGATTGCCTACGATGTTTGTATCTACCCAGGTTACTAATGAAAGAATGGATGTCTTAGGCGTCCTGGTTTTCCGCCTTGACGTAAATGAGCTTGCAAAATTAATAATTCCCATGAAGGCAACGGAAACCGGCGAGGTTTATTTGTTCAATAAAGATGGGTACATGTTAACCACATCCCGGTTTACCGATGACCTTAAGAAAGACGGTCTTATAAAAAAGAGGACATCCCTGGAGTTGAAGGTGGCAAATCCCAAGACGGGAAATCTGACTCAGGCGGTTCAGCAGTGTTTGAAGGGGACTGATGGATATAATGATACTGGTTATATCGATTATCGTGGTACCAGTGTGATTGGTTACTGGACGTGGCTGCCGTATCTTAATTGGGGACTTATTGCTGAAATTGACATAGACGAGGCATGCAATGAGGTTCGTAAATTCTTTCAGGACACTACTATTAAAAACTTGCGGGGGCTTATGCACCGGCAGGTCGAAGTCGTAAAAAGGAGTATGGAAGGACATAAGAATAATGCCGCAGCGATTGCCCGTAAGCCGCAGACCCTTCATTTCGCAAAGGGCGTGGCGTCGGTGGATGAATTTGTAAATGCCTTAAACTATTTGGAGTTCATCAGGGATGAATATGGATATAAGGGCATATTTATATGCGACTCCACAGGGGTTGTAAAGTTGTCCACGGAGAAAAATCTGGTGAGTATGGATGTTTCTAAGGAAGTCTATTTTGCAGAGGCAAAAAAGCAGGAGGTCTTTGTCAGCGATGTCGTGCCGTCAACCACGCCGATCTTAAATGAATCCGGGAAGATGGAACGTAATGTACCCACATTGTTTGTATCTGCTGTAATCAAGGACAATGATGGCGCTTTTGCAGGTGTCGTGGTTTTTCGAGTCGATACCATGGAGCTGAACAAACTCATGCAAAGCATGGAGATTGGCGAAAGCGGGGAAACCTATCTCATTAATTCGGAAGGGGTTCTCGTCACTGAATCGCGTTTTGGAATTGAACTTAAAAGAAAAGAAATGATAAAAACCAGGACCACCCTGGAACTGAAGGGGATTAATCCTAAAACAGGAAGGCTGACAAAGGGAATTTACGAATGCTTAAGCGGGACCGAAGGATACGATGTCACCGGTTATCCGGACTATCGGGGTGTGCCGGTAATAGGGACCTGGTGCTGGATTCCGGAATATGAATGGGGTGTGCTTGTTGAGATCGATCTTGATGAGGCATTCCGTAAGAGTTCCGCCTTCTGGGGTATCAAGCAGTATTTCTAAAGACTATCTTGTAAGTAGGGGCGAACGGACGTTCGCCCCTACAATGATTTCTGATTAAATCGTATACAGCAGGAATTTTATTAGAGTCAAAACAGTTTATTAAAAAGAAGCCAATGGGTTATTAGAACCAGGAGGTGAAGTGTTGTTTATGGATGATAATTCACCTCCTGGTTACTGCATTATCCTTTTACGTTATCCCTATAAGTTCATCAACCATTGAAGATATCTTTGCGAACCTTTCCTTTTGTATACCTCCGCCTACTGCCTTTGCTTCGGCTACCTTTCCGGCAAAAAAATTAGGGATAACCTCATTGTCCCGTGTGTTCCTGAAGATGTCCCATGCATCCTTCAATTCCTTAAGCTTACCCTCAGCATTTGTGCCTTTTGCCTTTCCCATTAAAGTGGAAAAAAACGATATAGTTTCATTTGTTAAATTTTTCACCGTTGTACGGCACGCCTCTTGTTTTTGCTTATCACTCTCACCGAGCATGGTGACAAGAGCCGTTCTCGCATCCACAAGCTTCGTCTTAAGGTCATTAATATCACTTTTGCTAACAGCCATATTTTACCCTCCTATGTTTCGTACCTTCACCGGGATTGCAGACAACCACACGGCTGTCGATGCATGGTAAAGGATAATACATAACTCTAAACTTAAAACCGGAGTCTTCAAATATGATCAGCATGAAATGAATTCGATGAGGTGTATGAAGACGCAATACAAAATCGCAAATAGTATTCCCCTTTTATAGGGATAACTCACGTATGAAAATATATCCTAATCCTTTATTTCCCGCTATGCTAGGAGAGGTATTGATGTTTTTTTTAGTTAGACGTTATGTAGCGACGGCATTTCTTTTTGAAATGTACTATGCATTATGAAAGGAAAATAGATAACCATAGTCCGCAGCCGGAGGAGGTCTGTATGGCCGGATTGAGCAATGCGAAACGCAACAATTTAGATTACTTATGTTCCATCTGTAATTGTCATTTCGACCGAAGGGAGAAATCTTGAAGATGCTTCGCTCGCTTGGAATAACTACCGAAGGGGAGACTTCATCCCAATTTGTGACCGAGTTCAATATCCTGAACTATCTCACATCTTTCCAGAGCCTTCGCATTTTTGCGTCACTCAGTTTGCTTAGAAGATCCAGACAAAAACGTGTCGGAGGGCTTATTCTTGGTGGAACAGGTTTTGTAAACTGGGTGAAAGACAAATTTCTTTCCATAAGGAAAGAGTAGTAGATGCAGTAGTCTTGAGACTTTTCCAACGAAAAGGCTGCTGAGCTGAGCGCTACGAGTGTCTGTGAAGTTGCCATCTTATGTGCCTAACTCAAAGCTAACCTGCGAGCTACGAGGCGCGAAGCGCCGACGTAGCGAGTCAGGTTGAGCGTCGTGTTAGGCAACATAGATGTTGAACACAAACACACTAACAATCACCTGTCGTAATTCGTCTTCAGCTGAGGAGAATACGAAACGCCACTCGCCGTCGCCTCTCTGACCAAGGGCCTTTTTGAATCGCTGATGCGCCCTAATTATGTCTGGTACCTTGCTGAGTAGCTCAGTAAATTTGGCGTTGTTCTTATTGAATACGACAATCGCTGCCTTGCAGTCCCGCCACGTCAAGTAACTCAACAGCTGATCAATCGCTGCCGTCAGTTCTTTTGCTCCGCGCCAAACTTTGCATTTCGCAACAAAGGCTGCACGTTCATGATCTTCAATTCGAATATCGGTTTTCCCAGAGCGCCTGAATGTTTCGCCTGTGGCTCCACCTTGATAGTGCCCATTTAGATGGGCAAGTATAATATCGCGCAACTCTTCCTCATCATGTACAGCATATGTCTTCGGTGTTACTTCGAATGTGCGTCCCTCATGACGAATGACAGAAAGAATATGTTCGTAGTCTTCGTCTGATATTCCTGGCTCGGACTTGAAACCAGACTTTGGAGGTGGCGGGAGAGGCCGCACCAGCGTTCGCTTTATTGGTATCGGCTGTATGGCAGGAGCATCGCCTCGCCGTTTGAGCGGTATTCCTAGAATGTCCGCGACACCGTTATGTGTTCTTATACGTTCTTTCCTAGCCACGATGGTACGACGAATAACATCAGGTGCTGTGGCATTGAATTGCTCCACTTGGGACTTCTGTGAGTTCACATAGAATCGGATGCTTTTCAGTTCACTTTCTAATCGCTGCTTAATCTTTTCTTGTGGCGCATCTGTTGGTTGCTCAATGACAATATCCAAGTATCCAACACCATTGCGGTCGGGTTGGCGCACCTCGGCGCGCGGGAAGACCGACTGCCACTGATTTGGTCTCAACTTCCACAAAGCGGGGTTACCTGAATAGGGGATGGTTACTACAACACGTATTCCAGACACATATATCGGTCCGCGATCTCCGAAGACATTCTGGTCTCGATCACCGCTTACATCGACCCGGGTCTCATGCTGCTCCATCTCAGTAGAATCTTCATGAAGGGTGAGCGGCACGATCTCAAATTCAGCAAAAATATGTTGTACTAAGTCGTCTTCCGGTGTCGCACGGACTTGGTCTTTGTTGATGCCATCTACCTTCGCCGCAATTTGAGCAGTTTGATTGCGAAGCGTGGCGCCCAAATCCCCTTCGTAGAAAAGCAGATTGTCTTGCTTGTACAAACGCTTCGTCTCCACGTAATGATGCCACCTAACATTGTCTTTTAAGTTTATTCAACATTATGAAGGATTGTAGAAATTTAAGGTGAGGTGGTCAAGGAAAAACCTTATGAAATTGTTGAAGGTTATCGCTTCCTCGATATTCCATTATCTCAGCCAATGATAAATGAGCAAAAACCCCAATTTCTTAAACATCTGAGGAAAAACCATGAGGATTGGCAGGTAAATCAGGCAGAGCATGCACTTAAGAGAGTGCATGGGTCGCACTTAAATATTAAATCATTTGTGTGATTCTCAACTTGTAAGAAGTGATTTCTATAACTTACCCATCAATAAAAAAGGAGTCAATATGGAGCGTCTTATTCACCTGCCGATTAGGTTTTCGAAGGCTCTTTTTTAGTAAGAACCAAATTTGCAATAGGCAAAGCCAATACTTCCAGCCGGGACAAATCAATAAACTTGCTTGCATTTTCAATTTCGATGCCGATCACTCGATTACGCGCATCGAAGTCAAGCACCACGCCCTCTGCAACTTCTTCCGACTCGGTGCTTTCGCCCTCAGCAAGTTTGATATACAACATATCGGTATCGGGATAATATTGGAATACCATATTTATTTTATAAACGTCAACATTCTATATTATGCCGTATTAGTTATCAAGCAAATACAAATAGAATTGTAATGAATTACCTGGTTTTGAGTTCCATTTTCTCTTCCACTTCATCAACAATAAACTGGCTGAATGAAAATGCAGAGGTAAATGCAGGCGATACGGCGTTTAATATATGCGTGGAATTTTCTCCGAGTTCGACAACGAAATCCATCACCAGTTTCATCTCTTTTGTGTCGAGTAACTGTGCCCGGATTCCAGGTGCCAAGTAATTGCCAAACTTGTTTGTATCTATTTTTTTCACCAAATGCGTGGCCTGGTGTATAAAATAATTCCGGTAATATTTTTTGAACTCTTCGAAGGTTAGACTTCTAAAATTAAAGGCATTTGAGAAAAAGAGCTTCGACTCATAAAATAAGACCTCAAGAAATTCGCTCAGATTAAAGTTAGATATACCCTCATAATTTTCCCGCCAGAAGGCGGGAATTGCAGTTGGTCCTATCTTTATCTTCCCGCTTACGGTGATGGTAAAATGGACGCCGAGGAACGGGTTTTTTAAATTGGGGACGGGATATATGTGTTTATGAATTAAACTGCTGTCTTTATATTCCATGTATAAGCCCTTGAATGGGATTAAGGTATATTTTTGTCCTATCCCGAATTGATGAGCTATTTTGTCTGCGTAGAGACCCGCGGAATTGATAAGGTGTTTGAATTTTATTTTGCGTCTATTTGTGCTTATTGTGGACGTATCGTCTCTTTTTATGAACTTCTCATTGAGCAAGATGTTTACCTTCTCTTTTAAACTATCCGCTATATGTTCGACTATTTCTTTAGGATTTACTACAGAAGTAGTTGGTGAATATAATGCCTTATTGAAAGTCTTGGCATTTGGTTCGAGTTCCTCAAGTCTTTTTTCATCGATTAACTCTAAATCTACACCATTTCTATCCCCCCGTCTTTTGAGTTCCAGGATGCCTTCTACTTCCGATTCATCTTTTGCTACCACGACTTTCCCGCATCGGTTTATTGATAGATTATTTTTCAGGCAGTAATTGGTTAACAGCTCATTTCCTTCTACCGTAAATCTTGATTTCAAGCTATCGGGGGAATAATAAAAGCCGGCGTGAAGTACTCCGCTATTCCTGCCGCTAGCATGACATGCCACAGCAGCCTCTTTTTCGATTAAAGTGATTTTTAAATCCGGGTGTCTGTTGTAAATTTCTCTGGCAATGGAAAGGCCGATTATTCCGCTGCCAACTATTAGTATGTCCGTCGTTATCATTTCAATCACAAATCTAAAATTCCAATTTTACCCACCTCTTATATCCCCTCCCAAGAGGGGACTTCTAAAATTCCCCTCTCGAGAGGGGTAAGGTGTGTGTTATCAATGCGTAATTAAATACGATTTAAAATTCCTGTACTCCATATATGCTACAGGCTAATACTCTGTGTCTCCGTGGTTTAATTTGTTTCATTCAAATTGTGATGAATCTTCTGTAAGAGTTTATCAAAATCGGATTTGTCTGCGCCGAGGCATTTCGATACGATTTTTAATTCTGAAGGACTGCTGATTCCGAGATGCAGTTCTATAGCCCTTTTTATCTGCCGTTGTTTCCATACATCCATAGTTTTCAATTTTTCCCATCCGCCAAATGACCTGATAACGCTTAATCCTACAACATCGGCTGCAATTCTATCGCCGGTAATAACGATAAGGTTGGGCGTGGCTATCTTCCCTTTCGTGGGACCGCCCTTTATAAAAATCTTCGTTCCATCCAGGATATTCAAATGGGGGGTGTAAGCTACATTCAGTTCTGCAATGATTTCGTCCCAGAAGTCCGGTGCTATGAAGTAAGGACGCTGTTGCGGATGGACAGCCCCGATGAAGTTTTTCAGGGAGATGGTGTAGTGGGCATAACTATGGGTCTTGATGACGGGGACATTGATAACCCCGTCTACGGAATAAATAAACTCCGATACGATAGCTTTTTTTACGTGTCTTCCGTGTGGTATGTCTACCTCCACCCAGCCGTATTCTTCAAAGGGTACAAATGTCATTTTCTCTTCGTGAATAGCCTCCCAGATACCTGATTTAATGGCATTTTTCTTTGTAGGGAGTGCAAATATGGCGGACATATCACCCACAAATACTTTAGAAACTCCGTGTTCGTGCAGGATTTTTATCAGATGCTTAATTACGAGTGGGTTTGTATTGGCCGGACTGGGATAGCGATTGACGATATTGGGTTTTATGAGGACAGATTTCTCTTTGATATCGAGCCTTTCCAGCCCGCCCAGTAATTCCAGTCCCTCTTTCAGCATTGTATAAATATCATCACCCTGAACAATGGAGACGAGCGCCCTATTCTCTTCCGTGAAAATGTTCTGAGTGTGGTTGTGATTTGGTATTTTTGTCTTTGGTTTTGCTAAAAGAAATTTGAAAAGGTCTCTCCATCGGAGTTTTAAGAAGAGGAATATTGATATACCGATTTTATAGAATATTCGTGATTTGATGATGAGCATTAATAATCTCTTCCGACTCGTTCGGGTTAGGGATAGTTTTATAATTGACCATAAATTTCATTTGTTGTACTATAACAAAGCTTTTTAAACAGTTCAATGCTTAAGCGTAAATCGTAAATAATTCGTTCTATATTATGATACTAGTGTTATCCGGCACAGAAGAGGGCAAAGAGATTGTCAGAAGACTTCATGATGAAGGACTTTGCCTCCTGACAACCGTTGCAACGGAATACGGTAAAAAGATGTTTGAGCAGATGGGTCTGGAAGCCATTTGCTTGCAAGGCCGGTTGGATGCAGGAGGGTTTTCCCGATTGATACAGGAAAAGGGGATAGACACGGTGGTGGATGCCACGCATCCGTATGCCATAGAGGTGTCTCAGAATGCAATGGATGCCTGCGCAAAAACCAACGTTCGTTATCTGCGTTTTGAAAGGGAAGGGGTAGCAATTCCGCCACATCCCTTAATCCGCAAGGTAAAAACTATGGCGGAGGCTGTAGACAAGTCCAGAACGCTTGGCAAAAAAATATTCCTGACGACAGGCATATCGAGTGTGTCAAGATTCATTGTCTTAAAGGACGAAAAGGAATTATATGTGCGCATCCTGCCCATTCCTGAGCATATTGCCTTGTGTCTGGATATGGGCATTCCTCCCACAAATATCATTGCCATGCACGGCCCGTTTTCAGAGGATTTGAACCGGGCGATGTTCAGACAGTATCGAATTAATACGATGGTGACTAAAGACAGCGGGGAGGCAGGGGGGGTACTTGAGAAGATTCATGCGGCATGTAGCGAAGGGATAGATACGGTAGTCATCGAAAGACCCAGGCTAGAATTTCCGCAAAAATACTCGTCTATTGATGAAGTGATAAATACGGTTAAAATAAAATAGTCTCTGTATTAGTGCACCTGAGAGTTACAATGTCAGAGAGGTGGAAGTCTTCTTCGGGTAAAACGCTCTCCAAATTGGAGGGAGAGCGCAAGTCTTTACTATCCTTATATAATTACAGCTTTTAGATGGGGGTTAGAGAAGAACTACCTCTATTAACTCCGCTCTTCAGAGCGGAGTCTGTGGAAACGCCCCCCATAACCTGGCTTTAGCCTTGAGTAAAAAATGTCATACGTGAAAATAAAGAAGAAACCATGAAGCAAATATGCAAACTCAACGTCGTTCCCATCTTGTCTCGCAAAAGGAGTTTTAAGTGGAATACATTGTCCTAAATGGCGAAAGCCTTTCTCTCGACCAGTTTATTCAGGGAGTGAGGGGAAGGAAACAGGTAATGCTGAGCGAGGAGGCGGAGATAAAGGTAATTAAGGCGCGCGAGACCGTTGACAAGGCCTTAATGGGTAAACGGGTTATCTATGGGCTAACTACGGGTTTTGGCGCCCTGAGCGACGTGGTTATTTCAAAAGATCAAATAAAGCAATTGCAAAGAAATATATTAATGAGTCATTCGGCAGGCGTTGGGAATTATCTGGATGAAGAGATATCAAGGGCTGCGTTACTTCTCAAGATTAATAATCTGGCGAAGGGTTATGCAGGCATCAAGCTGGAGACATTAAAGACGCTCGTAGAGATGTATAACAAGGGTATCTGTCCTCTAATGCCCGAAAAAGGTTCTGTCGGTGCAAGCGGTGATTTAGCCCCACTTGCCCATATGGCGCTGGTTTTGATAGGGCAGGGACATGCATTATTTAAAGGAAGAATTGTGAGTGGAAAAGCTGCCATGGAAGAGGCAGGTATAAATTTAATTGAACTTGATGCTGGAGAGGGATTGGCGCTTATAAATGGAACGCAGGTCATGACGGCCATAGGCGCCCTTACGGTCTATGATGCCCTGAATTTACTAAAGACGGCAGATATTGCCGCCGGAATGAGTTTAGAAGTTTTGCTGGCATCTAATATTGAACTGGACAAAAAGATTCATGACGTAAGACCGCATCCTGGCCAGATTATAAGCGCCGATAATCTCCGGCGCATTACTCAGAACAGTGAGATTGTGTCATCCCACAAAGACTGTTCCCGTGTGCAGGATGCATATTCAATCCGATGTTCTCCACAAGTACATGGGGCTTCCCTCGACGCGCTTCATTACACTAGAAGGGTTATAGAGATTGAGATGAATGCGGCTACGGATAATCCTTTGATTTTCCATGAGACAAGCCAGATTATATCCGGCGGAAACTTTCACGGTCAGCCGGTGGCGCTGGCATTGGATTTCCTTGCCATTGCTTTATCTGAAATTGCCAACATTTCCGAGAGACGCATTGAGCGGCTTGTAAACCCACAATTAAGCGGTTTGCCAGCCTTTCTCATAAAAGAAGCAGGACTCAATTCCGGTTTTATGATAGCACAGTACACGGCGGCTGCGCTGGTCTCTGAAAATAAGGTGCTTGCCCATCCTGCCAGCGTCGATTCAATTCCTACGTCAGCCAACAAGGAAGACCATGTAAGCATGGGGACAATTGCTGCGAGGAAATGCCGTGAAGTGCTCAAGAATGCGGAATACGTGGTTTCTACAGAATTGCTCTGCGCAGCCCAGGCAATGGATTTGTTTACCAATCTCAAGGCGGGAATGGGGACTATGGAGGCGTATCGCAAGATCAGAGAACACATCTCACACCTGGAAGAGGACCGTATCCTGTCTGAGGATATAAATGCTATGTATAGTTTGTTACACAAGGGTAAAATTTGCAAAGCGGTAGAAGAAAAGATTGGGTTGTTAAATTAAGCCTTCTGCGACTTTTTATAACACTGTAGTGGCAAGGCGCGTCTTGGCACTACATAAGCAGTTTGAAATTCCCTAGCATTAAATTAGTCACTGGGTAACAACATTTTAGGTAGCCGTGGTTTTACCTGTTTTTATTCGAAAGTTTACAGTTTATAGTTGTACGCTATCGTGCATGATTTTAAAGTTGTTCATTCAACTCTAAACTTACAACTTATGTGGGAGAGGTGATGAAGATTATTTCATTTGGCGATGTTCATGAAGACACAAGTAATCTGATAAAAATAAAATCAGAGCTGGAAGTGGCCGATCTGATTCTGATTTCAGGCGATTTAACAAATTATCATGGAAAAGCCGAAGCCAAGAAGGTGCTGGAGTCTGTAAAAAAATATAACAAACATCTGCTTGCACAGTATGGTAATCTGGATCAACCCGAAGTTGATGGATATTTGACCAAAGAGGGTATAAACCTGCATGGGAATGGATATGTATTCGAAGATGTCGGCATATTTGGTTGCGGCGGGTCGAGTCCGACACCCTTTAACACACCTTCGGAAATAAGTGAGACGGATATAAAAAAATACTTAACGAATGGTTATAGCAAGGTGAAAGATGCGAAATGGAAGATTATGGTCTGTCATACCCCTCCGATGGATACGGCGATAGACGTCATTCGGAGTGGTTTGCATGTAGGAAGCAGTGTTGTGAGAGATTTTATTGTACAATACAAGCCCGATGTCTGCATATCAGGTCATATTCATGAATCGAGGGGAACGGATAAAATAGGCAATACGATTGTATTAAATGCGGGTATGTTTCGGGACGGGTGGTATATCGAGATCGATGCCGATAAAGGGGGTGTTTTTGCAGCGCTTAAATCTCTTGCTTAATGATAATAAGAGTGCTATCCTTACTAATTATAGTGAACGAAATAAATAAGTTGCCAAATCTCCCTTAGTCCTCCTAGCTAAGGAGGGGAAGTAATTTAACGATTAGGGATTTCACACTTTTTTAAATATGCAAATGATAAACACACCCCTACCCCTCTCAAGAGGGGAAGGACAACCCCTTGCACCTTTTCGTTCGATTTCGCTCACGACAGGGTATAAGGGAGAATTAAAATCCCCTCTTGGGAGGGGATTAAGGGGTGGGTGAAATGTAGGGGCTGGTTTTAAACCTGCCCTTACTCTTATAACAAGTCGTTGGGGCTTCGTCTTTTAAACCCCAACCTAATTTAATTCATTTGTTATAGTTTTCCCGCAAATCAAAGTTTACTATTGCTGAGGATTATAGTTTTGTTATGGCAGGTAAAATTCATGCCAGTACCAACACTTAATAAGGTGCACACCTCAATACAATGTCAGCAAAAATAGATTCCAAAAATTTAACTACCAACGTCAATGAACCATCCGGCGAGATATACAGGACGCTGTTCAATTATGCGGCGGATACCATGTTCATGCTGGATAACAGGGGATTTGTGAAACTCATAAATAAACGCGGTAAAGACACGCTTGGATACGATGCCCAAGATTTCGAAGGGAGGAAACTGGATTTTATTATCCTTAAACCATACAGGAATGCCTTTAGCCGGGCGCTAAAAGAAAGCCTCGAACAAAAGTTAGAAACGGTTTCTGTGGACGTGCAGACTAAGAGCGGCAAAATACTGAATATGGAACTGGACGTAACAAGCGTAAAGAAGCGTGGTAAATATTTATATACACAAGTTCATTTCCGCGACGTGAGCAGCAGGAAAAAGGCCGAAGACGAGAGCAGATACCTAAATGAATATTTGGAAACCATTCTTGGCAATATAGCGTGTTATTTGAGGGTGGTAAATCCAAAGGGAAGCGTTGTGTATGTAAACAAACCATACAAAAATAAGTATGGCGATAGTACGGGAGAAAAGTGTTATCGCCTTTGGAACAGGAAATATCCCTGTGAAAACTGCATAGCGGAAAAGGCGGTAAAATTTAATACGGTTCAAATGCAGGAAGAAACGTTCCCCGGCGGTGAGATTTATGAGAAGATGGTTATACCATTCAGGAATAGAGACGGGACGGTATCGGCCGTTGAGATTATAACGGACGTTACTGAAGCGAGGAGACTGGAACGTCAGGAGAAGGTTATCAGCAGTATCATCCAGATGGCCACCTCCGATATAGACATCAGAAATGTGTATAAAACAGTAGCCGGGAAACTCCATGAACTGGTTCAGTTTGATCGGGCTGCTATTGTTGTGTTGATAGAGGACGGCGCTCATATTGAGATATTTAGCCTCTGGTCGGGATATGAGCAAACCAGTATAGATGTCGGTGTTTACCCATTAAAAGGAACGGTTTCAGAGGAGATAGTAAAAGGCAGAAAATCTCTTTTGATAGAGGATGTGGCCAGGAGCAAGTTCTGGACACTCCATAAGCTGGCGAAGGAGGGTATCAGGACGTTTCTTGCCATCCCGATGCTGTATAAAGGAAAATGTATTGGGGCTATAACTGTTTCCAGCAAGAAAGATAAAGCATTTACCGAAAGGGATATTCATATCCTGGAAACCATTGTTCCTCATCTCGCCATTGCAGTTGAGAATACCAATCTGTTTATACAGACAATAAACAAACAGGAAGAGCTAAAGGCGTTAAATTCTATTATTATGAGGCAGAATGCAAGGTTGGAGGAAATTAACAGGACGTTAGAAGACAAGGTGCGGGAGAGGACAAGAAATTTAGAAGATTATATTAAGGCACTGGATGCCAGCCTTAAAATTATGGAGCAATTTGCACACCTGGAATTAACTGAAGGAAAAATTTACGGTTTAATTGCAAAAGAACTGCTAACCGTTGAACCCCGCGATGGGAAATATTCACATATGTTAGTCCTGTTTTGTAAAAAAGGCAGTTCCAATCTTACAGGGCAATTGCTATTTTCAAAAAGCGGGGAGGTGGTTACATATCCCGGTATTATAGAGGTTGAAGGTTTTGATCGAATAATAGTAAATCAAAAAATAAAAGATACATACTATTTTAATGATACAAAACCGGATGCCAAAAAAGATAAATCCAGGCCGAAGCCTCCACACTTTCACAAAACTATTCTGGAAAAGGCGGGTAAAATCAGGAATGGTGTTTTGTGTAAGATAAAGGACGTCAGTGGGAATATAGGGGTGGTAGCCGTTTTTAATACGGATAGGGAAGTGGGTGAATATGACACGAAGATACTGGGTTCATACTGCGTTACGCTGGCATTCTTAAAATCCATAAATGACAAGATACTGGAGTTAAAAGAAACCTATGATAAAACCTTAACCTTTATTTCGAATGCGGTAGAACTGCGCGACGCAGTGACGGGGGCGCATATCGAACGGGTAAAACATTACAGCATAGAGATTGGAATGAAATTAGGGTACAAGGATAATGAGTTGGTGCATCTGAAATGGGGCGCTATTTTACACGATATTGGGAAATTGGGCGTTCCTGATAATATCCTGATGAAGAAAGAGGCTCTTACAGATGATGAAATAGAGGTGGTAAAGAAACACACCCTCATAGGAGCAAAATTTGTTGAAACGCTGGACTTCCTGAAGAAGGCAAAGGACGCAAGCTTGTATCATCATGAGCACTACGATGGCAGCGGTTATCCCAAAGGTTTAAAAGGAGAGCAGATTCCGATGGATGCGCGGATTGTGGCCCTTGCGGATGTGTACGATGCAATGACATCTCAGAGACCTTACAGAAAGGCTATTTCAGAGGCAGAGGTTGACAAGATCATTAAGGATAACGCCGGTACGCAATTTGATCCGCAAGTCGTAAAGGCATTTTTTGGGATTAAGGATAAAATAATGGAGATCAAGCATAAGTATATTGAGTAAGGGCGACTCTGAAAGGAGCACAATATCAAATGATAAAAGAGCCAAAAATCTCACTCTTTGATTTGGTCATGTGCTTGTCGGACGCTGTAGATTTGGTTAGTCCCTCATTAGTCAATCACCACAAGCAAGTGGCATACATCAATCAGTTGCTTAATATTTATACGGAGATAATTAAATTGCATGATGAGACATTTTATGTATAATAAATTCGTGATATATACTCAAACTACATTCTTACTGAATTTTTCATGCTAAAATTATTATAAGTGATATACCATACCATACCATACCATACCATACCATACCATACCAACTAACCGTTTAATATTATACTGTAGAGCACACCTGAAACCGAGGCAGTATAAAGAAGTATTACGTCTCATTTCCGTATTATCGCCGATATTGAAGGGACGCTAGATACATGAAAGAAAAAATTACTCGGTTTTCAATAAAGACAAAACTTGTAATTTTCTCACTATGCATATCCCTCATTCCAATTACCTCAGTTACAACTATATATTATTTCAACGCCGTAAATGAATTAAAGCGCAATAAATTTGATGAATTAAGGGCAGTTGGAAAGTCAAAAAAACTCCACATCATGAGTTTTGTACAAGCAAAGAGAGACCGTGCTGTAGACTTTAGTTCGGATGGATTTATAAGAGAATCCGTTAAAAAAATAAACGAGTATAAGTCCCCACCTGATGTGGTTAATACCCTGAACAGACACCTCCTGGAAAACAAAAAACCTTTGGACCCGCATATAACTTCAATAGAAGTTGCCAACAAGAATGGAATAGTTATCGCATCTACACATGAGGCATTAATGGGGAGTGTCGTGGCCAATTATGAGGGGTTTAAACAGTCAATAAATGGGGGTTACGGAAACGCTTTTGTTGACCCTCCGGGCTATTGCGACACGGCTAATGCTAATGTTTTGCCTGTTTATTCACCCATTATTTCTATAGCAGGTAAAGAAACCATTGGAGTTATTATTATTTGCTTTGAAATGTCCGCGTTTAGAAAAATTACAACTGATAGAACAGGACTGGGTGAATCTGGCGAGATATATCTGGTTAACAGTGAAAAAGTCATGATTACTGAATCAAGATTTATAGATGACGCCGCGTTCAAGCTTACAGTAAATACATTGCCTGTCCGCAAGATTTTAGAAGAAAACAAAGAAATGGCAGACATATATAAGGACTACAGAGGTGTGTCAGTCTTTGGTGTTTCTGCATATATACCTGAATACGGATGGATCGTTCTTGCGGAAATGGATAAAGCAGAGGCATTTGCTTCATTGAGGATACTCGGCGCTACAGCCCTTCTTGTCGGAGGTATAAGTGGTGTATTAGTAATAACTCTGGGAATAATCTTTTCGGTATCAATGGCAAGACCTATCAACGATTTAAAATATGCAGCCAAGAGATTTGGTCAAGGCGACCTTGAGTACACGGTGAATATCAGGAGACGGGATGAATTGGGCGACCTTGCAAACAGCTTTAACGACATGGTTAAAAAACTTGCCCACGAAATTACTACGCACAAGCAAACAAAAGAAAAACTCCATGAATTTGTTTACACTGTGGAAAACGGTCCAAGTGTAATTATTATCACAGATACGAAAGGAGATATTGAATATGTAAACCCCATGTTTACACAATGTACTGGTTATGCTGCAGAAGAGGTCGTTGGGAAAAACCCGCGTATTTTGAAATCAGGAAGAATGTCGCCAAAAGAATATAAACAAATGTGGGAAAAAATTACCTCCGGCGGTATATGGAGGGGAGAGCTTTATAATAAGAAAAAAAATGGCAAGCTCTACTGGGAGTCAGCATCGATATCCTCTGTAAAAAACACTAACAACGAAATTATCCATTTTATTAAAATTGCAGAAGATATTACAGAATGCAAGCAGATTAAAAGGAGGTTGGATACACAATATGCTGTGACTTGTGTACTAACAGAATCTAACAAAATTAGTGAGACCACAGGGAAAATATTACGATCCATTTGTGAGTGTTTGGGGTGGGACATTGGTGGAATATGGGTGTACGACGTACAAGCTCATGTATTAAAGTGCGCTGACATCTGGCATACACCAATTCGAGATTTTCCGGAATTTAAAGTTATTTCTATGCAAATTGAATTACCGCCAGGTGTAGGACTGCCTGGGCGTGTCTGGACAAGCGCAAAACCAACCTGGATCGGTGATGTTGTTGCCGATCCAAATTTTCCCAGAGCTGCAATAGCAAGAAAAGAAGGTCTCCATGGTGCATTTGGTTTCCCGATTATGAGTGGAAGCAAGGTACTCGGTGTTATTGAATTTTTCAGTCATGAGATACAACAGCCTGATGAAGATTTACTTGATATGATGGGCGCTATTGGTAAACAGTTCGGTTTGTTTCTTATACGGAAACAGACTGAAGAACAGCTTCGCAAACTGTCACAGGCTGTTGAACAGAGTTCAAGTGTGGTGATGATTACGGACACCAAAGGCAACATCGAATACGTAAATCCGAGATTTACAAAACTGACAGGTTATTTTGCTAATGAAGTTATTGGAAAAAATCCACGTATATTAAAATCAGGCGAGACAGCGCCTGAAATATACAGGCAACTATGGGAAACAATAACATCTGGTAAGGAATGGAGCGGTGAATTTCATAACAAGAAAAAGAATGGTGATATCTACTGGGAGTATGCTTCTATATCGCCCATCAGAAACACTGAAGGTGTTATTACACATTTTCTTGCCGTTAAGGAAGATTTTACCACGCACAAGCAAATGGAGGAAACGCTGAAAAACCTTAATGAAACACTGGAACAACGTGTTGTTGAACGTACAGAAGAATTGGAAAAAGCAAACGTGACATTACGTGAGGAAATTACAGAACGCAAACGAATAGAAGAGGAAAGGAACAGGAATATAGCAAATTTGAGGCGTTTAATAGAATTCTCCGACTTTATGACTAATGAATTACAGGAAGATATGTTAATTAAACATATGGTGTATGCCCTTAAGGGATATTTTAGCCCCGATATAATAGCAGTGCTAAAGTTGGACAATGAAAACAGGATGATTGATCTCTCTTTTATTGAACCACCTGTCGCAGTGGATAAGCTTGTTAAAAAGGAGGTCATATTGGATCCGTCACTCTGCCGTGTAATAAGGACAGGACAAAACGTATTTGTAAGGGATGCTGGCAAAGAACTAGGCTGTGAATGTATTTGGTGTGATACAAAGGAGTATGGTCATGCATGTTTGCCGTTGATCGTTGGTGGGAATGTAATTGGTGTTGTTGTAATGATAAAGAAGGATACTGGCATCTGGGATGATGAAACATACAGGCTATTGTCTGCATATGTGGGAATCGCATCGTCTGCTATATACAGGGTGAGACTTATTGAGAATAAGAAGCAGGCATCGATAACGGATGCACTAACGGGGATATACAACAGGCGGTTCTTTGATGAGATGCTGGGAAAACAGATTGCCTTAGCTAAAAGAGGTAATGAACCATTAGGTCTTCTCATTGCAGACCTGGACCATTTCAAGAAAGTTAATGATACTTATGGACATCTAACAGGCGACACTATTCTGCAAAAAATAGCTGAAACGTTAAGAACGGATACAAGATCATCTGATATTCTTGCCAGGTACGGCGGTGAGGAGTTTGTCATTATCATGCCATCAACTGGTTTAACCAGCGCACTTGAAAAGGCTGATAGGATTCGCCGTCATATTGAAACGCTTGATTTTAGTATAGTAGCTGGACAATCTTTAAAAATGACATTAAGCATTGGAGTTGCCTCTTTCCCGGATTATGGTATGGAGGCTGTTACACTGATAGGCGCAGCAGATAGTGCTCTTTATAAAGCAAAAGGAGGCGGTAGAAATAAGGTTGAAGTTCCATAGACAGCAGATACTCTATTTGCAAATTATTGTATAATATAAGTATTTTATAAAAGATATTTTTTACGAATAAGAGAGATAAATCACACAAACCACAAAACCATAAAGATAACAGGAAGCTGGAAACAAGAAGCTGGAGGCAAGAAGTTAGAAGTAGGTGAAGATGGGTTCACTTCGTTTAACCCATCCTTAACTTCTTGCCTCTTGCTTCTAACTTCTTGCTTCTTACCTCTAACCCCATCCCACCCGGTAATACAAATCCCGCTGCTTCGCCTCGTATCCAAGGTCATTGATAAGCGATTCAATTTCCTCTTTGTCCATCTGGTAACTGACTCCCGCCGCACGGACAACATTTTCCTCGATCATCGTACTGCCCATGTCGTTTGCGCCGAATTTTAAAGAGAGCTGCGCAATCTTTGCCCCCTGTGTGACCCATGACGCCTGAATGTTTGCAATATTATCCAGATACAGCCGGGAAATGGCTATAGTTTTTAAATAATCAAAGCTTCCGATTAATGCAGTATCCAATCTGGTGTTTTTTGGTTGAAATGTCCAGGCAATGAATGCGGTAAATCCGCTCGTTTCGTCCTGGAGTTTCCGTATTTTTTCAAGGTGTTCGATCCGCTCTTCCATGGTTTCGATATGACCAAACATCATGGTGGCAGTGGTTCGCATGCCAAGCTTATGGGCTTCCCGCATTACTTCAAGCCATTCCTGTGCAGTGCATTTATTCGGACTCAGGATGTTGCGGCATCGGTCCGAAAGAATTTCAGCCCCGCCGCCGGGAATCGAGTCAAGCCCGGCCTCCCTGAGTCTTTGTATGACATTCCCAACAGGGATACCATTTAATTTTGAAAAGTGTACAATTTCTGGAGGCGAAAAGGCGTGGATATGGACATCGTATTTCATTTTGATGGACTGCAGCAGGTCTGCATAGAAATCCAATTTTAATGATGGATGCAGTCCGCCCTGCATGAGGATTTGTCTGCCGCCCAGGGCAATCGTTTCTTCAATTTTTTTGAATAAGGTATTTTTAGGGATGACATACCCGTCGCTGTGTTCAGCTTCTCTGTAAAAGGCACAAAACTTACAACCCGATGTACAGATATTCGTGTAATTGATATTTCTGTCAATGATATACGTCCTGTAATTTTCAGGATGTTTTCGCATGCATACTGCATCCGCAGCCATTCCCAGGCTGGTGAGTTCCTTTGAAGAGAACAGCTTTAAACATTCCTTCGAAGACAATCTCTTATTGCTTAAGGATTTTTCGAGGACATCTTCAACCTCACTGGACAGAATGGGCATAGTAATCACTCAATAAAAATAATCGATATTTTTTAGTAAAGTATTGGGCGGGGGATAAACCACCCGCGCTACAGATTCTAATTTAATATATAGGATTTCAATCTTTTATATAAACACACCCCTACCCCTCTCTAGAGGGGAATTGAAGAAGTCCCCTCTTGGGAGGGGATTCAGGGGTGGGTGAAATATAGGGGCTGGTTTTAAATCCTAGCCTAATTTAATGTTTAGGAATTTCAGTCGGGTAGCGCAACTATCTCGGTTGCGCAAAAAGTCGCCGAAGTTACTCCATAAAGAATACCCCCTTATCACTCTCTAGAGGGGAATGACAACTCCCTTTTCTAAGTCAGCACTCATTGAAAACAATCTCCACACCCTTTGGGGCAAGGCCTAAAGATACTGCATACTGATAAAATGCCAAAAGGCCCTTTATTTCGTCTTTACCAAACCCATATCGAATGGAGTTCGTAAGGTAGTTCAGGCATCTTTCCTGTGGCAGTTGAAGCCGATGCGATTCTGAAATTGCCAATGCCTTTACCGACCGAATACCGGCTTCTTTTGCACTTTTTAACAGGTCGTTTATTCCTGATATATGACGATTTCCTTTAACGACCCAGAGGGCATAGACGAAGGGGAGTCCCGTGAATTCCAACCATGACTGACCCAAATCCAGCGTAATATATCCATTGTCATTTATTTTTAAGGCATTATCACCGATGATAAGAACGGCATCGGCATCAGTGCTCGTAATGTCGTATTGTTTGTTCCATTGGGTGTATTGAGGAAAAAGGTGATATTGTTCCCTGAGAATAATCTTTGTAAGCGCGCATGAGGTCAGAGAGCTTTTGTCTAATGCGGCAGAGCGGATATTTTGTATCGGTACCTTCGAAAAAATCTTTACGCTCTCAACGGTTCCAATCGAGGCGATTGAAATGTCAGGAATAATGGCGTAATTGCCGGTTCTAAAGTATTCAATGGAAGGAACAATTGCCACATCAATCTGATCGTTGTTCAGCATATTTGGCAAAAGAGAAGGCACTTCGAATACCAGCTCAATTTCATCCGGGTGTTGATCCAATCCATAAATCAATGGTTTGGCGTTCATGTAAGGGACAGCGCCGATCCTGAGTTTTTTCGTCATAATAATCTTGCCTAAATAAGTTTGCTGGTATACACTATCTCAAAAGAAGATTCTTCGGCTTCGTCTCAGAATGACAGAAGGCAAAGGAATGATAACGCTTGTCATGCTGAGTGAAACGAAGCATCTAAGTCATCATATTTTAAGTGAGTTTTATTGATTCTGCAATAATAAAGAATTATTTGAATTGTTCCATATCGAAAGGAGTAGAAGGATGAAAAATGTATTTCAGAAAATTTGTACTTTAAAAGGGCTATTTTTATACACACTCGGCATACTGGTGGCATATGGTGTAGTAGGACAGGTACATGCCTACGCGGAAGGTCAGACAAAATACAGTAAAGAATTTTTTGATAGTGCAGAAACGATAAAAATCAAGGATCCGTTGGCTGTTGTGCTTGGTGCGATGGACAAGGGGGAGGTATTTACCTTTACGTATGCCGATGCTGTAAAATTTGCCGGACATTCATGTCCTGCAGTTGCCGGCGCCTATAAATCTACTCAACTGGCATTAAAGGCATTATATGGTGAAGAAGTTCCTGTCAGGGGGAATATAAAGGTCACGTTTAAAGGGGGTGTGGATTATAAGGTAAATGGCCCGATATCCCAGGTGGTGACATTAATAACGGGCGCTTCGGCTGAGAGTGGATTTAAGGGTCTTGGCCCTGCTGGGAAGTACGGAAGATATAATCTGATGGCCTTCAACAAAGATATCTCACCCGATCCCAAGGCAATCTGCTCTATGATATTTCAAAGGGCGGATAGTGGGAAAAAGATAGAAGTAACGTATAGTGTTGAGCCAGTATCGGTGAGCGAACGTATGGATAAACTGATGCCTTTGGTAATTTCTGGTAAGGCATCTGAGGATGAATCGAAGGAATTTGGCAATCTGTGGCAGGAACGAGTAAAAACTATTCTCTTAAGCCCGCCTGAAGGCGCGTTTGTGGTGAAAGAGGTGAAGGAATAACCTGATGCATAGGAAGTTCCATCTTTTATTAATAAACACACCCCTACCCCTCTCGAGAGGGGAATTGTGGCGACACCCTCCTGAGAGGGGAATTGTGGAGTCTACTCCCGGCAAGGGAATTATGGACTCCCCTCCGAGAGGGAAGTTGTGGAGTCTCCTCTCGGAAATGGTATGTATGGAGTCCCCTCCTTGGAGGGGATTAAGGGGTGGGTTTTCAACGAATAATTCAACGTGTAGGAATTTCAAACGACCATGTGGTGGCAATTCATGAATTGCCACTACACTGAAAAAGTCGCAGCCAAAGGCATCCTGATTTGTGTGTATCCATTAAGAAAAGGAGAAAAAAATGGGATGGAAGAAATGCCTTGGAATAGTGTTGATTTTACTCGTTAACGTTGCGCTTTTTGCCAACGCCATATTTGGCGCGTGGGATACAAACACCTCGCACAGGGCAGGCCATTATTCATCCATAGGGGTGGGCGCGTCAGGCGCGACATCCCCGCAAAAGGCCCAGAATTGGGGCATTGAGGAACTCAGCAAGCCGATATTCACAATAAACGGGCACCCCGTACATACCGACAGCCATTATAAATCAAGGCAGGGTGGCAGGGACAAACCTTGCTTGTCCGCGTCTATGGCACAGCTTGCACAGGAAAACAGTGGCGGAGCAGGGGCATCCGGCGTACCACATGCCTCTGTTCAGGCATCTTACGGCAAGCTACCCCTCTATTTCATTAAAAACGACGGACAGATGGAAGAAGGCGTGAAATTCTATGAAAAGGGCAGTGGCCATGCCGTGTTCTTTACCGAAGAAGCTGTGTATCTGTTGCTTGCTGACAGGCGGCAAGAAGCAAGAATCGAGAAGCAAGAAGCAAGAGGCGAGAGACAAGAGGCAGGATGCAGGATGCAAGAAGTTAGAGGGCGAGAATCGGAGGGTCTGCCTGAAAAATCCTCAATCCGAAATCCGCAACCCGCAATGGTAACCCTCGTTCCCCTCGGCGCAAACAAACACCCTGAAATCGTTGCGGAGGGATTACAGGAAGGAAAGGTCAATTATTTTATCGGCAATCAGCCGGAAAAATGGCGCACCAATATCCCCACTTACGGCGCCGTTGTTTACAAAGAAATATACAAAGGCATAGACATAAAATTCTACGGCAACAACCGCCAACTGGAATACGACATCATCGTAAAACCGGGCGCAGACCCCTCACAGGTCAGGTTTGCGTATGAGGGCGTAGAAGACCTGAGGATGAACGAGGATGGCGACCTGGAGATTATTTTAGCGGATGCGGGGGAGAAGGGGAGCTTCGGAGAAGGGGAGATGCGGAGAGTTCGTCTGGAAAATCCAGAACCTGTGGTGAGCGTTGTCGAACCGCCTGTGGTGAGCGGAGAAGAAGTAGGGTGGGCATTGCCCACCCATCCCGATGGGCTGGAACTTGCCGCCGAACAAAAGATCATCCAGAAACGCCCGTATGTATATCAGGAAATAAACGGAAAACGCGTGGAGATAGAGGGGAGGTTCGTGATACAAGATGCGGATCCTCCTGCGGGTTCGGATTTACAATCCTTATATAAGTTTGTACATGCACCTTATCCAAATCGTAAATCTGAAATCGTACATCGTAAATTCAGTTACGGCTTCCATGTTGCCCCCTACGATACAACCCGCACCATAATCATTGATCCCACTCTCGTTTACTCCGTCTGCATCGGGGGAGGCAATAATGAGGAAAGCCGTGCAATTGCTGTGGATGGCTCCGGTTATGTATATATAGGCGGCGAGTCATGGGGAGTCGGCATTCCCAAAGTGGGCACATCGGCAAGGGATTATAGCGGAAATGCCGATGGCTTTGTCACCAAGATCGGCACATCGGGAGCAACCCTCGTTTACTCCACATACCTTGGCGATGGTTCTGATGAGTCCGTCTACGGCATCGCCGTTGATGGTACAGGGTGTGCATACGTAACCGGAAATACCGGCTCTCCTAGTTTTCCCATTGTCGGGACAACGACGTCCTTCGGTACTGAAAGTGCTGCCTTTGTTACCAAGATTGGCACACAAGGCGCAAACATAGTTTATTCCACCTTTCTTACGGGAGATAATCGTGAGACTGGCTATGCAATTGCCGTGGATGGATCGGGCTGCGCGTATGCAACCGGATTTACTAGCTCTACCAACTTTCCCGTTGTGGGGACATCGTCTAGTCGTATAGGAGCCCGTGATTGCTTTGTCACTAAGATAGGCACAGATTCTTCCTCGGTAACGATCCTTTACTCCACCTATATTGGGGGAAATAATGATGATGAAGCCATGGGTATAGCCGTGGATAGTGCAGGCTCTGCGTATATAACCGGCTTTACATACTCCAGTAATTATCCTGTAGCAGGGACAACGACTACCTTTGGAGGCGATCAAGATGTCTTTGTCACCAAGCTTGATAGAGGCGCTGGTATCGCTGTAGATAGCACAGGCGCCGCGTATGTCACCGGCTACACCTCGTCCGGTAATTACCCCATAGTAGGAACAACGACGCCCTATGGGGGCAATCAAGATGTCTTTGTTACCAAGCTAGACACAGGGACTCCCGTAACAATCGTTTACTCCACATACCTTGGGGGAACCACCACTGACAGCGGAGCTGGAATCGCCGTTGATGGCTCCGGCTCTGCGTATATCACCGGCTACACCTCATCCGGTAATTATCCCATAGTAGGAACAACAACGGCCTATGCAGGAGGCGAAGATACCTTTTTTACAAGGCTCGGGACAGGGACTCCCGTAACGATCCTTTACTCCACCTATGTGGGGGGAAGTAGTGTTGACAGAGGCGCAGGCATCGCCGTTGATGGCTCTGGCTCCGCGTATATCACCGGGTATACCCAATCCAGCAACTTCCCCATAGTAGGGACAACGACGGCCTATCATGGAAATAAGGATGTCTTTGTCAGCAAGTTTATCTTTACACCGTCAGTGACAACAGGAACCGCGACGTCCATCACATCCACCTCCGCCACGCTCAACGGGACGGTGAGCGCACTGGGGCTCTCCACAACGGCGCTATTCCAGTACGGTACGATCAGCAACTCATACACCGGCACGTCCACCACCCAGTCAGCAAGCGGGACGAGCGACATGACGGTCAGCCTCGGCATCAGCAACCTCTCCCCCGGAACAACCTTCTATTACCGCATTGCGGCAAGTAACAGCTTAGGCACGTCCACCGGCAGCGAGGCGTCGTTTGCTACTATATGGGATGCACCTGTAGCTACTACAAGTATAGCGTCAAATATAACAACAAGCTCTGCCACGCTCAATGGGCAGGTCTCCACCAACGGGACGACGACAACGGCGTTCTTTCAGTATGGCACCGTCAGCGGTTCGTACACCGGCACGTCCACACAGAGCACCGTCACGGGCTCAAGCACGTCATTGGTAAGTGCCAGCCTGAGCAGTTTATCATCAGGCACAAACTATTATTACCGGAATACGTCGAAATCCTCGGTTGGAGTACGACTGAGCGGTTTATCGTCGGGCACAACCTATTATTACCGCGCCGTTGCAAATAACATTGGCGGGACTTCCACCGGCAGCGAGGTGTCTTTTGCCACCGTATCGCCTCCTTCAGATTCAACACCCAGGGTTACGCTCTCTGTAAATTCCAAAAACCCGGCCAGCGGGGAATCGGGCGTGTCGGTAAACGCTACGGTCTCTGCCACCTTTAACATGTCCGTAAACGGCTCTACCGTTACGACGGAGTCGTTCAAACTCAGCAGCGACAGCGGAAACGTAAGCGGCTCTGTGGCCACAGATGGCGCGAAAATTACCTTTACCCCATCCGCAAACTTCTCACACAACACACAGTATACGGCAACGATTACGACGAAGGTGCAGGCGGCAAATGCGGCAGGCACGAGCCTCGACTCGAACTACTCATGGAGCTTCACCACGGCGTCTGCCCCGGCAGCATCTTCGCCCACACCCGCAGCATCGCCTTCGCCTACGTCCGCGGCAACGGCCGTTCCCACGCCAACGGCGACGCCACAGTCGTCACCCGTTCCATCACCTTCACCCACAACACCGGGTGTCTCCGGCATGCTGCAACTGAGCAAGACGGTCGCATATCTTTCCGGCGATACCGTAGTTGTAACGGTGGCAGATGCAGACAGGGACGCCAGTGCAACATCGGAAGACACATTAACCACCGCCATCAGGGTAACGGCTTTAAATTACTATGCGGGCGGCGAACTCATGCTGGACATGAAGGAAACTGCCGTAAACAGTGGGACGTTCCTGGCAACAATCAAAACAGGCACAACCACGACCGGCGGGGCAGACTCCGGCACGAAGTCAAACATCGGCACGTTCAAGACAGTACAGGGCGGCACGGCCACGGTAGTCTATACGGATACCAACCCCACCGCCTCAACGATTACAAAGACGCTGGCATTCAGCAGTTCTGATGCGACCCTTGCATTTGACAGGGTATTGTACACCATAGGCGAATACGCCGCAGTAATGCACGTGGATGCAGAGGAAAATACAGACCATACCAAGGAAGAAACACTCCTGAACCATGCCGTTATAGAGACGTCTTCCATAAACAGGGCATTGATGAAGCTAACGGAGACCGGCGCAGATACGGGGACGTTTAAGGGCTCTATCCTGGTGAGCAGTACCGCGACGCTGGACAATGAGCGCATCCGGGCGTCTGGCGGCGACACGCTGACGGTTGGGTGTCCGGATGAGATAAATACCAGCGGCGCATCGCGGTGGGTGACGGCGGTAAGCCGTGTCGTATCAACAGCAGCAACGCCCATTCCCACGCCGACGGCTACACCGACACCGTCGCCAGCTTCTACGGCAACGGCAATACCTACTGAATGCATTGCCGAGTCAATGGCGCTGTCATCTTACAATTTGAATCTTAAAGTGAGGAAAAGCAAAGAGGTGATTGTGACGGTGACAGGCAGCGATGGTTGCCTTGTGGAAGGTGACGCAGTAATAGGAAAAGCGGGTATATTTGATAGAAAGTGTGTGTCATTTTCACCAAGGAAAGCAATTACGGATGCAAACGGACAGGCAAGGTTTAAAATTAAAGGTAAGAGGACAAATGAAAGTGTAACTGTTAGCTTCTGGTGTGAAGAAATGAAAGAAACAATAGCTGTGGATGTTGTAAAGTAGCAACAGTCAGGGCTGGCAGCGCCGCGGCGCTGCCAGCTTTCATTTAGTGTAAGGAATACTGCAACCTGGCAATCGCAGGCTAATGCGTAACCTTGCTTTAACTCCGCCATTCACGGCGGAGGTCTGTATAGATAAAAACTGACTTTAGCCGTGATTTTTCCCGGTTCAGGGCTAAAGCCGTTATTTGATTTGTTCTGGTCTCAGGCTAAAGCCTGAGGTTAATGCATACAAGTCTTGGCTGGTTTAATCGTCAACGATTGAACCGAAACGTTTGGCATGGTTCACGGACTGCGGCAGTTTAACGCCACGTGACCGGTTCAAACCATCTGGTTCAATCATTCGACTGAGCGCTCACGACGAAGTCTGCAAGATTGAACCAGCCGTGAGGGTAAGGCAAATGAAGATGAATCGAAGGAATTTGGTAATCTATGGCAGGAACGCGTAAAAACTATTCTCCTAAGCCCGCCTGAAGGCGCATTTATCGTAAAAGAGTTGAAAGAATAACTTGTGTGAAATGCTAAATTATTTGGTTCAATCGAGAACGAATGAACCAGCGAAGAGGTAGATAATTCACTCTCTAGGTGATATCGGCTTCATCGGCATCTTCGCCATTCTCGTATTCTTTTCCTTCATAATCATCTTCATCATTTTCGTTATTATGCTTACCCTCATCATAGTTATCGGCACATTTTATTAAAATTATTTTATTGCTGTAGTTTCTTTTCTGATTGGCGATTGAAATATTTGCTATACCTATTAATAATATTATTAGGCTTAAAAAACAAAGGAAACATTTCAGGAATATTTTTCCAAATGAAAATTTCATATTTCAACATCAGAATAATTGTTTAAAAGTATTTCTGTAAAAAAGAGGCGTTCTTGCGTTTATCCACACAAGAACGCCTCTTTACTATAATTTGTTTGCTATCGTAATAACACTCCTTAATGATGCTCTTTCTTTTTCTCACATTTTTCATCTTTGCAGAATTTACAAGGATCCTTTTTGAACACGGCCTCACAATCTTTGCAGCATAAAACAATCGTCTTACCCTCGCACTCCACCTTTACGCCTTTGTCCTTTTCTACGGCCTTACCGCAGACCAGGCATTTTGTATCAGCCTGTTCGGCGGCGCCGCATTCTTTCGCACCACAGCAGCTCGATGCGAATGTCGTTTTAACTGCATAAGAGGTTATTACTGCGCATGCAATACCCACAACACCAATAAAATAGCCAATACGCTTCACGTCCTGTCTCCTTTCAGAAAGATTAATGATATGCAATACAAAACAATACGTTTATAAAACAATTAATGTGTGTCCAAAGTTTCATAATTATTTGAAACATCCATGACCTTCGGTCACAAAGGAGGATGAAATTTCCCCTTCGGCTGTCATTCCGAGCGAAGCGAGGAATCTTCAAGATTTCTCCCTTTGGTCGAAATGACAATTACAGGTCTATAATTGCCTGATTGACGCACGATTTCGTCCGTTAGCCTTGCTGTAATACAATAGTTTGTCCGCCCTCTCCAGTAGTGTTTCTGCAGTGTCTTTCGGTTGCGCAATGGTAGCCCCAATAGAGACAGTAACCTGAACGATGCCTGAATCCAGGGAAAAACCCGACTGTTCGACAAGGACGCGAAGTTTATTTGCAGTGAAATATAATTGCTCTTCGTTGATATTGGGAATGATTGCGAGAAATTCTTCTCCACCCCAGCGGCCTACGATGTCGGACGCCCTTACGTTTTTTACGAACGTGTTTGCAACCATTATTAATACCTTGTCTCCGATATCATGTCCGTAAGTATCATTTACTATTTTAAAGCGGTCTATATCCATGAAGAGAATGCCAAAAGGCCTGCCATATCTGCGCATTTCATCTAACCTGGTCTGCAAATTTGACTCAATGTACCGCCTGTTTGCCAATTCTGTGAGGGGATCAAGCAACACCATTTTTTCAAGTTCTTTAATTCTTTGAGTGATAGAATGTACCGGAGAGTTGTCGCTGAATATTTCTACTGCGCCAATAATTTGTCCAAGTGAATCTTGAAGTGTGCTTGTACGCGTCAGGACAGGTACACGATGCCCTTTTTTATGCCGAATATACAAGTTCTGTTCACGAGGAACGGAATCGGCCACTGTTTTGGCCAATGGGCATTCAGTCATACATAATTGAATACCATGTTCGTTTATATGGCGGATATTATCAGCGCATCGTTTACCAATTACTTCGGAACGGGTGTAGCCGGAAATATTTTCAGCGCCTTTATTCCAGTAAAGAATCCTTCTGTCGCAGTCGACAAAGTATACACCGTCATAGAGGTTCTCCAGGATAGTTTTGGAAAAATTGTTTATCATGGCTTCTTGTTATTTTTCTTTTACGTCCTTTGCGCATCGGAGACCCAGCGCTAAATTGAACAGTTCCGGCTGTTCGGATTTTCTTGTGTGTGTGCGAACCTGAAATGGCTTCGAAAATCTTGAGCCTCCCCGGATTACGCGTCTGGCGCTTTTTTCAGGGCCTTTTGGGTTTTTGTAAGGAGATTCCGTATAATAGGTCTCCAGATACCAGTCGGCGCACCACTCATAGACGCTGCCCGCCATGTCATAACATCCGTAGACACTTTTCCCGGCGGCTACGCTTCCCACAGGCTTTGGTTCGCCGCTGAGATTGCATCGGGCGGTGTCCCATTCGTTTCCCCAGGGGAAATTTCTTCCGTCTAATCCTCTTGCTGCTTTTTCCCATTCAGCCTCAGTAGGCAGGCGTTTGCCCGCCCATGACGCATAAGCGTAAGCATCATACCAATCAATGCGCGCCACGGGATAATCCGGCGCGTTGTAATATTCATTATCCCAGAACCTGGGAGTATGGTCCTTGTTGCTTGGCTCTCCTTTAAAACACTTACTGTGATCGTTCGTTTTTTTCAAATACTCGAGGAATTCCCAATACTGGGCGTTCGTTACCTCATAGCAGTCGATTTCAAATGCGTCGAGATAGACCTTATGTTCAGGGTATGCATCTTCCCTTGCCTCATCCGTCCCCATGATAAATTCACCGGCAGGCACAACGACGCTTTTGTATTTTTGTTTTTGCACAATAGCGGCCTTTTTCATGATCTCATAACGGCTCTTGATGGTATTTTGAATGTTCTGTTGTTTTTCAAGCGCCTGTTTTAAGACGATGACATAACTCTGCACCTCGGTAAGATCACTGGCGTTTGGAGACAGAACAATATATTTTTGCAGGTGGTCGATAGCCTGTTGTGCATCTCCGAGCTTGCCGTAAAGCCAGCCCATGTTGTAATGGAGCGCGGGAAAATCTGGGAATGCCGCTTCTGCCTTCTTGTATGATTCCAATGCCAGGTCGTATGATTCGGCATCGCAGTAATCACTGCCCTCCTTGTAATATTTCTTCGCGAGTTCCAATTTTTGTTTTATAGCATCCGCTTCCTGAACAGGAGCGGCTTCTGCAAGTGGAATAAGTTTCTTTCCGTGTTCTTTGCAGAATTTTTCTCCAGGAGTACCTTCTTTCTTGCAGTCAGGACATACCATTTTTACGGGTATGTCAACTAACTGTGCCCCATCTTCGCCGCAAAATTTTGTCCCTTCTGAATAAACCTTGTTACAGGTCGGGCATTTTTTTGCCGTCGACTTGGATGCAAGTGTTTCAGCATGGAGAATTGAAATTGCAATGAAACATGATAGAATTAAACAAAATAAAGAAATGCAATATGATTTTTTCATAGTTCCTTACCCAATATCGTTCAAAATAAGTTTTATTTTTTGTATCTGCTCTAACAATTCTTTTTCGCGGTTTTGTTCCATTGTTACTACATGGGCAGGCGCCCTTGCAACAAAATCTTTATTTTCCAGCTTCCGTTTCACCACCATTAAGTGATTCTCAAGCTGATTCAGATGTTTCAACTGACGCTCCTTCTCTGCGGCGGGGTCAATAATACCCTCAAGAGGCACAAATGCCTGTATCTGCCCGATAACCTCGGAGGCCGCATTATCAGGCTTTGAAAGATTATTGCCGATTTCCAAACGTTCGAGGTTGGCCATCCGTTTGAGTAAATCTGAATGTCCTTTTAAATTATATTCACCATCTCCCGAAACGGAGATGATTGCGTCCAACTTTTGTTTGTCCTTGATATTCATCTTACTGCGTATATTCCGAATGGCACGGATAATATTTTGCAGGATAGCCATTGTATCCTCGGCGGTTCGGTCTTCATATCGTTTATCTACCGTCGGCCAGGCATCGCATGCAAGACTTTCGCAACCCGTGTCTTTCTGTATGTCGATTTTATTCTCAATCGCAATCCCTTTTAAATTGTGCCATAGCTCCTCGGTAATAAAAGGTACAAAAGGATGCAGGAGGTGCAATATTTGATCAAATACCTTTGCAAGGACTGTTTGCGCCACCTTTTTATCACGAGAACTGACCGGCTCGTATAAACGCGCCTTCACGACTTCCAGATACCAATCGCAGAAGGAGTGCCAGGTAAAATCGTAGACGTGCATGGCCGCATCGTTAAATTTGAATTGTTCTAAAGATGCGGTGCACATCATTATGGTCATGTTTAAACGGCTGAGTATCCATCTGTCTTCGAACTGATAATCCGCAGGTTCCGGTTTGATTTCTTGCGGATGCTCATCCTTCAGGTTCATCATGATAAACCTTGCCGCATTCCACAATTTGTTGGTAAAATTGCGTCCCATTTCGAACTTGCTTTCAGAAAGTTTTATATCCTGACCTTCTGTGGTGAGTACGGTAATAGAAAATCGCACGGCATCCGCGCCATACTGATCAATCATGACAAGTGGATCGATGCCGTTACCCAGCGACTTGCTCATTTTTCTTCCAATTTCGTCGAGGATTGTACCGTGGATATAAACGTTGGAGAAGGGGACATGCCGCATGAGTTCGAGACCCATCATAACCATGCGCGCTACCCAGAAATAGATGATCCCCCGGTCGGTGACAAGGGTAGACGTTGGATAATAGTATTTCAACTCAGATGTCTCTTTCGGCCAGCCCATCGTGGAAAAAGGCCATAATGCAGAGCTGAACCACGTATCCAGCACGTCCGCGTCCTGTTTAAGTATTTTGCTGCTGCACTTGGAACACTTCTCAGGCGTACTGCTTGATACGGTGATTGCTTCACAGTCCTGACAATACCATGCGGGAATACGATGTCCCCACCAAATCTGCCTTGAAATGCACCAGTCACGCACATTTTCCAGCCAGCTTAGATAAATCTTCTCCCAGCGCTCCGGGAAGAAGGTCACCGATTTGTTTCTGGAAGCATGAATAGCGGCATCCGCAAGGGGACGCATCTTTACAAACCACTGGTCTGAAATATACGGTTCAATAACCGTATGACACCGGTAACAATGCCCGACAGAATGTTTGTGTGGTGTGACCATCTCGATGAATTTCTTTAATTTTAATTCTTCTACCAGCGCATTTCTGCATTCGAACCGGTCCAGCCCCTCATATTCCCCTGCATGTTCGTTCATGACTCCGTTCTCCTTCATAACGACAATCGGGGTTAGATTGTGACGTTTGCCCATTTCGAAATCATTGGGATCGTGAGCGGGGGTAACCTTGACTGCGCCCGTTCCAAAGGACGTATCCACAAAATCATCCGCAATTATTGGTATTTCGCGGTCAACGATAGGGAGCGTGAGCATCTCACCCAACATGTCTTTATAACGGTCGTCCTTCGGATTAACGGCTACCGCAACGTCGCCCAGCATGGTTTCAGGACGTGTTGTGGCTACTACAATATAAAGATGCGGGGCGTCTCTGAACGGGTATTTTATGTGCCACAGGTGTCCCTCGTGCTCCTCATGCTCAACCTCGTCATCGGCAAGGGCTGTGCAGCATCGCGGACACCAGTTGATCATGTATTTGCCCTTGTAGATTAATCCCCTCTCGAACAGGCGCACAAAGGTCTCCTTCACTGCCGCCGAGAGTCCTTCATCCATAGTGAAGCGTTCCCTTGCCCAGTCGCAGGAACTCCCCAGTTTTTTCAACTGATTTATAATGGTCGAGCCGTACTGGTTCTTCCATTTCCAGACTTCTTCAATAAAGCGTTCACGTCCCAGATGTTCACGTTTGATGTGTTTTGTGGCCAGTTCCCGTTCGACCACATTCTGGGTGGCAATGCCTGCATGGTCTGTGCCGGGCATCCAGAGGGCAGTGTATCCCTCCATGCGTCTCCATCGGATTAAAATATCCTGGATAATATTATTCAGGGCATGCCCCATGTGAAGCACGCCTGTGACGTTTGGAGGCGGAATGACGATGGTATAAGGTTTCTTCGAGGAATCCGGTACGCTGTGAAAGACCCCTTTTTCCTCCCAGAAGCGGTACCACTTATCTTCAATTTCTTTAGGATTGTATTGCGTTGATAGTATTGTCTGCATAGGTTAATGTTTAGGAATTTCAGTCCGTTAATTAAATATATAGATAAACACACCCCTGCCCCTCTCAAGAGGGGAATTGAAGAAGTCCCCTCCTGGGAGGGGTAGGGGTGTGTAAAAAAATCGTTGGGGTTTCGTCTTTTAAACCCCAATCTAATTTGTTTGTTCTTTGTCTCTGCGGTGGATTATTACTCCTCTTCCATTTCAAAAAGGGTGACCGGATAAGAAATCCTCGTACCATCGCGTTCGATATCCACAGTACAGGTATCTCCAAACTTCTTTGTCTGAAGGTAATGAACCAGCTCTGGCACACCTTTTACTGTGTTTCCATCAATTGACGAAATAACATCACCTACAATAAATCCCGCCTTTTCTGCAGGGCTTTTTGGGGTTATTTCCTGTATGACCAGTTTGTTTTCACCTGTTCTTTTTAGTTGAACCCCCAAATATATCCTTTTTTGTTCCACTAAAGGAGTGATAACCCAGACAAAATCAGCCGGTTCTAAAGGAATTTCGGGTAAAAACAGGTCATGCTCTGGTGTGGGTTTTTCGCCGTGAAACTCAGCGGGATAAATTGTGTAATAGGGTAAGTGCGTGCGTCGAAACACCTTTTTCGGTATGCCGAAGTCGTAGATTATATGGCCATTTCCAGCAAAGGCCAGAAACTTCTTATCTTTGCCTTCCCAGGATGATAAGTAATCTGCAATTGTTTGCGCCATGTATTCTTCCCATAAATTCTGAACGTCGTTATATTTTTCTAAATCGGCTGTACGGTCTACCATGTGTTCCCGAATAGCCCTCTCCAGATAAGCCCGGTGAAAATTATCGGTCGTGTCAATTTCAGGCAATTGCTTTTTCTCTTCCTCACTTAGCCCTTTAAGGCCGTTTTTACTTACCATTTTTACCATTGCCTTTGGGGCGTTTAAGGCGATCACAGGGATTTTCTTTTCACGTGCAAAATCCAGGATGTCTTTATATAAATCATAATCATATCCCCATTCCGAATTCCAGCGGGTCTCTTCCAGGAATTTATTCTCGTCAATTTCACCGGCAATCCATTGGTCCAGAAAAGGCTGATATGGCCTTGTAAACATCTCCATGCCAACGGCAATGTTGTTTCCAAATTTCTCATAAAACGACTTGAGTATCTTTAATTGTACCTGGTGTGCCGCTTTATTGGCGTGGGCTTCGCCGACGTAAAGGACACGGGCGCAATCAAAAAAATGGGTCAAGTTGGAAAACTGCACCTTTTCGCCTGTTGGGACGTGAATAACATCATCAACAGCTACTTGTGATGGAAAATTCCTTAAGTTGTTTTCTTCTGAAAAGGCATTCATTGGCAGTAATAGGGAGAAAGTCAAAAGAAATAAAATGGCCTTGCCAAAGTTCTTCAACCAGAGATGTTTGGCAAGACTCTTCATAACCCTGAAGGTAGTAAATCCAACCGGTACCAGTTTGGGCAGGATAAAATCATGCACTTTTACGGAGGAAACTGATTCTCCCAATATTTCTATGGTATTCAAATTTTGCTCTCCTATGGAATGAGTTTTTGCTGCCTTTAAAAGCGGCGACTGGGAAGGATGTGCGTTAATAACCTCCGCTACGACCCGGTCAATAGCGATGCAGTCAATGCCCCCGAAGATTAAAGAAACTTGTTTTGGTATTCCCCCGGAAGGACCATGTTTTTCCATAGCCATAACGGCATCCACAATGGTAAACGCTGGTTTCACGGCATGATAATTGGCCAGCAGCATCTCTGCATACCATTCAATATCGTCTTTTGATTGAAAATGACGCCAGGCCTTTCTCTTGCCGCTGACACACCCATACATGTTTTTTACTCCTGCAGTATATAACAATTGCCCATGCGCCTTGAGTTTGGGGATGTTGATAATGGCATCAACGTCCAGCGCCCTGCCGGAGACGGTGAGTGTGAACGGTTTTGTCCCGCAATTTGTCTTCACCCGGCGTGGTGAGTCGAGTTCTATAATTTCTATACCGTGCTCTTCGGCAAAACGGTCAATACCTGCACGTCTGGCAATCTTTGATATAGCGCCAAAGGCCGGGCTATCGCCGATAATCGGTGTTGCGCCCATTTCCAGCACCTTTTTGGCTACTGCCTCGATGACCATTGGATGGGTAATGGTGCAGTCTTCCGGCGCGCTTTCCTTAATAAAGTTCGGCTTCAGGAGTACCTTTGCCCCCTTTTTAATGATGGCGTGAATACCGCCAAAGTATGCAAAGGTCTGTTCGACAGCCGTAACGACTTTATCCCTGTCGTAATTTTCACATCGGACGATAGAGACACTTGTTTTATCTACCATAATGTATTTCAGAGAATTTCTCAATTTATAGTGAACAAAACTACAACACACCCCTTACCCCTCTCAAGAGGGGAATGATAACCCCCTGAATCCCCCTTTTTCTAAGGGGGAATTAAAGTCCCCTCCTGGGAGGGGATTAAGGGGTGGGTAGAAAAAAAGTTGTTGGGTTTTTCCCAGCTAATTTTAGGAATTTCAATGTAGGGGTTGAAGATTTTCAACCCCTACGAGTTATTGCCTGTGATAACCTAGTTTAATTCTAATCAATATACTATTTTTTGGCTATTAATCAAATACTCATTTTTGTTAAATGAGAAAAGGCCAATTGCATAAATTTTTGACTCCTGCAATTGGCCTTACGAGAATGTGTCATTTATTTAGTGATACACAATACTGTGATGTTGCTATCTATGTTTTTTTCATGCCCTTTTTATCAGCTTCCTTAAGCTTGAAATTAAGGAATTCCCGTTTCTTTTTTATGGTTGCCGGTTGAACAAAATAATAATTAAAGAGGGCTTCCAGCACATCGAGGTTCCAATCTGCCTCGCAGGGCTCAACGTTCACAATCTCTCCAGGCCTTTCGCTCTTTATTGGATGAGACGCATAATTGCCGATCTTCCGAACGGCATCGATTGCTTCTACTATGTAAGGCGGCAAGTTTCCATTGTCTATCACTTCCTGGATTTCTTCTGCGAGTTTCGAGGGTTTTACGTGAGCCATTTCCCTTAAAAGATGCTGTAGACAGCGACGACTTATGGCAGAGCTTGCCTTTGGACTATCGGCAAGCACCGTGCATGCCTCTTTGTAAACTTCGGCAAATTCTTCAGGCACTTCTTTCGGGAGTGGTGTACGGCTTGGGGTCCTTGGATAAATAAGGCGTTCGCCTTTGACGGACTCCATCATGGCACGGCCTCCGATACTGCCAATTTTTCCGTTCACCAGGACCAGCACTACCCGTTCACAGGACGGACACTTCCTGCTAACAACACCCCAATTGCCGTCCGCGTCGTTACCAACGGGTATTACCTCGTAAAAATCGTGGAATGATTCCAGACAGTGCGGACATTTCATGATAAAGTATCCTTAGCGGATTCCTGTATAACTACTTTTCCCAAAGTATAAAGGAATATAAAGGCGGATGAAAGCAAAAAATAATCGAATTGAAACCTTTAAAAATACTGATAAAATAGGAAGAACGTAATAGTTTACCGCAAAGGGTGCGGACAACGCAGAGTTACAACCTCCCTAAATCCCCCTAGTTTGTTAAGGGGGAATTAAAGTCCCCTCTTGGGAGGGGATTTAGGGGCGGGTAAAAATGCCCAGTAATCTGTGCACCAGCTTACTGCAAACATCTTAAATAAGTAGACATTGAGCGCTTGTCATTCCGAACACATTCACTTTGTTCAGAGTGAACTCCGTGAGGAATCTTAAGATTTCTCAGTCGCTCCGCTCCTTCGAAATGACAACATTCTTTTGTTATTAACTATAACTTAAAAGCAATTTTACTATGATGATAGAATTCAATAAAGATACCTGTCGTAACCTTTCTAACGCTATTGAAAAGGAATGGTTGGAGACCAACGGGATCGGCGGTTATGCATCCTCTACGATAATCGGAGCAAATACAAGACGTTATCACGGCCTGCTTATGGCCGCTACCAGGCCGCCCCTTGGCCGTACCCTGTTGCTCTCCAAAATGGAAGAATTTCTGTGTATTGACGGGAAGGAATTTCCTCTTTCTACAAACATATATCCTAATGCAATCTATCCCGAAGGATACAAAAACCTTGTCCAGTTTAGCTTGAAACCATTTCCCACCTTCGATTATTCCATTGGCGGAATAAGTATTAAAAAAGTGGTGTTTATGGTTCATGGAGAAAATTCAACGGTAATTTTGTATCAGGTGAATTGCAGGGGCGAACGGCAGTTAGCCCTTAAGTTGACGGTAAGGGTCATGGTTGCATTCCGCGATTACCACTGGCTTACCCATGAAAATCCTGTCTTTGAGACCGGTTATAAAATTCTTGATAATAGTAGGGTGTGTTTACAACCGTACGAAAATCTTCCACCCATGTATGTTTTCCATAATGCAGAGGCAATGGATAAGACGTCATTCTGGTATAAAAATATGGAATACCCGAAGGAGATTGAACGTGGCCTGGAGTCACACGAAGACCACTTTAGCCCATTTGCCCTACAGTTCGACCTGAACAAAGGGATGGATTGTTACATCGTTGCCTCTACAAATGAATACAATAAATTGAATGTGTTCGAACTGTTAAAGAAAGAAACCGCACTGCGTGAAAACGTTTTGGTTCAATCTTCAAGATTGAACCAGCAAAAACCACTGCAGGCGGAAGCGGAAAGGGAAAAAATCGTTGAATTATGTGAAACTTTGTTGCCGGTTTCTAACAGTTTTATTGTGAAACGAGGGGGTAACAAGAAGAGCATCATCGCGGGGTATCACTGGTTTGGGGATTGGGGACGCGATACCATGATTTCTCTGCCGGGACTTACCCTCGTCCAGGGCAGATTCGAAGATGCACGGGAAATATTGCTTTCCTTTGCACAGTACATAAGCAAAGGAATGATACCGAACCGATTCCATGATTACGGCGAGACGCCTGAATACAATACCGTTGACGCATCGCTGTGGTACATTCAGGCAGTGTACCAGTATCTGCGCTTTGCAAAGGATTTGAACACCATTCGGAAAGATTTGTTCGGCGTGTTGAAAGAGATTGTTGAACATTATAAGAAGGGGACGCGGTACAATATTCACATGGATTCAGATGGGTTGATATATGCGGGCGTTGAGGGGGTGCAACTGACGTGGATGGATGCAAAAGTAGGGGACTGGGTGGTGACGCCGCGCATGGGAAAGGCTGTAGAAATTAATGCGTTATGGTATAATGCACTAAAAATCATGTCATTCCTCGCCCGCGAAATGGATTTTATCACTGAAAGCACGGACTATTCCCGTTTAGCGCAAAAAGTAAGCGTGTCATTTAACGATGCCTTTTGGTATGATGGGGGGCAGTATCTTTATGACTATATTAATGGCGAAACGAAAAATTGCGCCATTTGCCCCAATCAGATATTTGCCGTGAGTCTGCCGTATTCGATGCTGTCAATAAAGAGAAAGCGGAACGTAGTTGAGATAGTGAAAGAACACCTGTTGACGCCGTACGGACTGAGAAGCCTTTCGCCAAAAGATAAAGACTATATTGGTCGTTACTGCGGGAATGTTTATGAAAGGGACAGGGCGTATCATCAGGGCACGGTATGGGCGTGGCTGGTAGGCCCGTACATTTCGGCCTATGCAAAGGCTTACGCCGGCAATAAGGATACCCTGAACTATCTCAAAGGATTGTTTGCGCCATTTTGCGACCATCTTTCTGATGCAGGGTTGGGGACGGTTTCTGAGATATTCGATGGAGACCCACCCCATACGTCCCGTGGATGCATATCGCAGGCGTGGAGCGTTGCAGAGATTCTTCGGGCTTATTTCGAGCATGTGTATGGATTTGAAAATGGTTGACAAGATCGCAATTGGCGCCGATCATGCGGGATTCGAATTGAAGGAACATCTCACCACCTTCCTTCAGGAGATGGGATTCCAGGTTATAGATGTGGGCGCATTTAGCACGGAGCCAGTGGACTATCCTGATTTTGCTGAAGCAGTTGGGCTGTCTCTCCTAAAGAATCAGGCAGATCGTGGAATTCTCATTTGTTGTAGCGGTGTTGGCGCTTCAGTTGCGGCAACCAAACTGCCTGGCATACGCGCAGGGCTTTGTCATGATACATACTCGGCTCACCAGGGGGTAGAACATGATGATATGAATATCCTGGTGTTGGGGGCGTGTGTGGTTGGGCTTGAACTTGCCAAAGAACTTGTTCGGGCATTCGTGGAGGCTAAATTTACCGGCGCAGAGCGACACATCAGAAGGTTGGAAAAGATCCGCATATTGGAGATGCGCTACGGCCGTCAGACAACAAGGAAGACG
>JACPHJ010000089.1 GCA_016188675.1 Planctomycetota bacterium
GCGTTTATCCGGGGTTCATAAGAACAAAACAGACCTGAATCATGTTCAATAAAATTTTATATTGTGTTCCTTTTGTGTGTATCCTTGTAGTATCCACGATGTGTATGGATACCTTTGCTGAAGATAGTGTACAGGCGTCTGTCTCTGACCAAAGGTTTGATATCGAAAACTTCTTTTATCTGAAAGAAAAGGGATTTCGGAAGAACAAGGTCGATTTTAATAAAGGATGGCTGGGAATCTTTATGGAAAATGCTGAAGGAAAGGGCATTTTGGTAAAGGAAATTACCGTGGGGTCGCCCGCAGATGAGGCAGGTTTGAAGACGGGCGATATTATTACGAAGATTAATAACGAAACTACAATAGATAAGGACGGTTTCAATCTCATCAAATTCAAAAAAACCATTGAAACAACAGGGGCAGGGGGCATACCTGAGCTTACCGTTTCCAGAAATGATACAGAAATAGTGATCAAACCGAAATTAGTTGCAAAACTTCTTACGAATACGACCGCACCGGTTTCGTCTTTGACATGGCTGAACGAAAGGTCTATGTCAGATTTATCTCGAAAATCAGAAAAATATTTCATCGATTTCGCCATTCAAAATGAAACGTACAAAGAAAGACTTGGTACGGCAATACAACGGATTGGTGAAGAGGCATATGTACGGGAAGGTTTTCAGGCAAATAACAAGGTAAATCCATTCCGCCTATCTATCGTAGATTATTTAATGCTCCACCCATTTGATACCCGTCAGATCGGTCAGGACATCCATGAAAACTTGATAGACAAAGGTATAGGTACCCAGGTGGAATTTGCGGCAAAGTTATTAGATGTTGGATTTCCACTTAAAATAGAACACATTGTTGCGGCTGACTCGTTGCAGGAACAACTCCAACTCATTATCGATAGTTTAGCGCCCTGTGTTTTTCTCATAAAAGAGTCATTCCACAACGTATCTCAGGAAGAGGCTGAATTTTTGTATCAAAATGCCCAGAAAGTCTGGCTACCTGATGAGAAGATAATGCCACAGGATCTTACCAGATTGCTGGCATTGTCTCAAAATGTAGATCTTTCAAAATTATTTGAAGCCGTCTCAATACTTTTGAACAAACTTACCCTTCTGGATTTTGAACAGCGAACGGACGCTAAAACACCTCAAGATGTAGCACAAACTAAAGTATTACCATTTAACTTGCCAGAACCTATTCGATGTCAAAATACACAAAACAATTCGAGCAGCGATATTAAAGATACCAATAATTTTACCGGTGATATCTTGTTCGTTCAGGATACAAACATTGGAAAAATCGTAGTGGGTGGGACAGGCACTTGTTATTATTATGCCGATGCGGCAGTAATTATCGACCTTGGAGGCGACGATTATTATTTCAATAATGCAGGCGCATCCAACAAGAATATCCCTGTCTCTATCTGTATTGATTTTTCAGGAAATGATGTTTATAACGCCGCAAATTCATTTGCCCAGGGAACAGGAAGATTCGGTGTTGGTCTTCTTGCAGACTGCGGAGGAAATGATAAGTATTTGGGCCAAAATTTTTCACAAGGATCGTGCCTGTTTGGCGTTGGGTTGCTATTGGATAATAACGGAGATGATTTTTATAGCGGTCATGTCTTAAATCAAGGAGTTGGTTTTTTTGGGGCAGGACTGCTGAGTGACCTCAAGGGCAGCGATGTCTATTTTAGCGGACAATTTGCACAGGGCGTTGGATTTACAAAGGGGTTTGGTGCATTAATAGATGCTTGTGGAAATGATTTCTACTTTGCGGGAGGTAAATATTCCGATTTCAGAGACCCCGAAAAATCATTTCAGTCCATGTCTCAGGGAATGGGCATGGGCATCAGGCCGGAAGAAACCGTTGTTGGCGCATCAGGAGGTGCCGGTGTACTCATCGACCAAAAAGGGAACGATCAATATCATGGAGACTATTTTTCCCAGGGCAGCGGGTACTATTTTTCATTAGGATTACTCCATGACAATGATGGTACTGATAAATATTATGCCGGCCGCTATGCCCAGGGCGCGGGCATTCATTCAGCTATCGGTTTGTTGGAAGACAAATTAGGAGACGACACATACGAGTGCTCTTTTGGCGTCTCGCAGGGATGCGGCCACGATACCGGCATCGGGTTTCTGGAGGATTAAAAACCGAAGACATTATTGGTATTGGGATGTTAATTGACAATCAAGGAAACCGCGATACTTTCCATGATACTCCACCAGAAAATCTGTTATTGTATCGAGCGAATGGGGGTCTTATATTAAATAAAAATGAGTAGAATGTAATTTCGGATTGCGGAATTCGGATTTCGGATTTAAAAAGAATAAATCGGACGAATAGGAGGAAAAGATGGATCGCAACGAAATGAAAAGTAGAACAAAGGAATTTGCCAAAGACATTATTAAGCTTTGCCGAAAATTTCCAAATGATAGGGAAGGTAGATTAATTCTTTAATGCAGGAAAATAACGAAAT
>JACPHJ010000085.1 GCA_016188675.1 Planctomycetota bacterium
AGAATGTCAGAGCGATTTTTTATCTTAGATGGACATTCACATTGCTATCAGGCATATTATGCTATTACGGCAAAGCTTACAACACCCGATGGAAAACCGGCAAATGCAGTGTATGGATTCACTAGGATGTTGCAAAAGTTGCTCAGGGAGCATCACCCTGAGTATGTAGTAGTGGTATTTGACACAAAATATGCCACACATAGACATAATAGTTACGCTGAATATAAGGCAAACCGTAAACCGACGCCTGATGAGTTGCAGGCGCAGATTCCCTTAATATATAAGGTCGTCAGGGCGCACAATATTCCTATCTATGCAGCCAAGGGTTATGAGGCCGATGATGTAATTAGCGCCCTTGTAAAAAAACTATCCGATAAAAACGTCGAAATCATCATTGCAACCTCAGATAAAGACATGGAACAATTATTAAGCCCGCAGGTAAAAATATTTAATGCAAAAAAAGGCGTGATGATTGACCACGAATCCCTTTTGAAAGAAAAAGGTATACGTCCGGAGCAAGTAGTTGATGTGTTGGCTCTTTCTGGAGATGCTTCTGACAATGTGCCTGGCATACCGGGCATTGGCAATAAAACGGCATTGGAACTTATCCAAAAATGGGGATCTATGGAATCTGTGCTTACAAACGTTGATCAAATTTCCGGAAAGAAGAGACAGGAAAATTTGAGATTATTTGCAGAGCAGGCCAGGCTTTCCCGAAGGCTTTTGAAGCTTTACAGCGACATTCCAATTCAGGTAAATATGAATGCCTGCAAATTAAATACGACCGAAAACACAAAACTCAAAAAACTTTTCAGGGGATTCGGATTCAATACACTCCTTGCGGACATGGTTGCAACGGCAAAGACCGAGGAAACACGGTATCAACTTATAAATACGGTAGAAAAATTTAATGATTTTTTCGAAAAGTTAAAGAATCAAAAAGTATTTGCCGTCGATCTGGAAACAACAAACGCCAAACCCCTCAAGGCACAGATCGTGGGTATTTCATTTTCCTGGCAGGAAAAAGAGGCATATTACCTGCCTTTGATGTCACCGGAGGGAACAGGACATTTAGATGCAAGCGCAGTGCTTCCAAAGATTCGAACAGTGGCAGAAGATGAAAACATCAAAAAAATTGGACAGAATATTAAATATGATCTCCTGGTGCTCAGAAATAATAATATTCACTTACAAGGAATTGCATTTGACTCCATGGTTGCTTCATACTTACTGAATCCCGTGAAAAGAAATCATAACCTGGACGACATCGCCTTTGAGTATTTGTCGTATAAAACAATTACTACATCAGAATTAATTGGTTCTGGAAGAGAACAGATTACGATGGACAAGGTGGATGTTGATAAGGTCTGTCAATATGCCTGTCAGGATGCCGATGTCGCATTCCGATTGGCCTCTGTCATGGAACCACTGCTAAAAAAAGAAGGACTGTGGCCTCTGTTCCAAAGCATTGAAATTCCCCTGATCTACGTTTTGGCAGAGATGGAATGGAACGGGGTCGCTCTGGACACTAATGTTTTAAAAGAAATGTCGTCTAATTTGGCTACTAAATTAGAGCAACTTGAAAAGGAAATTTACACCTCAGCCGGACACGAGTTTAATATCGATTCACCAAAGCAATTGAGTAAAATTCTCTTCGAAAAGCTTGAATTGCCGCGGTTGCGGCGCACCAAAACAGGTTTATCGACAGATGCAAATGTCCTGACCGCACTTGCGTGGCGTCATACCTTACCAAAATTAGTATTAGAATATCGTCAGCTCACCAAGTTAAAGAATACGTATGTCGATGCCTTGCCAGAGATGATAAATCCGGGTACCGGTCGGGTACACACATCGTTTAATCAGACGGTTACTTCCACAGGACGGCTCAGCAGCAGTGAGCCAAACCTTCAAAACATCCCGATTCGGGCGGATGTCGGAAGGCAAATCCGTCGTGCCTTCATTCCTTCCGAAGAAGCGACGGTATTTTTATCGGCTGATTATTCGCAGATAGAATTACGCATCCTCGCACATTTTTCCGAAGATGCGGCCTTAGTAACGGCATTCCGGCAGGACAAGGATATCCATTCTGTTGTAGCCTCTGCCATTTATAACGTGCCAATAGAAGGCGTAACCTCAGAGATGAGACGGAATGCAAAGGCTGTCAATTTTGGAATCATTTACGGACTCAGTGAATTTGGGCTTTCCAGGGATACAGGACTGACCCTGGAAGAATCTCGTGAGTTTATCAATGCCTATTTCAGTTTATATCACGGCGTAAAAGGATACAGAGACAGGGTTATAGAAAATGCAAAGGCCTGTGGATATGTACAAACGCTTTTTAACAGGAAACGGTCTATACCTGATATTCGTTCTGAAGATAAAAAACGCAGAAACCTTGCGGAGCGAATTGCTATCAATACGATTATTCAAGGCACTGCGGCTGATTTAATCAAGGTTGCCATGAATAATATCCATGCAAAACTGAAGCAGGGTGAGAACGAAGCAAAGTTGGTGCTCCAGATACACGATGAATTACTCTTCGAAGTAAAGGAAAACAAATTAGCGTCAACACGTTCTATGATCCGGGAAGAAATGAGTCATGCGGTTGCCCTGAACGTCCCAATAAAGGTAAACATAAAGACCGGGAAAAACTGGATGGAAACAGAGTGAGCCGTCAACCAAAGATTATTGGCATAACAGGCGGCATATCGAGCGGGAAAAGCACCATAGGCCGCATGCTTGCTTCCCTGGGGTCTGAATATATTGATGCCGACGAGATGTGCCATCGGCTGTTTCTTGTGCAAGAACTGAAAAATAAGATTGTGGAAAGGTTTGGAAACAGTGTTCAGGATATCTATGGCAAAATTGATCGCTCAAGACTTGCGGAAATTGTATTTCAGGACAAGACGTGTCTGGACGACCTGTGCGGCATCTTGCATCCCGTCGTCATCGAGCAGATAAAATCAAAAATTACAGAAATTGAAAAACAGGGGAGACGAAAGGCTATTGTTATCGATGCTGCATTGTTAGAGGAATCAGACCTCTCTTCGATATGTGATTTCATTATTTTCGTAAATACCGGCAGAGATCACAGATTGGAGCGAAGCATAACCGGCAGGCATTGGAAAGGGGAGGAATTGGACAAAAGAGAACATTTCCAAATGGCTTTAGAGGATAAAAAAAGGAAAGCGGATTACATTATAGATAATAATTTTACAGTAGACAACACCTTTAGACAAGTAAAGGCGTTCTGGCAGCTCTACATTGAACAAATTTAGTTTAAAAATTAAGGAGGAAAATTTATGGCAGTAGCGAACGGTAAAAAAGAAACTGTAGTCGTTGATCAGGAAACAAACGAAAAATACGAAGAAATCAAACGGGGGGAAATGCACATCACTGAATTGCAAAAAATGACTATCAAAGAATTACAGGATACGGCAAAAAGAGAAGGCATTAAAGAATACACAGGGCTGAAAAAACAAGACCTGATCTTTAAAATTCTTAAAGAAAGGGTCAATCAGAACGGTCTTATGTACGGAGAGGGCGTAGTAGAGGTGCTTCCGGAAGGATTTGGATTCTTACGGTCGCCGGATTACAATTACCTACCTTGCCCGGACGATATCTACATCTCCCCTTCTCAAATCCGCCGGTTCGGAATAAGGACGGGAGCCGTAGTATCCGGTCAGATCAGGCCTCCCAAGGATACCGAAAGGTACTTTGCCTTGTTGCGGGTAGAGGCTATCAATTTTGAGAATCCGGAGATCATGGGTGAAAAGATTGTTTTTGATGATCTGACTCCTTTGCACCCCTCAGAAAGACTCTTTTTGGAAAAAGACTCTGCCGAGCTTGAAACGAGGATCATGGACCTGGTTACCCCTATCGGGAAGGGACAAAGAGGTTTGATTGTAGCGCCTCCGCGTACAGGAAAAACGGTATTATTGCAAAAAATTGCAAACAGTATTACAAAGAATCATCCTGAGGTTTATTTGATTATCCTGTTAATTGACGAAAGGCCTGAAGAGGTAACCGATATGGATCGTTCCGTTGATGCCGAGGTCATCGGCTCAACATTTGACGAACCTGCCAGCCGGCACATCCAGATTGCCGAAATGGTAATTGAGAAGGCCAAGCGGATGGTAGAATATGGCAGGGACGTCGTCGTTTTGCTTGATTCCATTACAAGGTTAGCACGTGCGTACAATACCGAAGTCCCTCACAGCGGAAAAATCCTTTCAGGTGGTGTGGATGCCAGTGCACTCCAGAAACCTAAGAGGTTTTTTGGCGCGGCAAGAAATATCGAAGAGGGCGGCAGTCTTACCATTATCGCAACGGCTTTGATAGATACCGGGAGCAGGATGGATGAAGTTATCTTCGAGGAGTTTAAGGGTACAGGTAACATGGAATTGCACCTGGACAGGAAACTGGCAGACCGCAGATTATTTCCTGCCATTGACATTACCCGTTCTGGTACACGAAAAGAAGAATTGATCGTTAACCCTGATGAAATTAAACGCATGTGGATGCTCCGGAAGGTGCTCAACGAAATGAACCCCGTCGAAGCGATGGAACTGCTCAAGAACAGGCTGGCAAAATCAAAGACTAACGCCGAATTCCTGATGACGATGAATATCACTTAGGGCAGCAAAGCCACAACCAAAATGAATAAAGTGACGTGTGACAAGTGCCAGGTGACGTTTCCCCGTTTTCACGAGGACAAGTTTTTTCGTCACACGGCACCCGACCCTCGTCATTTAAAAAATTTGTCCTCATGAAATCTGTCCTGATAGGTTCTGAAGTTATCTTCTTTCCAGGTTTTTCGGTAACAATTTAGCTTTTTGAAAAAACCGTTCATTTACATGTAACCTACACAAAAGACACTCCGTAGCGCGGGTGGTTTATCCCCCGCATCATGCCGACCACAAGGGATCGGCGCTACCTTTTTCAAAATGCTAAATTGTTACGTTTTCGCTTGTTTCGTGGATCGTTCCTTCGAATTTTTTGCAGATTAAATTTCTTTTGTTATTGGCCATAAATTGTTTATAATTATAATAAAATATTTATAAATACTTTTTGTTTATAAGGATGACTTCTTGTATAGACATTGATGAAAATTTATGCTGATTCTCGTTCTTCCCAAAGTTCCATTCCCATACCAATTCCTTTTAGCAACCCTTTTAAAGCCTTTATGTTTTTTTTCCGCATTCATTAGAAAGGGCTCCTGAATGAAACTAACAGCAAAGCTCATAATAACCTTTGTCCTGGCAGCTTTAATTCCTACAACGGTACTTAGTTGTCTGAATTATTTTTCAGCAAAAAAGACACTAAAAAATCAAACACTTGAATATGTCGCCCTCATCTCAGAAGCAAAAGAGGGTCAACTTTATGGATTTATTGAAACGGTAAAAAATCGGGCGGTGGACTTTTCTGCTGATGACGTTATACGGAGGAGTCTGCGTGAGATGAAAGCGCTTGATGCAGGAGACCCGACTTACACGAGATTGCAAAAATCCCTAATCGACCACTTGCGGCATAAAATGCCGCTCGATACGAGTATTCGTTCTCTATGTATTGCTGACATGTCCGGCAGGAAAATTGCCTCAACTGACGATGCTACGATAGGTATGGAACTAACAACAAACGATTACTTTATTCAGGGGATGAAGGGGGTTTATCTGAGTGATGTATATGTCGCGCACGATATTTCAAAGCAGGACACCCTCTGTCAAATTTCTGTTACAGCGCCTATCACAGACAAAGGGACAGAGACGGCCCTTGGGGCAATCATCAATTGCTATGATACCACCGAGTTAAATAAGGTCGTCTCAGGAAGGTTTCAAATAGAGCGGGGAGCTTCTTCCGCTAAACCGGTGAAGAGCGAACTACTGGATGTTTACCTTGTTAATAAGAAAATGGAAATGATCAGTCCTTCGATATTCTGCGGTGGAGTTATTGGGCAGAAGGTCGAAACTTTGCCTGTGATTGAATGCGCTGCCGGCAGAGAGACAACGGCCGTTTATAACAATTATCTCGGTGACGTGGTAATCGGGTCTGCGATGTGCATTCCTTCGACGGGGTGGACTCTCTGTGTGGAAATGAATGCAAAGGACGCCTTTCTCCCGGTAACGTCTTTAAGGGATCGCACCATTCTCCTGAGTATTCCAATGGTAATCCTTGCCATTTTCTTTGCATATCTGGTCTCCAGACGATCTCAGTCTGTGGTACGGGAAAGCGAAGAACGTTTTAAGGCATTTATGGACAATAATCCTGCATTGGCATTTATGAAAGACGAAGACGGCCGTTATGTTTACATAAATGCGACTTTTATGCAAAAATATGAGAGTATGATGGGCAAGATTCTCGGTAAGACGGATTTTGATTGCTGGCCTGAATGCGCTGAACAATTGCGCAAAAATGATAAAGCCGTCCTCACAACAGAGAAAGCGGTTGAATTTTATGAAACTGTTCCAACGACCGAAGGCGTCCTTCGTGAATGGCTGGTGTTTAAATTCCCTGTAAAAAGTCATTCAGGGAAAAGGTATCTCGGCGGTGTGGCGGTTGATATCAGCGATAAGAAAAAGGCCGCTGAAGAAGTGCAGAAGAGTCAATTCAGGCTTTCCGAGGTGCAACGAATCGCCCATATTGGAGATTGGGAATGGGACATAGGTAACAATAAGACGATCGAATCCGAGGAGTTTTTTCGCATCTGCGGTTTAATCCCGCAGGAATACAAGAATACGTTCAGGTCATTCTTGCAGTGCGTACATCCCGGTGATAGAAAATATGTAAGGCAATCCGTTTGTAACGCCTTGTGCAATAAAAAACCTTATGATATCGAATTTCGTGTGCTTCGCAAGGATGGAACAGCGCGCTTTGTCAATGAAAAGGCTGAGGTAATATTCGATAAGTCGGGAAAGGCTGTCCGGATGGTGGGAATGATACAGGATATTACCGAACGAAAGAGGATGGAAACCCAGCTTCGTAAATTATCCCAGGCAATAGAACAGAGTCCGAGTTCGATTATAATTACTGATATTGAAGGGAATATCGAATATGTCAATCCAAAATTTTCCGCACTAACGGGGTACGCTCTTGAAGAAGTCGTCGGGAGAAATCCGCGTTTTCTAAAATCAGGTGGAACACCACCGGAGGAATACTTGCACATGTGGAATACCATTGCCTCCGGGGAGGTATGGCGGGGAGAATTTCATAATAAAAAAAAGAATGGTGAGTTGTACTGGGAATCAGTAACTATTTTTCCCGTAAAAAACCCCGAAGGAATCTGCACCAATTTTATGGCAATTAAGGAAGATATCACCGGGCACAAGCAAATCGAAAGGCGAAAGAGCGCTCAGTATGCTGTAACACAAGTTCTGGCAGAATCCGCTACGCTTGACGAAGCCTCTCCAAAAATCCTCAAAGCGATATGTGAATGCCTTGGATGGGACATTGGGGAATTCTGGTTGACAGATCAACAGAGGTGTGTTTTGAGGTGCACTGAGATTTATCATTTGCCATCGGTCAAAACACCGGAGTTCCATGCAGTGAGCAGAGAAATTACTTTTCCGCACAGCGTTGGACTGCCTGGACGTGTCTGGACCAGCCGCAAACCGCTGTGGATTGCCGATATTATTCATGACGCTGATTTCTTAAGGGCATCGGTTGCAGAAAAAGAGGGACTCCATGGAGCATGCTGTTTTCCCATTATGAGTAAAGGTGAATTTCTTGGCGCCATAGACTTTATTAGCACTGAAATAAAACAACCCGATGATGACCTGCTCAATATGATGGCTGCTATTGGCAGGCAAATCGGCTTATTTATCAAACATAAGCAGGCTAAGGAACAAACTAAACTACAACTGGAGCGTCTCACTGCCCTCCATGAAATTGATCAAGCGATTGCGAGTTCCTTCGATCTGAAGGTCTCCCTTCCTATATTCCTGGAAAAGGTTGTCACGCAGCTAAAAGTCGACTCGGCGGACGTGTTGTTGTTCAATCCTCATATGCAGACGCTGGAATACGCCGCAGGCCGTGGTTTCCGCACCGATGCAATTCAATATTCCCGGCTCAGGATTGGCGAAGGAACGGCAGGGCAGGCAGCCCTGGAACGGCGTCTTATCAGCATTCCGAATCTAAACGAAATCGGCGCTGCTTTTGTCCGCGCCAAACTTCTGTCCGATGAGGAATTTGTTGCCCATTATGCCATTCCGCTTATTGCCAAAGGGTGTATCAATGGCGTGCTTGAAGTCTTTCACCGGTCTACAATTACGCCCGAACAGAATTGGTTAAAATTTCTGGAAGCCCTCGCTTCACAGTGCGCCATTGCCATAAACGATATAATATTGTATGAAGATTTGCAGCGCGCCAACAGCGACCTTGTTATAGCGTACGATACTACCCTGGAAGGATGGGCTATGGCCCTTGATTTAAGGGATAAAGAGACCGTGGGTCACTCACGGCGTGTTACGGAGATGACTGCACAAATAGCCATGTCTATGGGGATAAGCAAGCAGGAAATTGTCCATATCCGCAGAGGCGCTTTACTGCATGACATTGGCAAAATGGGGATACCAGACAGTATACTGCTAAAGGTTAAGCCGCTTACCGATGAAGAGTGGGTGATTATGCGGAAACATCCATCCTACGCCAATGAATTACTATCAAACATTCCGTACCTGCGTCAGGCGCTGGACGTTCCATACTGTCATCATGAGAAGTGGGATGGCACTGGATATCCGCGCGGACTGAAAGGCGAACAGATTCCGTTGTCAGCGCGCATCTTTGCAGTGGTCGATGTGTGTGACGCATTGCGTACCGACCGGCCATACCGAAAGAGTTGGCCGGAAGAGAAGGTGTACGAACATATACGCTCGCTTGCGGGAACACACTTTGATCCGGGGGTGGTGGAAGTATTTTTAAAAATAAAGTTGAAAAAATGAAAATTGTGGGCTAAAGAATATAAGGGGCTGTGAACCCTTTAAAGCCTTAGCAATCAGGAATGCAATTTAACTACGGGGAAAAACCATGAATAGTAAAAATGAGAAGTCCGCAACCTATGACTTGGTAAATTTTACCATTCGCGACATGACTGAATGTGGAAAAATATTACGCACTATTGGTAAAGGCGCAAGAAGTATGGAAGAAGCGGCCAATCGAATCGTTCATTATTTATATGACAACCTGATTGATGGACAGAGCGGCAATCGGGCATGCGCTTTGGTTCGCTTTTTCAAAACGCACACCTACGAAAAACTCGATTCTGAACTTCGAAGCTTTTCCATGAATATGTTAGGAAACAACAACGTTTTATCAGACATAAAGTGCCTGACTCTCCTGGCTACCGTCGGGGAAAATCCAGAGTGGAGTTCAAGAAAGACCTCAAAAGGGCACAAGGCAATTCCGCTGCCAAGCGAACAGACAGTCCACCAGATACCAATGATCAGAAACCTTATTGCGCAGTTGGGTTTAAGTATTGGAATGGTTATCAAACCTGATCCAAAACTTTTGCTGGATATGGAACAGAAGACTTATAACGTCTTCTATGTACCCGATGCGCTTGGAAGTCCCTACATTCCTGCTCAGAAAGAATTCGTTATCCCTTACGGGATAAAATCTGTATTGGGGTTTGGCGGGATGCTCCCAACCGGAGACATTTTTGCAATTATTATGTTCCTGAAAGTTTCAATTACAAAAGAAGCGGCCGATCTATTCAAAACCATATCACTGAATGTAAAAGTGTCGATATTGCCATTTGAGAATGCTGTATTTACTTAAACCGGGAAGATACCAGGGGTAGATGATATGTGTGATGGTCCTGTAAATACAGAAATTCAATATCTTAAGTCTCAAATAGCTGCGTTGGAGCAGTTGCTTGAGGCGTACGAGAAAACTGCACTCGAACAAACAGAGAAACTGGATAGGGATATATCCGAGCGCAGGAAAGCCGAAGAAACACTAAAGGATCGTAATCAGTTTCTACGAACCCTTATGGATGCCATCCCCGCTCCGATATTTTACAAAGACAAAGATGGTAAATATATAGGCTGCAATAAGGCATTTGAAGACTTTTTAGGGATGCAGAAGACAGAAATTATAGGGAAAACAGTTTACGAAGTTGCACCGAAAGAACTTGCTGACAGCTATTATGAATCGGATAAAGCCTTATTTCAGAGCAGGGGTAATCAGGTTTACGAATCCCGCGTGAAGCACTCCAATGGTTCTGTGCGTGACGTTATCTTCCACAAAGCGGTTTTTTATGACCATAAAGGAGAACTGTCCGGTTTGATCGGGATAATCCTGGATATTACAGATCGCAAGCTTACGGAGGATTCACTGAAAAAAAGCGAAGTCAGACTTGCCAATGCGCAGCGAATTGCACACTTGGGAAGTTGGGAACGGGATATAGTAACAGACAGGTTATATTGGTCAGATGAGACGTATCGAATCCTCGGACGGACTCCACAATTAATTGGTTTCACGTATGAGGAGTACTTGAATTTTGTGCATCCTGAGGATAGAGAATTCATAAAGAAATCAGTTCTTGACGCATTGTCCGGGGAAAAGCCGTATAGCATTGATTATCGAATCGTTTTGCAAGACGGCTCTGAGCGTTTTGTTCACTCTGAGGCCGAAGTTATATTTGACCATGCAGGTAATCCAATCAAGATGCGCGGCACCATTCAGGATATCACAAGTCGCAAGCGGATGGAGGAAATCCTCAGACGCAGAACGAATTTTGAAAAAACCGTTGCCGCCATTTCCAAACGATTTATTATCCTTTCTGATTTTGACATGGCGGTTGAAACTTCATTGGCAGATGCCGGACGGTTATGCAGGGCAGGAAGAGCGTACCTCTTTGGGTTTCGGGACAACGGTGACATCATGGATAATACCCATGAATGGTGTGATACGGGAGTTACTTCTGAAATGCAACACCTTCAGAACATTCCATCAACTGCATTCCCCTGGTTGATGGCAAATTTAAAAGCGGGCAATATTGTTCATATTACCGATGTGTCTCAGATGCCGTCCGAAGCTTCCGCGGAAAGGGCTGAATTTGAAAGACAACGCATCAAATCAATATTGATAATCCCCATCTCCGTAGAAAAAAACCTGGCAGGATTCGTTGGTTTCGACAACGTTACGACTACTGGCTCATGGTCCGAAGAGGATATTGCAATGCTGCATATCATGGCAGAAATTATCGGAATGGCCATGGAACGCAGACAGATGGAAGAGATTATCAAAAACATGGCATATCACGATGCCCTCACTCAATTACCCAACCGCAATTTATTTCAGGACCATCTGCAGGTAGCCATGTCACATGCAAAACGCAATAAGACACAGGTGGCAGTGATCATTCTCGATCTTGACGATTTCAAAATTATAAATGACTCATTAGGACATCACATGGGCGATTCGCTGCTGAAGGTTGTTGCTGAACGGCTGATTAAGTGTGTGCGGGAGGGCGATACCGTGGCCCGTATGGGCGGCGATGAATTTATGGTTATCCTTCCTGGACTTGCTCAGACGCAATCTGCAGTCGTTGTTTCTCGGAAAATTCTTAGCGCACTGGATCAGCCATTTCTGATAGAGGGGCGCAAACTCCATACCACCGCAAGCGTTGGCATTAGCGTCTTCCCTGACAATGCAAATGATGCAGAGAATCTGATTAAACAAGCCGATATTGCCATGTATCTGGCCAAGAAAAAAGGAAAGAATACTTACTATTTCTACAAATCCGATATGATAATTCATGCATAAACGAGGAGTCCGGTATGTTTATTTTTTCATCTTCCCTGCAAGATAGATCATGAGAATTGAAATGTCGGCAGGGGATACCCCTGAAATACGGGACGCCTGTCCTAAAGAAGCGGGACGTATTTGGGAGAGTTTCTGGCGGGATTCTTTTCTGAGTTCAGGAATTTTGGAGTAGTCAATTGCCTGCGGAATTTTATAATCTTCCATCTTTTTGAACTTTTCTATTTGTATCTGCTGGCGGTCTATGTACCCCTTATATTTCACCTCGATTTCCACCTGCTCTTTTACTTCGTTTGATATCTGCCTTTGACGAAGTCCGTCATCTATGGCAAGTAAGGAATCAAAAGTCCTGTCCGGACGACTCAGTATTTTTGTTAGAGTGTCAGGCCCTATGTTTTTTTTATCCATATATGCCAGGATCTCTGTGATAGCTTTCTCTTTTTCCTGTAATTTATTCCACTGCCGTTCGGAGATAAGTCCATAACGGTATCCATACTTCATTAATCTCCTGTCAGCATTGTCCTGCCGTAGGAGAAGCCGGTATTCCGCACGGGACGTAAACATCCGATACGGCTCTTGCGTGCCTTTTGTAACAAGATCGTCAATGAGCACGCCAATATAAGCCTCTGAACGATCTAGGATAAAAGGTTCTTTTCCCTGTATTTTCAGTGCCGCATTTATGCCGGCCATGATTCCCTGTGCTGCGGCTTCTTCGTAACCGGAGGTCCCATTGATTTGACCCGCATGAAAGAGGTTTTCCACGAGCTTTGTTTCTAAAGACGAATGAAGCTGCGTAGGCGGCACAAAATCGTATTCGATGGCATAACCGTACCGCACAATTTCGGCTGATTCCAGGCCTGTGATGGAATGAACGATTGCTTCCTGGATATCGTGCGGCATGCTGGTAGAAATCCCATTGCAATAAATCTCGAGGGTATTCAAACCCTCTGGTTCCAGAAATATCTGGTGCTGGTCTTTCCCCGAAAAACGTACGACCTTGTCTTCCAGGGACGGGCAGTACCGGGGACCCACAGACTTAATCTGTCCTGAATAGAGTGGCGCACGGCTCAGGTTAGACGTAATGATCTCATGCGTGGTGGGATTCGTGTATGTGATATAACAAGGGACCTGAGAACAGGTGATCTTTTCTGTCGAAAATGAGAAAGGCTGGGGATTTTCATCTCCGTACTGAGGAGTGAGAGGGTTGTAATTAATGGTGCGGCCATTGAGGCGCGGAGACGTGCCGGTCTTCAGTCGTCCCACCTCAAATCCGTTTCTCCGCAAAGCATCTGACAATTTTTCGGATGAAAGTTCTCCGATCCGGCCGCCTGAGGTGATAAACTCCCCAATATGAATAAGCCCTTTTAAGAACGTGCCTGTGGTAAGAATAATAGTCTTTGCTTTATATTTTATGCCGCTTTGGCCGACAAGCCCTATTGCTTTTTTATTCTCGATGATGAGGTCGTCAACGACTTCCTGCCTTAAGAAAAGGTTGCTTTGTCTCTCCACCCTTTTCTTCATGGAAAATTGATAGGCTTTTTTGTCGGACTGGGCGCGGGGTGAATGGACGGCGGGGCCTTTTTTTGTGTTGAGCATACGGAACTGGATGCCTGTTTCGTCGGTCACTTTTGCCATCTCTCCGCCAAGGGCGTCAATTTCCCGGACTAATTGACCCTTCGCAAGGCCGCCAATGGCTGGATTGCACGACATCTGTGCAATCGTGTCCAGGTTTATCGTGAGCAGTGCAGTGCTCATACCCATCCGTGCAGATGCAAGAGCCGCTTCACACCCTGCATGCCCGGCCCCGACCACGATTACATCAAATTCTGTATGCATATACACTACTTTGCATGTTCAACAAAGCGTGTTTCCCGAA
>JACPHJ010000086.1 GCA_016188675.1 Planctomycetota bacterium
CATTGCCTTTCAAAGCCTCATCAATACCTCTAATAAAATCCTGAGGCGACCGGGCGATATACACAACGTTCCGGTATTCACGCAATGCGGGCAAATCAACGCTCACCACAGGCCTCCCTGCCGCTAAATACTCAAAAAACTTCATGGGGAACATGGATTCTGTGTATTCATTCAACGCATTGGGTAATATAGTAACATCTAACCCCTTTAGGTAACAAGGCAATTCGGCATAAGGGCGAGGTCCCATGATATGGATATTGGGAATATCCTGGAATAACCTGGTTTTAGTCCATGGGTCGCCTTCCCCTACCTTCCCAATGAGCACTATTGACCAATCTGGCCGTTCTTCTGCTATAAGCCGCAAAAGATTGAAATCTACCTTATAATCGCTTACAGCCCCGATAAAACCAATGCGAGGAGATGGCACTTCCAAAAGATCGCCTGGAATAACAGTTTCTATATCGCGAGACCTAGAAAAATGTTTGAAATCGGCAACATTTGGAAAATAGTATGTATTCGAATTCCATGCCGTTCTCGTTTCTGCTAATTTTGGAGAAGTGGCAAAAACAATGTGTGATTTCTTAACCAAATTTTTTTCGGCTTGTTCAAAAATATTTACGGGCATACCTGGTTGGGCTTTAATATCGTCAACGCAGTGGTAAATAATTTTTTTAAAACCTTTTATATTCAACAAACGAACCGTCAGCGGATTATACGTCCATAAGATTTCCTGCTTGATTCCTATTTTCTTAGTGTAGAATTTAAGCATCGCAGACAAAAGAAATCTGTTGAACCGGCGAATGAAGCTATATCTCTGCAAAGGAATTACAAAAGGCGACCACACCCAGATATTTTCCCTCACCTGGCGCGGCCCTACAATCAACTTCTGCAGACGATTAAAAATCCGTCTGACATCATGGGCGCTTGCACTTGGGCGTCGCAGACCCAATGAGTCAATGTAGAACACCCGATAACCTGATGCGGCAAGTTGCACTGCGACATGCTGCTTGTTAGTCCAAAAAGGATTGTCCCAATCTGCCGTAGAAAGCATAACCACATCATGGTATACGACGGTCATTAAGTGTTTCTTCTCCAATTAACGAATGTTTCTGTAGAAATTAGATATGTTACTTAATATTTGATGTTGAAATACCAAAATAATTTGACACCCTGCCGAGAATGACGTCGGCTCTTTTTGCCCAGGTATTCTCTAAAGCAACAGCTATCCTCTTATTTCTAATTTCAGGATCATTTTCCACTAAGGCCTGTTTTAAACACTTAACAAATTGTAGTTTATCAGAAGCGACGTAAATCAGGTCGGTAAAACGATCCGCAGGGGAGAGTGGCAGCGATACTACGGGTTTACCGGATAGCAGATACTGGTAAATTTTCATAGATTCGTTGCCGCGTGTACTGGAATCGTCTTTCTTAAAGCTTATCAATACATCAAAACTTGAGAGATAACCGGGAATTTCCGTAAATTTACGCTCGCCAAGATACATACAATTGCTATAACGCTCGGTAATTTTTTTGATAGGCCTTGTCCTGTCCCTGTCGGTGCGGCCAATGAGTACAAAGTCAACCTGTGGACAACATGAAAGGATATATTCCAGCAAATTCAGGTCTACAAGCTGGTTTATGTTTCCCACATAGCCGGCGATTTTACGGGTACGGTTTTCAAAATATTTCCGAGAACTGCTTACAGAAAATTCATCAGGATCAACTCCATTAGGCAAATACTCGATTTCACGGCCCCCATAGCCCCTGTATTCCTCTAAAGCAGGAGATGTTGCGAATATCCATTTGCACTTCGGAAGAACCCTTTTGCAAACGTCTATGTATTTATCCTTTAGCATCGTATTGGTTGTTCTTGCTATCACATCGTCAACCAAATCAGCGATAAGTACATCGTGCTTGATTGTATTTATTGTTTCCGGCTGATAGATCGAAGGCGGATATACAACAAGAACTATATTTGTTTTTGATCGAATAAATATTTTATTTATAATATTTCCCTGAAGCCGTATCAAAAAATTACTTAATTTTTTCAGGATGGCAATGTCCCAGGAATAGAGAACAAATATACTGGAAACGTAAATATTTTTTTCCACATCGACCAGTACGGGAATGAAAGAAAAAGCTTTTTTAAAATGAAGCCTATACACCTGCCTTACACTTTTATCCTTCGCCTGCCACCATCTTACTATAAGGCCAACAAATGCTTTTGGGGTAAGCGGCTCAATATGGAGCACGCTCGCAACGGAATCTCTTTGAGCCAGTTCTAGCAGCAAAGCTTCGTTCCTGCGCTTGAATAGTCCCCAGTCACATTGCCGCCACAAAAAGATAAAGTTAATTTTCCCTTGTTGTTTGCCCATTCTTACCTCATCGTGTTTACCGGAGGGGGCAGGTTTGAAGCCTGCCCCCACACAGCGCGAAAAAACATTGTTGTTGAAATTTTTCAAAAAGCTAAATTGTTACAAAAAATCAAATGTCCTCGTCATCAAGCGAATCTTCGCTATCAACCTCGCCGTCACTTTTATAAAAATCACTATTAGGAATTTGTTTCGAAGTGTCAAAGATTTTGTGCCGATTTTCCTCGAACCATGCGATTGATCCTAAGCCTGCAACACTATTGTCTGAAAGCACCGCAATTACATCCTCTCCGTATCTTCCAAGTGTTTTTGTGCTTGGATAGAAAACTATTACCATAATTCTATCAGAAAGGCTATTTGTAAAATATTTTAGCGCTGCATCGGGAAGGTGCTGCAAGGCATTCTCTTCAAGCAGTACCCAGTAATTTTTAGAATGTATTGCACCCAACAACGCCAACGCAACTTTCAGGTCAGCGCCTGCCTGGTTCCATTTTTCAGATGGAATGTGGTTGTCTAAATCACAGGAAAGTTGTTTTTCGAGCTTATCGCATAATCCTGTTTCTTCCAATTCTTTCCGGAGGTCTTGCCATGAATAACCGGCAGGAAGACTTAAAAACTCCCTTAATGAACCATACACATTCCCGTAATTTAATGTCATGAACCATAAAGAGTTTAGGGCATTCCCCGCTTCTTGCTTTGAATGACCAAGCAGGCAGTTAACTATAAATGCCAGAGTGTAGCGGTTAAGCTTAACCGTACTGATTAGTCCGAGTCTGCTTCCTTTGCATAATTGCCAATTCTTCAAGGAATTTTCTATGGGTTTATTGGCCAGTATCGTATAGTTCGTTGGATGCGACTCACCGTTTCCCTGTGATGTCTCCGTGTTATTCAGAAATTGAAAATATCTTTTTATTTGCGGAATTGCCTTAAATTAACTAACAAAAAACGCAAGGCAATCAGATAAACAATCAAGCTGCTCCAGTTATCCGCTTTGAAGATAATGCGGGATCCCATAATCAGGAGGAGCACAAAAATAGTAATTGCAAATAATATGTTGCTGACAAGGTGGCTGGTTTCCAGTACCTTTAGGCGCCCTGCGTAAGCATCTATATATTGCTTGATTTTGCCTGAAGAGAAAATCTCCTTTTCAAACCAGGATTCATTTTTGGACAAAGGTATGGATATACCCTTCTGTCGTTGAATAATTTGATTATACTCAAGCGCAGATCCTCTTACATAATTATCCATTCGGGTAGAATTTCTGACGCCGACAATATTTATTTTATATTGAAAAAATGAAGCTATTCCAAAAAATACAATCATGAGACAAGTTAAAGAAATATTGGTATAAAATAAGGTGCAGACAGATACCAATAACGTAATTGCAGGAACAACCGTGACGAGAAGTATTCCCATCGCCCTGCTATTATTTCGCGAGTCAATGCGTACAAGCCTGGAAATAGTTCTATCATCAATAAAGCTTTGGTTGGGCGGAGTCCATACTTTAATACTAGAACCAAATAAGGAGAATATCCTTTTCGCACAAAACTCTTCATATTTCCGCATCAATGCGATAGTTTTCGTTTTTGAAAAGTAGATTAACCAGGCGGACAGCAAAAGAAAGAGAAAAACACCTGTTCCTAAAAGAAAAAGAAGCACAATCGAAGTCCGCGCTTGAAATTCGTATCCTAATAATTTAACAATTCCGCCTTTTTCCAGTGCATGTGCATAATATATAGCAAGACCAATAGTCAGTAATTGAAAAGAAGTCCCCAAAAAGCCTGCTAAGAGAATAAAGATCGACTGCTTCTTAAATCTCCAGACCGAATCGGCAGCTATCAACTTAAGAGTAGCACTATATTGACGAATTGTTTCTATGAATTTATTCAAATCTTATAACCAAATTCCTTCATGCGTGAGCTGCAAATATGCTCAATGCGGGTCAAATTCTCAATACAAAAAAAATCTTCCCATGAAATGCTGCGGTCGCCGCGCGGCTGATATTGTACGTCCAGCCTGTCTCTTATATTTGCCTTCTCCGGAATATGCAGTTGTTTGGCAAGCTTTGCTATGAAGCCGTATTTATCAATTAAAAAATCCTCGTATTTTGCCAGAATCATCCGGTCGCGATAAAGCAAGTAATTATCAACAGCCTTGTTCCATTTATGTGACAAGGCTCCAATGTAATTCTCAGTTTTATCTCCGCCCCATAAACTTGCGTCCAGCGTCATCCTGAATCTGTTTAAAGATACAGAAGAGAAAGCCTGCTCATTAATTTCGTCGATATTTCCGGGGATTTTCATTCGATTTAACAAACTTCGAATATTATCCCGCGGATCGCGGACTATAAATACATACCTGGCCTTTGGAAACGCCTTTAATACCTGACCGGCAAAGAAGGTCATATTTGGTTCTTTAATAATATCTGTGGAAAAGTAAAATCGATGACGCCTGACCATATCCTGGAAATCAATCTGTCCATGCATCACATCAAATACAACAGGCACCCACAGAGGCGGGATATCGATTGTTTTGGATAATCCCCCAAAGTCAGCCAGCAGATGGGCAATGGCAGACGTGCCGGATTTCTGGTTTCCCAGCACAATAATGGGATTCTCGTTAACGACAGCAAATCGGCTTTTAAGATAACAAATTAATCGTTTCTTATATTTTTTTATTTTTGGTGATAACATAGTGGTTTCGCGGGTGCAGAAAATGTTCTGCCCTTACAATAATAAGCGAATTAAACAAGTAGACATTGAGTGCTTGTCATTCCGGGCACCTTCACTTCGTTCAGTGTGAACTATGCGAGGAATCTTAAAATTTCTCAGTCGCATTGCTCATTCGAAATGACAACTTTCTTTTTTCGTTGACTATAAGATCAAAGGGTTCCGAGAATCACTCGCTGATACAACGCCACCAGTATATCATTTAATTTATCAATATTATAGTATCTCTCAACATATTCCCGGCCTGCCCTGCCCATCTGAAACCGGATCTCAGGGTGCTTTATAAGAATTTCCAGTTTGCCTGCTAAGGCGTCGACATTTCTTTCAGACACCAGGAATCCCGATTCTCCGTTCTGGACTAACTCAGGTATTCCACTATGCTGGGTGCTAAGGACGGGTATGCCCTGCGCCAGGGCTTCCATTAATACCACAGGAATCCCTTCTTCGTCTCCGTCTTCTCCGACGATGCTCGGGGCGATTAAAATATCCGCATTTTTCATTAATTCTACAATCTCCTCTTGTTGCTTCCAACCGAGAAGTTTAACATTATCCCCGATGTTCAATCTTTCAATCAAACCTTCCAGAGTAATCTTTAGTGGGCCGTCACCGGCTATATGGTATTCAATATTTGGATACTTCCTGAGCGCCTCCGCAACTGCCTGAACCGCATACTGAACCCCTTTCTTTTCAATGAGCCTGGCAATCGTCACCAATCGCACTTTGCCATCTTTTCCCGGCGTATGTGTAGAAAAACGGAATTTACTCGTATCGATACCCATCCTGTGCACGATAATCTTTTGACGACTGCAGCCCAATTCCATCAACTTGTTTTCCCATCGTTCGCTAACTGGAAGAAACAAGTCTCCTTTCAGGAAAAGGTTTTTGTATACGTCAGCGCCATGTTTTTGTATATATGAAGACATATCATAACCATGAAAAGTGGTAACCACTTTTCCTTTAATAACGCCAAGGTCTTTTAGTAAGATGCCTAGAATACCATTTGGGCCGAAGTGGCAGTGAATAATGTCATACGGACGTTTATCTAAAAAAGGGAATCCAATACACAATCGAGTGAGAAAAGAACTTTTCTCTCGTCTGCTCAATATCCATGTCTTTACAAGGCTTTTTGGTTTCCTGTAAAAATATTTTGCTACGAGTCTTCTGATTTCTCTGTTCCGTTCTGCCTTATCTGAGGGTAATTTCAGAAAATAATACGTGCAATTTAAAAGGTTATACTTTATGACATCCGCATGCATTTTGGGATTATTATCAGGCCGGGCTGCATAAACATCAACCTTATGCCCGCGATCTATCAGACCGGTAATCTGATTCAAAATAAAAGTTTGTGATAAGGCTGGAAACTTGCTGACAATAAAGGCTATTCTCATGCTATGCCTGTGATGTCAAACTTAAAATATCGGAGTATTTTTATCAAGGTATTCGTATAAATCCAGCGGTGATGCTTTTAAAGGAATTTTTAACTGATAACATGGGACATTTTCGAATATTTCCTGAAATCTTTGCACGGATCTTTCTTTTATTTCCTCAACTTTAGGAAGCGGACTATCCGCCCCGCCGCCATTACACAGACAAGAATATTTGAAAAATGGACTGATTTCAAGCGATAGTATTTCAGCGGCTATATTGCTAACTACGTGCGGATTGATTTCGCCTATTTCGAAATCCTTCACACTTGTCCTCACCAGGTTAACGACCTTGTTTATAGATGCGGAACTGCTCACCTTTTCAATCCCAAAAAATATCCTGGGATCGACTCTGCGTCGAACAGAACTCTCCCCATATCTTGATTTTCTGTAAAACCAATTTAATTTATCGAAAACGCCCCTTCCTTTCATCAACAGAGCATACAGCACTAAATCATTTTTAACGTTATAGGGGTATATCTGGATATATTTCGGATTAAAGTATACACGTCCGTCACTGTCAATAATGCTGAGATCGTCGGATAAGTATCTCCAGCCCTCTCTTTTAAGTATTTGCATCATGATGCTTGTTTTGCCGGCGCCTCCCGCAGCAACAAACAGTATCGCCTTCCCACCCTTTTCTATACTGCTTGCATGGATAAAACTCGCCCCCCTGGTTTTATCGGTCAAAAATTTTAATTGCATGATGAAATCGAAGATGTTGTACATAAAATTTTTTGCAAGCGTTTCCTCTGCGGTAAAAAAATTCCAATCCCCGAATCTCTGCCGTATTTTGGAAATCTGCTTTTTCTTTATTGCAGGGTATACATTCACTTCCAGCGGCTCTTTCTCGAAAATCTTTCCTTTGATCTCAAATTTCAAAGAAGTGCTTTTTAAAGCGAAATACCGTGCATTATAAAAAATGTCGGACGCAACGGTAACATCGGGAGGGACATCAAATATCTTATTATTTATCGTAAAGATTATTTCGGGCGTTTCTTTCGTTTCGGGATAGCCAGAAAGCTCTTTTAAAATATTATTATAAACTTCGCCGTTTCCGGATAATTCTATTGGTATATTGACCACTATAAACTTCATGATTGGTTTTTATTTTTCCCACCCAAAGTTAACCCCCAGGTATTCATACAGTTTGTGATTGTGAGGTTCAAAATAATCGAGTAACCAGCTTCTTACCGCAGGATCCATTTTTTGATAAGAACCGACGTTAGCCTTTTTGAAATCCTTCGGTTGCCAGCCAGACAAGCCTAAGAATTGCAATACTTTCTCAATGGTGGCTTGTGAATCTTTAAAAAAATCTTCGCTTTTTAAAATAATGACCTGGTTCTTGTTAAAGTAGCTGTAAACACGCTTTAGTTGATCGACATAAATTCCCCGCAGAAGGTATGAATAATGTACGTACTTCGAGCTTGTGTAATTCTCGTCCTTCATAATTCTGTCAAATTCCCCACGAAGCCTTTCTTCTTCCATTCTTATAGCATCTTCGAAAGACAATGTTTCACGCTTCCTTTTGACTTCATGGTAATAGTGTGAATACGCCCTATCGACAGGGTTTCTTAAAAGAATGATTATTTTAACTTCCGGCAGAAGTTCTGAAATTCTTTTGGGCGCATGAGGATGAAACATGTAACCTGGAGTTGCTTCACCAGTGAGGAAATCATTTCCACAGATATGTGTACTATAATATTTATACAGTAAAGAAGGGAAATACGCCTTATACCAGCCGACGCCCTTTTGAAAGTAATTACGACTATTATTAAAAAAATATATCTCTTTAACGAATGCGGGAATAACTGATGGATGTTTGACTAAATTCCTGTAAAGAGAAGATGTTCCACATTTTTGAGCTCCAACTATGAGAAAATCGGGCAATACTCTCAGATGTCTGGTTGAGCATCTGAAAAAAAAGTTACCCTTTTCGATTGTGTCTTTTACAAATTTTTTCACAGGCATGAATTTTTTTCTCTCTCGGCTTCTTTCGCTAAACTTTGCCAAAAAACAAAAAATAGATTTCGTTTTCTTCTAGCCCCCAACCCATCCTTTCGCGTTGCAGGCCTTGCAAGGAGTGCAATTGCTGCAGCCTGCGCCAGTACAAACCTTTTTACTGTTGTGGACTTGCCCTAAGCCCTTGCATGTTTCACATCGTTTGGCGGAATCAGAGATTTGTCCCGACCCACCACAACCAGTGCATTTTATACAATAGCTGCAACCCTTGCCACTGCATGGTATTTTGTTGTCGGTATGCCATACACCGCTTCCGCAGCATTTAAAGCACCTCTGGCCTGCTACCGCAGAGGAGGTGCAAAGTAATCCTGCAAATAGACACCATACAACAATGTAAACCAGCATTTTTAGTCTGAATCTTTTATTTTTCATCTATTTTCTCCTTCGTAAAGAAATCTATAATGCTAATTGTAATTACTCACAGGTGCTTGTCAATGCTTTATTTTGTTGTAACAATTTAGTTTTTTGAAAAATTCCAATAATAAGGAAGTTTGCCCCTACTTTTTCAAAAAACTAAACTGCTATCAATATTGTGCTTTATTCTTGACATAAATTTTCTATAATATTAATATAATAAACTTTGGTATATCCAATAGTTACAACTAAATTTATTAAAACTGAATAGATAAATTTACGATGCAAAACAGACACAACATACTCGTCATCGACGATGACAATCTGATGCAGGTATCATTAAAGAGTCTATTGGAAGAAAATGGATACCGGGTTTATACGGTATCTGACGGAGACGAGGCCGTTCAAACCCTGGATAAAAACAGTGTAGATTTAATCCTGTTCGACCTGAGACTGTACGATGACAGAGAGCTTTCGTTAGTAAACAGGATTAAAGAAGCATCGCCGGATACCATTATACTCATAATGATTGACCAAAGTAAAATCAAGACGGTAATCAACACCCTCTGTTTAGATACCGTTGACTACATACTGAAACCTTTCGATCCTGATTATTTGAAGAAAACCGTCGAAAAAGCCCTTTACAAGCAGCAATTGGAAGCAAGCCTTAAAAAGTCACTGGTAGAGAAGGAAATTATCAACAACATCAACAAAATCATTGCCACCAGTTTGGATATCCGGGAAGTCTTTCCAAATATATGCGATGAACTAAAGAGGGTGATTTCATTTGATCGCGCCTGCTTAATTATCTCAAACGAACAGGGACAATGGTTTCAGGTGTTTGCACTAACGAAAACATACAACTTTAGTGAGATTAATGAAGGCGGCTCTTTCCCACTTTCCGGCAGCCTTCTTGAAGAAGTTATTAATACCGGCCAGCCTGTAATAGTCAATAATACAGGAAGATGCCGCTTCTGGACGGACAACGTGTTATATAAAGAAGGAATCCACTCACGGCTGGGATTCCCGCTCACATACAAGGGCAAGGTGCTCGGCGCCATTACTTTTGGCAGTGAGGAAACGGACAGTTTCAATGAACATTGTTATTATTATCTCTGGCAGATAGTTCCGCAGCTTGCCATCGCACTTGAAAACACAAAGCTGTTCAGCCGGATCAAGGCCTCCGAAGAACGTTACAAGACATTATTCAACAATGCTGCAGATTCCATGATGATGCTGGATCTTAATGGAAAGATTCTTACAATAAACCAGCGTGAAGAAGAAAGTATTGGTTATAAAATGGAGGAACTCATAGGGAAGTATATTTATGATTTTTTACCAAAGACATCAAAGAAATCCATTTTAAAACTTCTTGAAATGGCGGTTAGCACCAAAGTTCAAACCACTGAAATTGAAGTCATCAGCAAAAACCATCAAATCTTAGTTATGGAATTAGACCTTTCGGTGGTAAAAGAAGAAAATAGTGTTTTATACATATTGGTACACTTCAGGGATATAACCAAAAGAAAAAATCTCGAATCAGAACTGAAAGAAGAAAAATGCAAGTTGGATAATATCGTAAGCGAAATAGGCGCTGATCTCCTGGTTATTGACAGGAACAACAAGATATGCTGGGCAAATAAACGTCTGATAGAAAATCACCCATTAGGCAAGAACATCTTAAATCGCACTTGTTTTGATACGTACTGTCACCTTAAATCCGCCCCCGATGATTGTCCCTCCAGCAAGGTGTTTAAAACGGGAAAAATAAATCAAACGGAACATGTCGTTTATAATAAACATAAAAAATTATTTTTAAATGCGATCAGTTCCCCCATCTTTGATAAAGACGGAAATGTGGTGCAGGTGCTGGAATTAATTCAAGACATCACTGAAAAGAAACATGCGGAAGAGGAACAAAAAAAACTTCAGCAACAATTGGTGCACTCTGACAGATTAATTTCCCTTGGGCGGCTTGCAGCCGGTGTGGCTCACGAAATTAATACGCCCCTTGCCATACTTTCAGGTATGGTACAGGGTTTTCTTGAAAGAAATAGTACATTCACAAGAGAAACAGTAAAAGAATTCAGGACCATGCAAAAGGTAACGAAACGTATTGAAAAAACTGTAGATTCATTATTAGACCTATCGCACTCGGAGGGAAACGAGTATCCGAAACCTATCAACATCAATGAATTAATTAAAAACACTGTGTCTCTTATTATCGAACAATTCACTGCAAAAAATAAAAACATTATCTTAAAACTCTCTTCACGATTACCCAAAATCAAAGGATTTGCAGAGCAATTGCAGCAAGTATTTATGAATTTACTCATCAATGCTGACGATGCCACTTCTGACGGCGATACCATTTCAATATCCACTGCCCAAAATGAGAGAAACACCATCCACATCAGTTTTAAAGATACCGGTATTGGCATCCATAAGGATCTTCTGCCTAAAATCTTTGATCCATTCTTTACGACAAAAGAAGTGGGCAAAGGGACGGGACTCGGCTTGTCTATTACTTATGGAATTATAGAAAGACATTGTGGTACAATCCATGTCAAAAGTAAAATAGGTAGAGGTACTACCTTTGATATCAGTTTACCTATAGATTTTGGAAAGGCGATAGCCCATGGATAGAGGAATAAAAATATTAGTCGTAGATGATGACAAGGACTATAATTTGTATTTAACTAAATTCCTGTCTGATGAGGGATATATAACCAAAGGCATTACAAAACCGATGGATACACTGTCCACATTGGAACAGGAAAAATTTCATATCGTCATACTAGATTTAAAAATGCCGCAAATAAGCGGTACGGAATTACTCAAAGAAATAAAATCGAAATATCCAAATCTTTGTGTTATTATATTGACGGGATATCCTTCCTTTAAAACGGCTGTCGAGACAATGAAACTCGACGCATTTGACTACTTAAAAAAGCCGTTTGATTTAAATGACCTGCGACGGGCGCTCAATAATGCGCAAAAGACATATTGCCTTATTGGAAGCTCTAAGGATAAACTCAAGAGTTCTGTAGGAAAGAAACTTAAATTTTTAAGAAAGAGCAAAAAAATCACACAGAAACAATTGGCAAACCGTACAAGTTTATCACCTAGTTTGCTATCACAGATAGAAAATGGACAAATAGCGGCCTCCCTTACCACCCTGGATAAATTATCAGCGGCGCTTAACGTTAAAATATCATATTTTCTTGATGAAGAGGCTGTTGAAGTTCAGGCGAATGAATAGATAGGATGTCAGGTTTTACACAGCGTTATTTTTGCAGGAGTTTTACTGAATGGATAAATTGCTCAATATTATCTCAAATTTAGGTTCTCCCAAAATCATGGTTATTGGGGATTTGATGCTCGATAAGTATGTATGGGGTGAGGTAAAACGCATCTCACAGGAGGCTCCCATCCCGGTTATCAACGTCTCGTCAGAAGATGTCCGGCCAGGAGGCGCCGGTAGTGTTGTAAACAATTTGAAAACACTGGGGGCACAGGTATTCGCCTGCGGAATCATCGGAGACGATGTACATGGTCATACGCTCATGAACATTTTCAAGCAACTTGGAGTAGACACGGCGGGAATAGTTGTTGACGAGAGCCGGCCAACCATTATGAAAATGCGTCTGATGGGACATTTACAAACCGCCGGGAAAGGGGTTCAGCAATTACTGCGGGTTGATTATGAAAAGACACATGTTATATCTAACGAAATAGAAACACAGCTTAATAACTATTTAAATAAAACTATACCGTCATGCGATGTTGTCCTGGTTTCTGATATGAATAAAGGATTACTTTCACATTCATTTCTGAAAACAATTGTAACTCTTTGCAAAAAACATAAAAAGATTGCGATTGTCGACCCCAAACTTGTAAACGATTATTCCTGTTACGAAGGTTTTACAGCCATGACGCCAAACAGGAACGAAACCGAACTTGCCACCGGGATAAAAATTACTGATAATGACAGCCTGCATCGTGCCGGAAATAAACTTGTTTCAAATCTTTCATTGGAGTATTGCGTCATTACCATCGATAAAGATGGTATGTTCCTGTATCACAAAAACGGGGGCGGAAAGATAATACCGACCGTTCCGCGCGCCGTCTTTGACGTGACAGGTGCGGGAGATATGGTACTCAGCATGTTTGGCATGGTAGTTGGGAGCGGTCATGGTTTTGAGGAGGCTGCGCCGCTTGCCAATATTGCAGCCGGAATAGAAGTCGGAAAGATTGGTGCAACCCCCGTCAGTAAAGGTGAAATTATGAGTGAACTCATGGGTGGCAAAAATCAATTTTCCGGCAAAATCAAGGATGTCGAAATACTCGCAGGTATCCTGAACGAACACAGAAAGAAAAATGATAAAATTGTCTTCACAAATGGCTGCTTTGATATATTGCACATAGGACATATTGAATATCTTAAATTTGCCCGAAAACAGGGTGATTTGCTTGTGGTAGGCTTGAATACCGACAGGTCCGTCAGGAGTCTGAAAGGTCCCGCACGCCCCTTTGTTTCCGAATTAGAACGTGCAAAAATGCTTGCCGCATTGGAAGACGTAACTTACGTAGTCCTTTTTGACGAACAGACCCCATTAAATTTAATCTCAGCCGTAAAACCCGATGTGCTGGTGAAGGGTGAAGACTGGAAAAATGCCGGCGCAGTAGGCAGTGAAATTGTTGAATCCTACGGAGGGAAAGTTGTGTTTGCCCCCTTCGTGGAGGGAATTTCAACTACCAACATTGTTTCCAGAATAATAAAGAGGCACAGCGAAACTGAATCATTGAAAGATGCCATTGGTCAAACTTAAATTAAATCAGAAACGAATTGCTTATGGATGATATAGAATTACAACTACAAGAAAGTATAGATACAAAAAAGGCATTATTATCGGACAATCCCGACATAATCAGGAAAATAGCCGATGCTGTTGTAAAGGCATTCAGGAACAACCACCGCATCTATCTTATTGGCAACGGAGGCAGCGCGGCAGATGCCCAGCATATTGCCGGAGAGCTAATCGGGAGATTCAAAATGAACCGGCGCCCCCTCCCCGCGGTTGCATTGACAACTGATACCTCCGTAATGACTGCGCTTGCAAACGACTTTGGTTATGATACCTGTTTTGCCAGACAAGTCGAGGCGCTGGCTAGCAAAGGCGACGTTATCCTGGCTTTTAGCACAAGCGGAAATTCAAAAGGTATCATAGACGCGGTTAAAGTCGCAAAGAATTTTGGGGCAATTACCATTGGATTTACCGGAAAGGACGGCGGTCTTTTAGAAAATGCAGTTGATCTATGCTTAAAAATCCCATCAACCAATACACCCCGAATACAGGAATGTCATATCACCGTTGGGCATATAGTATGCTCAATTGTAGAAAAAGAACTTTTTGGGGCAGCAAATAAGTGAACAGGAAGAAGGCCGTATTTCTTGATCGTGACGGCACCATTGTCGTTCACGAGCCTTATCTGAGTTCTCCCGATCAACTAAAACTATTGCCAAATGCCATAGAAGGAATCCGCCTATTCAAGGAATCCGGTTATCTGGTCATTGTCATTACTAATCAATCAGGCATAGCCCGGGGGTTTTTTGATGAGGAACGGTTAACGCTTATTCATAAGAAACTGATGAGCATTCTGAAAGACGAGGGAATCGAGATTGATGATATTTATTATTGTCCGCACCACGCTGAAGGAATCGTCGAACCGTACAAAGTAGACTGTGATTGTAGAAAACCCAAACCCAAAATGCTCCTGAATGCCGCAAAACAACACAACATTGATTTAACCCAATCCCTGATGATTGGCGACTCAGAGGTAGATATGCTTGCCGGTAAAAATGCGGGATGTACTTGTGTATTGATAAAGAACGACTGTAATAATACAAGCATTGCTCCGATAGTGGATACCGATTATGTTGTAAAGGATTTATTAGAGGCAGCAAAGATTTTTACTTAACAAAGTAAAGCAAAATTTGTAACATTACGGCAATTGCGAAAGTATCTAAAAATACAGGAGATAACAACTCGATGCAGAATTTGTTTGAAGAGCTAAAAATACTCCTTGAAAATGGGAAGACAATTTATTGGAGTTGAACAACTTGACTATAGAAAAAATGATAGTGTAATTCGTTTACAAAAGGTCATCAATGGAGATAAAACCGAAATATCAGCGAGTTTGAAGCGTTGAGCCTCGAAGAATAGAAAAAAATTTCTTGTTGATATCCTGGATAAAAATCAGCTTTATGTGAATTACTGTGACATGGATGATAAAGACTATAATATCAGTGAGAACGATAGAAAATTAAATAAAAAGTTTTATGGAGGTAACTGATGAACAAGGGAGATATTATTAATACTCTTAAAGCTCAACTACCATTTTTAAAGAAGCAGTTTTACGTAACTGAAATAGGGTTGTTCGGGTCATTTATAAAACAGGAGGAAAATGAAGGAAGTGATATAGATATACTTGTTGAACTTGAGGATGAGTATAATGACCTGTTTAATTTTATTCGTCTGAAAAACTATCTTGAGGAATTATTTCATACAGAAGTTGACCTTGTAATGAAAGAAGGGATTAAACCGCGATTGAAAGAAAGCATTTTAAGGGAAGTAGTCTATGTCTGAGGAAAAAAGAGATTATGTTTTGTTTATGGAAGATATTGTTGAGATGATTGGAAAGATTGATAGATATACACAGGGAAAATCGTTCAAGGATTTCTCTGAGGATGAAAAAACCATTGACGCAGTGATAAGAAATTTTGAAATTATAGGAGAAGCCGCAAGAAATATTCCAAAAGAAATTCAAGAAAAATATCCTTATGTTGAATGGAAAGAAATGATTGGATTCAGGAATGTTATTATTCATGATTATTTTGGAATAAATCTTAAGACTATCTGGAATACAATAAAAAATCACATTCCACAACTAAAAGGACATATTGTTAAAATGAAGGCAGACTACGAACTGTCAAACCATTGAACAAGAGACATCTGCAATGAAAGACTTCGGCATTTTAAAAACTGAGAATTAATAAGCTTGCTGAATAGTTTCCGTTTCTTTTACCACCCAATCCAAGTAGTTCTTTGAACCTTGGGTTATTGGCAAGGCAATAATCTCCGGTACTTCATAGCTGTGTAGCTCTTTGACGCGTTTTTCCACGGCGTTGAACAACTCTTCCCTCGTCTTCATTATCATCAACGCCTCGCGCTCAATATTCAGTTTTCCCTGCCATTTGAAAAAAGACTCGATTGGCTGCACGATATTGCAGCAGGCAACCTTGCCTTCTTCCACCAGGGTTTGCCCTATTTTCCGCGCTTCTTCCGTTGAACCAGCCGTTACGAAAACAACAATCGTTTTTGTCATGCCAGACCTCTTTCAATTGTTTGCCTGTCGCACATCCCGCCGCGTCTTTTTAAAAGGGATTCGATTTCTCCGCTGCCCTCTTCATCACGCGTTACATATACCAGCGTACAGCGGCACCCTTTAGTGCTTTTGCAGCCGGCGTGCGGGGGTTTTATATCGTGAAGCGTTTTATGGTTGGGAAGCAGATGGCGTCCGTCCAGCGCCTTACATACATCGCAGGTATTGTCGTCTTTTGTTGCTGAATAGTAAACATAGGCGATTTCTTTCAGGTGGGTATTAACTACGTCTGCCTGTTTTTCTTTGTTGCCTTGAGGGGTTTGATATGTATTTCTTGCTGTCCCGCCTTTTATACTATTTTTAATCAGATAATAAATAAGGTAGACTGCTATTAGAAATACAAGAAAACGTATCATTGATTACACGGAACCTTTGGGCTTTCTCAGCATGAATAAAAACAATCCGCCCACAACCAGTATCGCTTGTGTCAATATGATACTCTTGATCCATATTGCAAAACATTTCCATAACAGATCAGTGCCGCGCAATTGCTCAGTTGCGACAGAAACACGCATAAAGGCATAGATTGCAATCAATGAGATAATCACTGCCATAACGATTATAATAAATGCCTTTAGTTTTTGTTTCATGGTTTTCTATCTTTCAATTGTCGTGTTTATCAAAGGTAACAATTACGTTTTCCGGTTCATTCTGTTTATTCACCGTTTCTATATTTTTGCCTTGTTCCTTAAAGTTTACATCCATGGCCTTTTTATATTCCGAGACTGCCTCATCTATCATATCCTTTTCCTCGTAGGCATATGCCAAATTATAACGGGCGCCGATATTTTCAGGGTCGGTATTCACAGTATTCCTGAATTCATTGATGGCATTTTCTACCATATTTTTACTTGAATACGCCAATCCCAGATTATAATGGGCTTTTGCCGAAGCAGGATTTAATTCCAACAGTTTTTTCCATGTGGAAATCGCATCGTCATACAAACCCTGCTGCAAATAAACGCTGCCCAGTTTATCGTAAGCCTCCGGGAAATTTGCATTGGTTGTAATGCTCTTATTATACATAACAGCGGCCTTATCTAACAAACCTCTTTCAACGTAAGCCTCACCCAGCTTATAAAGGGCGCGGGTATTATCGGGACTCGTTTTTATAATATTTTCAAATTCCAAAATTGCCTCGTCACACAGTCCTTTCCCATAATATGCCTCACCAAGATTGAGTCGTACCATTACATTGGAAGCATCTTTCGTCAAAATCTCTTTATATACATTTATGGCTTCATCCAGCATTCCTTTCGCGGCATACGTATGGCCCAGATAGCAAGAAGCCAGCAAGTCGTTAGGATTTTCATCTGCGACCTTTTTAAAAGACACTATAGCCTCATCGAAAAAACCTCTCGTATACTGATTGTATCCGGCAATACTTCCGGGGGCTATTCCCTTGCTGGCAATTTGATACGCCCTGGTCTTCTCATAAATTCTTTTCCCTTCGACGGCGAGTTCCAGATTCTTCATGGCTTCCATGTCTTTGGAATTTATTTTTAACGCCTGATTATGCTCGGTAATGGCCTCATCAAACATATTTTTATTCCTGTAGGCAAAACCCAGGTTGTCGTGCGCCTTGGAATAATCCGGATTAATTTTAATTGCCAGTTTAAATTCCGCTATCGCATCATCAAACATCTTTTGTCTGCAAAAAGCCACACCAAGGTTGTTGCGCCCTTCTGCAAAATCGGGTTTAACCGTAAGCGCCCTCTTAAATTGCACGATTGCCTCATCAAGCATATCCTTGTTCACATAATTTGCGCCGAGATTATTAAACTCCATAGCCAACTGGTATTTGTCGGCCTCGCTGCCGTTCTTTGATTGTTTTTTATTCGAAGAAGCGCATCCAAAGAAGCACAGTACAAGACAAATACACATTAACGTCTTTTTCATCTGGCATTTGGATTTTGTCATTTTTCACCTGTAAAAAACTCTGCATGTTGTGGTAAATTTATCTTACTGCCGGTACTCATGCTGTGTAAACAATATTTTCATTAATTTATATAGAAACAATATCAAAGTCAATAACAAAAACCTGCCTGGCGTTTAAATAGTTTCTTCAGTTTCTACGACTGCAACAGCCCTAAGACCTCGTTCCTCAATTGATTTGTTACCTGAATAGTATATTCACGGTCTGTCCTTGCGCTGTCAAAAGACAGCGGTTTGCCAAAATTCATCTTAACATATCTCTTTTCCGGGCGAGAGAGCCATCCGCGTTTTGGCATAAATTGATTACTGCCACAAATAGCCATAGGCACAACCCTCCTCCCTGATTTCAAGACAATCAATGAAATACCTCTTTTAAATTCTCCCAGGCGGCCATCCTCACTGCGCGTCCCCTCAGGAAAGACTACAAGAGATTTTTTCGCTGTTAACTTCTTGATAGCCGTCAAAAGGGTTTCGTAGGCCTTCCTGTCTTCACCTCTCTGAATGGGAATGTGTCCCGAAGCCGTCATGTATGCCCCAAGGATTGGAATGCGAAAGATCGTATCCTTCGAGATAAAGCTAAAATTTATGGGTATACAGGCGAGAGAAAGTTTAATATCCATCATACTTTGATGATTCGAGATAAAGATGACCGGCTCGTCTCTTGGTATGTTCTCTAACCCGTGAATTTCTATCTTCATGCCCAGGAGTTTAAATGCGATGCGGCTAAACAACCTTTCTATCGTATTAAATGTTTTTTCTTTGTCTTTTGTATCCATAGCCAGTATTGCAGACATCAGTGTAGAAAATATCCAGAGCGAGACGAACAACATCCATGAATACAAAGTAACCGCTATCTGATAAAATTTATACATAACGAGTGTGCTTCCGCTCCTAAAAAAATTCAAGTCCTATTTATTAATAATGTAGAAAACCACGTCCTGTGGGCGTGGTCAGAGAACAACGGCTATGCCAGTTATACCCTTCGATAAGTATGACGGAACTGGTTTCGCCATGCCGGTATTTTTCCAATGAGATGTTCTATTTTGAGTATNNNATCGCTGTTAGTTCTACACACTACGGGAATTACTTACAGTTTGCGTAATGAGTACAAATGGCAAACTCATCCCCTTTTAGGGGTTAACCCAAAGCCACCTGCTCCGCGGGTGGATTCTTTACTTAATTGTCATTATTTTAGCTTCAAATTACCGTTTTTCAATAATTAAGATTTTGTTTGACAAATTGGCGCTTAAGGCATAACCTTTTAATTAGTCCTACTAAGTCCCCCTTAATAAAGGGGGATTCTGGGGGTTGTGTTTTTCCCGGGGTCATTTTACAACCCCCTTTGCCCCCTTTTCTAAGGGGGATTTTTGCATTACATATGTCATGCGATCCTCATAAATAAAATGAAAATTCCTATACAATTAAAATAAAACATTAAAATGTCCCCGAATATTACCAAATCCATGAAGAAACTATTCTTTAAATCAATCCAAACATTAAAGGATATGTTTGACTTTATTATCCTTCTAAACTACAGAGACAATAAGTCACAAAACAGCCAGGATGTACTAAGAGCATCTATACGGACGGTTGCCAAGAGCGCTATTGTAAACAGATTTTACGGCGGAATAGCGCTATTATTTTCAACGTGCATGCTTCTTCTACTACTGGGTGCGACCTGTATTTATGGTCTTATGGGATTTCCATTCGGTCTTGCTATTTTCTATATCTGCTGCCTTGTTATATTATTCCTCGTATTCTTAAGGGTATTCCTGTTGCCCTTGTTGTCCTTATTGAACAAAGAAAAGATTGCGCTATTTATCGAGCAAAAGTATCCCTCCTTAAATAACGCCCTTATCAGTTCAATTCAATTATCCAGGCACAAATTACTGGAAAAGAAAGTAGCATATTCTGAGCAAATGATCTCGAAGCTTGTTGATAATACGGCAAATCAATTGAGGCAGCAAGACCTCAGCCATGTAATTAATAAAAAGTTTCTCCGGTTAAGTTGTTTAATACTGATCCTCTCTGTGTTTATTTTTGGCACAACTTACACTTTACATCGTGCATACTTCAATAAAAACATACCCCTCCTTTTTAGCTGCCTCATTCATGGAAAAGGGATTTATGAAAAGGGGCTGTCCCCTCATGCAGGTCCCGTCATTGGAGATATTACGATAAGTTATCGATACCCGCTATATTCAGGATTGCAGCAAAAGACACTATACAATACCAGCGGAGATATTAAGGCATTAAAGGGAAGCGAGGTGCAGATTAGCGCGATAAGCGACCGGGCACTGGCATCTGCGGCAATCATCTTTAATGATTCAATCAAAATTCCATTTGTAGTGGAAAACGGCAAAATAATAAAAGGCACGCTATCGTTACTAGAGAGCGGAACGTATGTTTTTGAGACAACTGATGCCGTGGGTAGAACTTTTAAAGATACAATACTTCATAAAATTCAGGTTGATTCAGACCAGTATCCTGAGATATCCATAAACGCCCCGGCAAAAGATATTACTGTCAATGAAAAGGATGTTGTCGAACTCAAATACACGACCAATGATGACTTTGGCATAAGTGAAATTTCCCTTGTATTCGAACAAGGAAATGAAATAAAAACCAGTACAATCACCCGCTTTAGCAAAAAGCAACTCCAGTATAGCGGCGCTTATTCGTGGTCATTAAGCGAATTAAACCTGCAGCCGGATGATAAAATTCCATACCATGTAGAGGTAAAAGATAACGATACTATATCAGGCCCTAAAGTCAGCAGTTCCAAAACGTATTATCTGGAAATATACAGCTCAAAGAAAAAACACCAGGAACTCGTGCAACTACAAGAGGCGCTGCTAAGAGAATTACTCCATATGTTATCCGACTACCTGACGAAGAGGATAGATGATGAAAAGTGCGCCTCAAAAGATTATCTGGTCATGACGCAAGATGGCATTCAGGAACGGGCTGAAAATATCATCCGTCTTTTTACCGACATTTTAGTAAGTATGCAAGAGGATACACTGGCAAATTACAGTGTATACTATTCTCTGGAAAACCTGAAAAACAAATTCCGTAGTGTTACTGAAAAAAAGCGCACAGCCATTCGGCAATCTACACAAAACATACCTGAAAATAATATGCCAATTTCTGTATTGAATGAATTACAAAAAGTTCAGGATGAAGAGGTGTTTGAGGTTGAAAACGTAATTATATTCCTGAACGAACTGATCCAGAAGCAGAAACTCGACGAAGTCTTAGACACGGGAAAGAACCTTATCCAATCCCAAAACAACATCGAAAAACTGCTTGAAAAATTGCGTGAGGGAGAAGATGCAAAACTTAATGAGCAGGTGCTTTCAGAACTCAGGCGCATCGAGGAAACCATCCAGCAGATGATGGAGAAGCTTATGAAAATGGCAGAAGGTGAGCGTATGGATGAATTTTTAAATGCCGACGCCCTCAAAAATATCGAACAAAATGATATTATGAAAGAACTCGAGGCCATGAAGGATGCATTCAATAAGGGAGACTTAAATACAGCCCTGGAGGCAGCACAGAAGCTGCTTTCTGCCTTACAGGGGATGATGGATCAGATGAAATCTTCCGGCCAGAAATTTGCGGACTCATCCTTTTCCAACATGCTCAACGATGCAAACCAATTAATGGATAAAATATCCGAATTGGAAAGCAAACAGAGAGAACTTACCGAAAATACCGACAAACTGAAGAAAGACATTCAAAAACGCACCTCGGAATCAACCAATGAAACCTTTAAATCATTTTTCGAAAAACAGGAAAAAAGGCTGGAAACAATAAAACAAGACATTTCAGAAACGAAGGAAATTCTGTCGAAAAACGAATTGCTCCAGGAATATCTACGGGTAAACCGAGACTTAAAACGCATGGCTGAGGAAAGAGAGACCATGGCGAGCCGATTTAGCGAATTATTTGGCGGTGACGAAGAAGTTGGTGAATTTCAAAAAGAATCGAACAATCTGGCTGAACTGGCCAGGAAAAATGCCGAACTGAATCGCGAAATCAACAAAGACCCCATGCAGAGGGATTTCCTCCATATGTCGCGGGAACTGCCGCAGTCGGAAGAAACCCTTTCCCATTTGGAAGAAATGTTCAAGGGATGGGATGCAAAGGAGTCGTTAAACCTGGCGAAAGAAATGTCACAAAACCTGAACCAGTGGAATAGCCGCATGCAAAATACCCTGGAACAAAAAAAAGTTGCCAGGAAAGAGGGTGTGCCTAAAAAAGACCTTGAGATAACTGAAAAGGTCGAGGATGCCGCGAATCTAAATCAACAAATTATTAAGGACTTTGAGTCTATAATGCAGTTTCTCGAAGAACAGCAGACTGCCGGTTTGACGGAAGAAGACAAGGAAACTTTGCAAAAATACGCCGAAAAACAAAAAGAACTGCAGGAAGAAACAGAGGAGATTACTGAAACGGCGGATAAACTTTCTGATCAAAATCCATTTATGGATGAAAACGCCGATAGACAGCTTGACCTGGCTGCAAAATCTATGAGTGAAGCAAAGGAAAAACTAGACAAACCCGATGTACAAGGCGCCGTAATCGATGAAAGGGAATCACTGTACCGCCTCGCCGAGGCAAAGAAGGGCATGGAGATGGCAAAAGAGCGTATTGCAAAGGGGATGATGGGAACCGGAATTCCAATGCCCATGCCCAGACCTTTCCACGGTAGGATGGACGAAGGACAGTTTGGCGCTTCCACGGAAAAAGTCGAAATACCTTCGGAAGAGGCATACAAAGTCCCCAAGGAATTTCGGGAAGACATTCTCAATGCCTTAAAAGAAGGCCTGCCAGAAAAATACAAAGATTTAAACAAAGACTACTATCAAAGACTTGTGGATTAGGTGCAAAGACAATGCTGCAATAAATATAATATTCATACAAAACATCTCTAACTTCAGGAAAAGTAAATGAAGCCAAAACTGACTATTGAAACATTAATTAAAGAAGCAAAGGCTTTTTGTGAAAGAGAATCCAACTTTGGTAACAAAGAGTTGTTTGGAGTAACGGATGGCAAGGCTGTTGGCACATTCATAGAACATAAGTTTACGAACTATCTTGAGAAAAATTATGATGTCTTTATCGGTTCCTCAGCAAATGGGATTGATATGCCTTCCGATGATATCAGTACCGATATCAAAGTAACCTCAATCGAGCAGCCTCAATCATCATGTCCATTCAAAAATGCAAGACAAAAAATCTACGGGCTTGGTTATAACTTGTTACTCCTTGTATACGAGAAGACCGATGACCCATCTAAAAAGGTTGCTCGCCTCAACTTTGTAAGCTGTTCGTTTATTCATGAGCACAGAACTGCTGACTTCCAAATAACAAAAACAATCCGTCAGATGCTTGAAAACAATGCTAATTCCGAAGATATAATCGCTTATCTTACGGATAGAAATCTTCCATCTGATGAAATAACAATGCGCGATTTAGCCGAAGAAATATTACGTAATAAGCCTGGACAGGGTTATCTAACAATTTCTAATGCTTTACAGTGGCGATTGCAGTATGGGCGCATAGTTAAACTTACTGAAAGCGTTGAAGGAATAATCCGTATAGTGAACAAGATATGAAAAAAGCCTTACTGAATTTAAAGCTTTCAACTCTTGACTTCTTAAGAAACTATTTTCGTCGATTTAAAACTTTCCATGAAGCAAATGATTCTCTTGTTAAAATTTGTGGAATCAGTGACTTTTTCGGTAATAAGCACGATTTTATAGATTTCTTGGAATTTCTTGAACCCAGACACATAGTTTCTGAAACCATAGAAAGGAGAGAGTATGGCGACTTTCAAACACCAAGTATACTAAGCGACTTAGTATGCAGTATTCTTTTGAAGGAAGGCTTTACTCCTGAAATCGTTGTTGAACCTACCTTCGGCAAAGGTTCATTTATTTTATCAGCGCTCAAAATATTTCCAAAACTGAAACAGGTTTATGGGGTTGAAATCTATGAATCTTATTTTTGGTTTACAAAATTCGCAATACTCGAATTGTTTATTGAAAATCCATATTTAAACAAACCCTTGATTTTTCTATACTGCGAAGATGTTTTTAAGTTTAATTTTAGACTATTTGAAAAAGCTGCAACCAAAGAAAATGTGCTTGTTCTCGGCAATCCACCTTGGGTTACTAATTCGGAGTTGAGTGTTTTGAACTCAAGCAACCTGCCAGCAAAAAGCAATTTCAAGTCTTACAATGGACTCGATGCTATCACTGGGAAAGGAAATTTTGATATTGGGGAATATATCATCTTAATGATGCTCAAATCATTTGCGAAACACTCCGGATACATTGCAATGTTGGCAAAAAATTCCGTCATTAAGAATTTGACATATGACCTCCCGAAAACGAATTATGACATTTCTGATATGACTGCTTTAAAATTTGATGCTAAGGCATATTTCAACGCATCCGTGGAAGCCTCTCTGTTCAAATGCAGATTAGGAAGAAGTTCTCATAAATATATATGTAAAATATCCTCTCTTGGCTCACCGGATTTAGTTGAAAGTGAATTTGGTTGGGTTGACCGTAAATTTGTATCCGATGTTGCTCTTTATCAGGGAAGTAATGCCTTTGACGGACACTGTCCTTTCATTTGGCGGCAAGGAGTAAAACACGATTGTTCTAAGATACTTGAGCTGGAGATAATGAGCGGTAAATATATCAATGGTTTCAATGAAGAACTTACATTAGAAGACGATTTAATTTTCGGCTTAGTGAAAAGTTCAGACATTCAATCGCCTTTAATCTCAATGCCCAGAAAATATATTATATTAACTCAGAAGAGAGTAGGAGAAGATACAAGTTATCTTGCAGACGAATATCCAAATATTTATAGATATCTCGCGGCAAATAGCTGTTTTTTCTCAGAGAGAAAGTCAAGTATTTATAAAGGAAAACCGTTATTTGCGATTTTTGGGATTGGAGAATATTCATTTAAACCATACAAGATAGCAATTTCTGGATTATACAAAAAACCAGTTTTCTCACTAATTTTACCTTTTAACAATAAGCCAATGATGCTGGATGACACCTGTTATTTTCTGGGCTTTGATGACATATCAGATGCATTAATCGTCTTGGGAATTCTTAATAGCTCATATACCAAAGACGTACTTAGCTCAATCGCCTTCATTGATGCTAAACGGCCATATACTAAAGATATACTAATGCGTATACATCTTTTCAAAATAGCTGAACATCTTGGACTTGAAAAAGGTCGCAAACTTCTAGCTTATCTGCCGGATGATATTTTGCAACATATGACTCGAGAAAAGTGGGATGCCTTTTTTGCAAAATATGGAAAAGTGCAAGAGGAAGCATATCAACGCTCTCTCTTTAATGAAATCGCAACTACTCAACATCCCTCTTTTAACCGATAAATATTTACACATGGAGGCATTTATATACTGGTAAAGTATGAAAAGAATCTCTATTACACTCGTATTTCTCTTACCAATACTCACATTGTTTACTGGTGAGGTGCACGCACAACATGAAGAAAAATTCTTTGACGTTATTGGTGAAATAGCTTACGGAGAGGAGTGCCTGAAGACGTGGCAAGTCGACGAGGCTTCGGCGATTGCCAGCAAACTCCTTTCTACTGCCCCAGAAAACCCTTATGTGTGTTTTTTTATAGGCGAACTGCGCTTCTACGAAGGAAATTACAAGGAGTCTTTGTCTTTCCTCAAAGAGGCGCAAAAAGAGCCGGGCATCGCACAAAACGCCCTGGAATTTTACGACTTTGTAGATAAGATTTATCAAACTACGAACAAGTTCAAAGAGATTAAAACCGAACATTTTTTGTTTCGATACTTAGAGGAGAAGGACGCTATCCTGGCAGATTATGCCTCAGATACCCTTGAAAAGGCTTATACTGCAATCGGAAACGATCTCAATTATTTTCCCAAAGAGCCCATCCTTGTTGAAGTATTTCCTGACGCAGAAAGCTTTTGTACAATCTCGACGCTCACCAAAGAAGAGATAGAAACCTCCGGTACCGTGGCAATATGTTTATTCAATCGCGTAATTATCACAAGTCCGCGCCTCCAGCCCAGGGGATACCAGTGGCTTGATACGCTTACCCACGAGTACGTTCACTACGTAATCATGAAAAAGACATACAACCGTGTGCCCATCTGGCTTCATGAAGGAATTGCAAAGTACGAAGAAAAGCGCTGGCTGGAAAATATAACTCCTAAACTGCCTGTTTCTTTAGAAAGTCTGGTGGCCGAGGCTGTTGAAAAGGATTATTTTATCACGTTCGAACAAATGCACCCTTCGCTGGCAAAGTTAAAAAAGAGAGAAGATACAGCGCTTGCCTTTGCCGAAGTTTTTACCGTAATCGATTATATATTCAACCGCGGTGGTTATCCTTTGCTTGTATCTATTCTGGAGGGTATCAAAAACGGGAAATCAACGGAGGATGCGGTATCATCAGCAATAGGAGCTTCTTTCCCTGAATTTGAAAAGAATTGGTTGCAGGAATTGAAACAGAAAAAATTCCGGAAGATTCACGGCATCCAAATACTTCCCACAAAGCTTAAAGAGTCCTCTGCAATAGTAGATGATGTGGAAAGCGTCGCGGAAATCGAGGTAAAAGATGCCAGGAAATACGCCGTCCTGGGTGACCTCCTGCGTCACGAGGGATTACACGGTGCGGCAATTGTTGAATACGAAAAGGCATTCAGGAAGGCCGGAAATATCTCCCCGCAAATTCAGAACAAACTGGCAACAACCTACATCATGGACACTCAATATGCCAGGGCGGAAGAAATCCTGAAGGTCGCCCTGGAATATTATCCGGAATACACCACCACCTACATTTCACTCGGCGAACTCTACCAGCGGAAAGGCGAGTATGATGCAGCCATAGAGATTCTGTCGCAAGCCAACCACATCAATCCTTTCAATCCCATTATCCACAGTAATCTTGCGCTGCTATACAATAAATTAGACAGGAAAGAGGACGCTGCGGCAGAACTAAAGAGGCTGATGCTATTAGGAAAATAGACTAAGGGGAGTAACAGTTCCGCGCACCGCAGAGACGCGAAGAAAATACTTTTAAAAAATTACTACGCAGTCTTTCTGTATTTTTGCGCCAACAATGGCACTTCGCCACGCACCACTGCGGGCGAAACCATAAAGGAGGATTCTCCTTTATTGGAAGGCAAATGATACATGGCATCAAGCATAAAATTTTCGAATATCGACCTTAACGCCCTGGCGCCGGTCTTCTTCTCAAATGCCTTTTTGCTGATTTCTACTAATGCTTCATGGGAAAATTCCAGCTTGGCTTCTTCCATTTCGAAGAATTTTTGGTATTGCTTGACCAGGGCATTCCTGGGTTCTGTCATGACCTTGATTAGGTCGTCCTGAGTTAGAGGCATCAAAGGGGCATGAATGGGCAGCCGTCCTATAAACTCTACAATCATTCCGTAGTCAATAATATCTTCTACTTCCACTTTGCTCAGAATGTCAGCAAAGGACTCTTCGCCTTTATCAACCTTTTTTGCATCAAACCCTATATTTACCTTCCCGATTCTCCTCCTGATAATATCCTCTATCCCCGTAAAAGTACCGCCGCATATAAAGAGGATGTCTTTCGTGTCCATTTGAATATATTGTTGCTCCGGATGTTTTCTTCCGCCCTGCGGAGGTACATTTGCCACTGTGCCTTCCAGCATTTTCAGCAATGCCTGCTGCACCCCTTCGCCGGAAACATCCCTCGTGATGGATGGATTTGGGCTCTTTCTGGCAATTTTATCAATCTCGTCAATATAGATAATTCCTTGCTGAGCCCTCTGAAGATTGAAATCCGCATTTCTTAACAACGCCAATAATACATTTTCCACGTCTTCGCCCACATACCCGGCCTCAGTGAGTGTCGTTGCGTCTGCGATTGCAAATGGAACATCAATTATTTTAGCGAGGGTGCGCGCCAGGAGGGTCTTCCCGGAACCGGTAGGCCCTATAAGCAATATATTACTTTTTTCTATTTCAACTCCATCCTTACTGGAACTGGCAATCAAACGCTTATAGTGATTGTAAACTGCAACGGCGAGCGTCTTTTTTGCTTTCTCCTGGCCTATGATATATTCATCTAATCGATCCTTAATCTGTGAAGGAGTAGGTATTTTTCCTATGGGTTTATTCAGAACTTGTTTTTGATCCTTTTTGAGAAGTGCATGGCATGCCTCTACACATTCGTTACAAATGAAAATGTTCGTATCGCCTTGAATTAAACGGTTTACTGCTTCATAACTCCTTCC
>JACPHJ010000083.1 GCA_016188675.1 Planctomycetota bacterium
ATTGAGTTCCCCCAAGTAAAGAACCTGCCTCTGTACCACGCCTCCAACGCTGACCCGACGGTTCTCTACTACACTCCAGTAACGGTGCGTTTTCCCATCCTTCGTCCGTGATTTCTCCCGTAAAAACATGAACTCATTTTCTCTGGTTCCTTCGGTAGCGTCAATAGGGTAGGTCGGCACTACATGCCATTTTTCAAAATGCACTCCTGTAAAATCAAGGGTCTCACGGCAATTTATACCTAAAAATAATCACTTTTCAGCGCGAATTGCGAAAGTCGGGCTAACTACAAATACTTGTATATGGGCGGGAGGATACCGTGGGATGCATTATTAAGTTGGCAGTACGTTGATACTATGCAAGGTTGCGAAATCACCATAGTGCATAACCTCCGCAAAGCAAATCCTGACGCAAGGACTTTTTCTGGTGAACCTTTATTTCTGCCGTCGGCGACAGATAAGGTTTTGTTCGGGTTTAATCCAGCCGAGAAGGATTTGGTCAAGAACTTATTTCAGAGATACGCCGGGAACAAGGAGAGGTGAACGAATAAGTTGTTTCCTCTATGCTTTGTTAAGAAACACGGCGGGCCTAACCCGACTTTCACAATTCGCGCAGAGAAATGATTATTTTTAGCGGAATTTTTGGGACACCATACTTAATTTTCAGATTATTCAGGTAAGGAAGAAATATAATTAAATATGGTGCCCCCCCAGAACCAGAAAAGAGAAGGCTCATTAAACTATTAAGCTTTACACAAACCTGTGCATGATATAGACGTCAACCAAGCCAAGTTTCTGGTGATGAAATGCCTTTGGAACGGTACCGACAATCTTGAATCCAAGTTTCAACCACAACTGTATCGCAACGATATTCGTACTAACGACAAAATTAAACTGTATCGCTGAAAAGCCCAGCTTTTTAGCCTGTTTAATGGAATGACTTCCCACGGTCTTACCTATTCCCTGCCCATGCGCCTCAGGATGCACCATATAAGCCGCATTAGCAACATGACCGCCCAGTCCGGGCTGGTTCTTCCTCAGAATATACGTACCCAGAATTTTATTATTCAATTCAGCAACATACGTATGAACAGAGGGCGACATCCATAAGGTTCTGCAATCCTCTTTGGTTGATTCTGGATCGAATGCAAAGGTATCTCCCCTTTTCACTACCTGATGGAAAATCTCCCACACAGCGTCAAAATCCGTCTCTTTTGCCTTACGTATTTTAATCATAGTTTATACACTTAGGGATTAACACAATTTTTTGGCCTTTGCCCGTTTAACACGGCAACAATATTCTCTGAGGCCATTATAGCCATTTTGGTTCGTGTTTCTATCGTGGCGCTACCAAGGTGTGGCGCAAGCACAACATTGTCCAGTTCCGTTAGACCCGGCTTTAATTTTGGTTCTTCCTCATAGACATCCAATCCTGCCCCTGCAATCTGCTTGTTTCTTAGTGCTTCCACCAGTGCCGCCTCGTCAATTACCGCACCACGTGCCGTATTGATAAGATAAGCTGTTCTCTTCATCACGGAAAGTTCCTTTGCCCCGATCAAGTGTCGGGTTTTCTTAGTGAGAGGCGTATGGATGGAGATAAAATCTGATTCTCTCAGTAGCGTCTCTAAACCCACTCGTTTAGCACCAAGCATCTCCTCCAGCACGGCGTTTCTGTTAGTATGTGTGGTATAAAGGACATTCATACACCAACCTCTCGATCTCATGGCCATAACTGTTCCGATCCTACCAGCCCCAACAATACCCAGGGTTTTCCCCACAAGATCGCCGCCCAGCAGAAGCATGGGTGCCCAGCCCACAAACTTGCCGGCACGGGTAAGTCTGTCTCCTTCAACAATTCGCCGTGTTATCGCAAAAAGCAGCGCCCATGCCATATCAGCCGTACTGTCTGTCAACACGCCGGGCGTATTCGTTACCACAATACCTTTGGCGGTTGCGGCCTTGATATCGACATTGTCATACCCCACGGCATAATTAGCAATGACCTTTAAACCATTTGACTCACTTATCAGGCGCTCATCAATCCTGTCTGAAAGCATCGTAAGTATCGCATCCCTGCCTTTTACCTTCCCCAAAAGCTCATCATAAGTCAATGGCCTGTCATACGGATTTATCTCCACCGTTTGACAAAACTTCTTTAGTATATTAATTCCTTCTTCGGGAATTTGACGGGTGATAAACGCATTGAATGACATCAACTATTTCCTTTAAACGTAAAACTTAAACCTTATAACTCTCATTTGCCCATAAATCATCTGCAATACTCTTTGTACAAAATCATATAGTCTACGATCCTTTTCATTGCCTCAGGACGTAAATCCTGTTCGAGTTCGTTATTCTGTAATACCTCTTCTGTAAGCTTCCATATCTCACACCAGTCTGAATCAAAGGCCCTTTGTGCCTTTGCAAGGGCTAAAATAATCGAAACGGTAAAACTGTCTTTATTTTTCTCATGCGATTCTTCAAGCAACTGGATAGCATACTCAGGATGAAAATAGTCATCCATTACAGTCAAATAACCCAGACAAAATATCTCATCTGCGCTTAAGAAAGCCGTATCCAGTTCTGTAATTGACAAGTGGTATAATAACGCCAGGTAGTAAGCATACAATTCCGCATTGTTTTTCCCCTCGAATCTCCATGAAAGGGCATTGATCACCGCCGCCTTAACATCTATCGGGTTTTCCTGTGATGTTAGAAACTCTGCAATTTCCAGACCCATCACGCCTTCCAGATGTGCCCTTTGTACCATTTTAACGTCCATATACGCCTCATAAAAATCAGTAGCCGTAATCGGTGAATCTGCATGGCCGGCTGTTGGAAATATACATAACAATTGTAACACAAGAGATACTACGAATATTTTTTTCATTTCAATTCTTTTCCTTTTTAATGAAACTTGTATGACCTTTAGTCGCAAAGGATGATGAAAACCATTTCTTCATTGTTCAATAATCCTGTAAACTCTTTTACCTTGAATTTCATTTATCAGTTTTTCCAGCATCCCGCCTTTACTGGCATACCCTATGGCGATTTCCTCTGCCAGTTCAACCATCAATCGGTTTCTCGTTTCAGCCGTTTCTTCGGTTACTCGTTTTATCTTCTTATCAAAAGGTGTTACCAGTAACAATCTGCCTGCGTCAATAGCCGTTTTAATTTCTGGTTCGGTTTTATCTTTCATTCCCCGCGCCAATGCTATGATTACCGGCTGTGTGCCTGAAAGCAGATAATGGAACACATCTTTTTCAATATTTGAATGAAAACCGCTGATGACGCAGGTTCCTTTTTCCCGCTGTGCTATCGCCCAGTCGTAGCACTTCAATACTGCGGATGCCGGTATATTTCGGCTGCAGAGAAAGGCGGTTTTAGGCAGTTTTAGCAATTCTGTATTTCCGCAAGTGGCAGCAATCATTCTCTGTCCTCGCTGCTGTCCTTTTTTTGTTTTAACTGCTTTGGTTTCTTCACCGGGGGAAGATAGTTGTCGGATGTTATTACGCTTTTTCCTGTTTTTGATTCCAGTTCCAGTCGGGCTTTTTTCGCTATTTTACCGCCTTTTATCCCGGCATCTTTATTTTCTGGCATACCAGTAGCATTGACACTTTCTGCAATTTGCCGAGTGGATAATTCTGCAAGGGCTGTAAAAATAAGCTCTGCTTCGCTCATGTGATCACGCAGATTCTGCGTTTTAAGCCCTTTGATATCTTTATGCTTCTTAACAGAAACACCGCTCCATTCCTGATGGATGATGTTGGTGAGAATAGCATATTCATCTTCTTTGGTTATTTCATGCCCTTTCCAGTAATCGGTGAGCTTATTCCGGGTTTCCTGCCCCATCATTCTTTGCTGAATCCATTTTTCGCTTCTGCCGTGCTGCTGCCAGTATTCACGGGCACGGTCAAGAGAACGGGCAGGGTCGTTCATATCCTGAAGGCGTTCGTATCCCACCTTTGCCAGCCAGAGTTTTATCGGTTCGGCCTTGGGGCTGGGAACAGACTGAATCAGACGGAACAGTGTTTCGGTATCGGCAGCATCAGTAAGGCGCATTTTGCCGTCTTCTGCAACCATCTTCAACCGGTTACATTTTGTAACCGCTTCACTGCCTTCCTTGTTTAAACGATTCTTCAGGACTTTCCAGTAGTTTCTTGCCGTCTGATAATCCGGCTGTTGAATGAGAACCGCTATAATATCCACTACCGAGAAATACCATGTTTCAGTCTGTTCGTCGTAATGACGGCGGATTTTATAGTTCTCAAAAACGGCTAAGGCGTTATTATTCATTCTCTTCATCCTCCCCTCCGCTATAATAATAAAAATGTAACAATGAGGACAGCGACAATTTATTAATAATGTAGAAAACCACGTCCTGTGGGCGTGGTCAGAGAACAACGGCTATGCCAGTTATACCCTTCGATAAGTATGACGGAACTGGTTTCGCCATGCCGGTATTTTCCCAATGAGATGTTCTATTTTGAGTA
>JACPHJ010000087.1 GCA_016188675.1 Planctomycetota bacterium
ATTATATTCGATTAATGAACTATTTTTTTGTTGTTTTTTCCGGCTTTACTAATGCGTATACCCATCGCCCGAGTTTGTCCGAATAAATCTTCTCTCGAGTCGCATCCTTACTCATTGCACGTTCAAGTAAAGATATCTGTACCTCTTCTTCTCTCCTGACCTCCTCAACCGGTATACCCGCAAGCGTAACAAGACCCGACTCAACCGGATAACAAGGAGAGCCGTGAATATGGGTATCCAACCCCTCAGCTTCTACAAGATCCGAGACCCTGAGATTTATATGATATTTTATTGTAGCGAACAAACCAAAACCCCAGGCAAATGCCCATGCCATAGCAACTACCGTTCCGATGAATTGAGCCAACAATTGCCAGCCAGAACCGGTAATTAAACCGTTTACACCACCATAGGTACCATCCGCAAAGAGACCCACGGCAAGCATACCCCAGATACCGTTAGCCGCATGAACAGCCACCGCTCCAAGCGGGTCGTCAATCTTCATCTTTACCTCGACAAGCCATACGGTTCCTCTCATTGCGAGACCCGCAAGCACGCCAATCACCACTGCCGCCCATGGCGCTACATAGGCACAAGGAGCTGTAATGGCTACCAATCCTGCCAGCGCACCGTTACATATGAAGGCCACGTCTATGTATCCTGTTGTTGCCCAAGTATAAAATAACATTATCGAAGCGCCAGCGGCGGCGGCGATAAAGGTATTGGATGCAATTATGGATATGCGTAAATCCGTACCCGCAAGGGTACTTCCTGCATTAAAACCAAACCAACCGAATGCGAGGAGAATGGTGCCTATCACGACAAACACCATATTATGACCAGGGATTGGGTTTGCCGTACCGTCTGGATTGTATTTCCCCTTTCTCGGTCCCAGCACCCATGCGCCGGTCAACGCAAGAATACCTCCAACTGTATGGACGCAAGCGCAGCCAGCAAAGTCTTTTACTCCAGCGCCAAAGGGAAGCGTACTTAACCAGCCTCCGCCCCACACCCAGTGCCCATAAATCGGATAAATTATACCGCACACAAAAAAGCTGTACGTAAGATATGCGCCAAATTTCAGCCTTTCTGCTACAGCGCCTGCAATAATCGAAACTGTCTTTGTGGCGAATACCATCTGGAAGAGCCAGAGCATAATCGTCTGAACGTCATAAGCCTTGCCCAGGAGCATAAAACCATCACCCCCAAAGATAGAACTACCATTTTCAAGTCCGGGCGCTAACTTTGAACCGCCAAACATCAGACCAAACCCGATAAAGTAAAAAACCATAGCGCCAAACGTGGCATCTATAAAACAATGAGACATATAACTCAGCATGTTTTTTTGCCTTAAGAATCCGCCTAATAATGCAAAACCTGCTTGCATAATAAACACCAGGAAAGCACCCAGGAGCGTCCAGCTAAAATTAACGGCATATTTTAATCCTGCAACGGAATCTGACTCACCATATGTTGCAATACCAGTCGGATCCGACGCTTCAACATTTCCCAAAGTTAATATTAATACCCCTATTGTTATTAATAATAACCACAAACTTGTCTTTATTTTATCAGAAACGTCTTTCATATTATCGTCCCTCTCCTTCCAATAAATGCTACCTTTTATACAAATTAATTACAATAATTAATTAAGTTTTATTTATATTTTTCACCCCTCCTTTCAAAAAGTAAGTATTCACAAAAAAATAAATAAATTATATCAAAACAAGTGCTATTTTTATCTAAACTTAGCTAAAAGTAGCAATATCTATTCCATTATCAACTTACAAACAGCCAGTGAGGAGTTTTAACACATTCTTTAAATTTATAATTCTTTTAATTTCGAGAGATACAACTTATTTTTAACATGAATAATTATGCAATCTCATTATATATTCTAAATATTGGCATTCTTTATAATTTCTCAGTATTTGATTTGTATGTTTTCTACATAAAATGAATAGTGAAAAGTATTTATAAAATATTTATCAAATGATAAATCCCGAAAAATATATTGGTTGATTTACGCCATAATGAAGAAATCCATCTATTACTCCGTTTCTTCTTTTCAAATAATTGAAAATCCTTGTTTTATCTATATATTCCGTTATAATCTCGAAAATTTATCAAACATGATTACGATATTTAAATTTATCATGTATAGAATTAATAAATATCACTTTAATGATTTTAAATGTCAGGCAAATCTGCACAAGTCTAACTATGCAGTCTTAACTAATGCGCCAGAAAAGGGA
>JACPHJ010000088.1 GCA_016188675.1 Planctomycetota bacterium
GCTTTATTATCAATATATTATGGAAAATTTTAACAGAAAAACCAACATTGTCAAGTTATTTTTACAGTAAGTGTATTCAATGTAAGTGGATGCAAGGACTTGTTTAATTGCCACTTAAAATCTCTTTGATATTCAAAATTTATTTTGTTAGTATTTAAAACATGTTAATCATTATCGACAATTACGACTCTTTCACCTACAACCTCGTTCAACAAATCGGTGCATTTGGTGAAAGGATGGAAGTTTATAGGAATGACAAGGTCAGCATTGAAGAAATTGAGGAAAAAATGCCAGACCATATCATCATATCGCCTGGGCCATGCACACCCAAAGAAGCGGGCATTTCGAACGATATTATAAAAAACTTCTCCGGCAAAATACCAATCCTTGGGGTTTGTCTTGGCCACCAGTGTATTGCACATACCTGCGGCGCTGATGTAGTTCGGGCACGGAGACTTATGCACGGCAAGACGTCCATGATAAAACATGACGGCAAAACCATTTACAAAGGCCTTTCCAACCCCTTTGAGGCAACACGGTATCATTCCCTTATCGTCAAAGAAGATACACTACCCGATTGTCTCGAGGTCACCGCCAGGGCAGACGATGATGAAATCATGGGTATCAGACATAAGGAATATCTTTTGGAGGGAGTCCAGTTCCACCCGGAATCTTTCTTAACCGAAGAAGGCCCCAAACTCCTGAAAAATTTCCTGGCGCTGTAGTTATGGAAAATTTTGCAGACCGGCTTATTGCCACCATTCGCAGTAAAAATAGCTGTGTAGTCGTAGGACTAGACCCCTATTTCAAGCTCATCCCGGATACCGTTAAGCAAAAACCCATAATATCACACAAACCCAGCCTTGAATACGCAGCGCGTGTCATTCTGGAATTTAACCTGCAGGTCATCGACCTCATTACACCACACGTAGGTATCGTCAAACCTCAAATTGCCTTTTATGAACTGTACGGGTGGTGGGGCGTCTGGGCGTATGCAGAAACCATCAAATACGCCAAACATAAGGGGTTGATCGTGATCGGTGACGTTAAACGAGGCGACGTGCCCAGTACGGCTGAGGCATACGCCGAGGCGCATATTGGAGAAGTCCGCATAGACGATATTATAGAAACCGCATTCGCAACAGATGCCATAACCGTCAACCCATACTTAGGTACGGATAGTCTGCTTCCCTTTATACAGACAGCCAAAAAGCATAACAAGGGTATATTTGTCCTGGTAAAGACCTCAAACCCCCTCTCCGGCGAGTTTCAAGACCTCATGTGCGGGGGAAGAAAGCTTCATGAAATCATCGCTCAAAAAACCCACGAATGGGGAAGGGATTTAATTGGTAAGGAGGGATACAGCGCCGTTGGAGCCGTTGTTGGGGCTACCTATTCACACGAAATAGAACTTTTAAGGGAAATCATGCCTTCGGCTTACTTTCTCGTACCCGGTTACGGCGCACAGGGCGCCACGGCAAAGGACATCAAATACTGCTTTAATCCTGACGGTCTTGGCGCCATTATCAATGCATCACGCTCCATCCTCTATGCCTACAATACGTCACCCTGGAAGGAAAAATACGGCGTGACTGGCTGGAAAGACGCTACTAGGGAGGCTGTAATTAAGATGAATGAAGAGATAAGAAACATATTGTAAATTTCGTATCGAACCACTATATATCTTTGCATAAATAAAGCGACATGTATATTTTAGAATTAAGATTCGGACGCAAAGAAAGCTCCGTAGGAGCGGCCTGTTTATTTTCATGGTGTGTTCAGATACGTCGTTAACCCAAAAATTGAAGACTAAACATCCCTATATTGTTTCGCTCAAAACGCATTGTGGCGGAAGCCCCGTAATTGCCGGCACTAAATTCCCTGTACGATCCGTTGTTTTTTATATTCTCAGGCAGGGCATGACACCTGAAGAATTCGTAAAAGAGTTTTCACATCTTACTCTTCCGCAGGTCTACGATGCCCTTTCTTATTATTACGAAAACAGGGAAAAAATAGATGCAGAACTATCCTTGAGAGAGTGCGATTTTAAAATATAAGAAATAAGTTAGTCTGGTTACAGGATTATAAGTAAATTCATGGAATACTTAACTGGAAGCTAATGAAATTACGTGAGATTCAGGTAAGTACATATTCAGGATACAAGGCGGATGAGAGGCCGATCAGCTTTGTCTTCAAAGGGAAAACGCATACAATCAAAGAAATAACAAACCAAGTTTATGAAGAAGTTCCGGGTAAAGTACGAAGAAAAAGGTACACCATAAAAACAGATGAAGGAATTACCTTTCGGCTTCTCTTTGAGGAAAATCAGGACCGGTGGTTTTTGGAAGAATAAAAAGAAAAATGTTGGGAATACTTCCATATTATACAAAGGAGAAGTTTTAAAACTAATCAAAGAATCAGCCAAAAAAGCAAAACTGAGGATCAATACAAATATTCTGCCGTAGGTAAATAACACAGTCTACATTACTGGTTAAGGGTTCTATCACATTTCTATCGATTTTATCTTCAAGTTCTAAAAGGTAATATTTACCAGCAAATACCGTATTCTTTGAATTTAAATTTTTCCCCGCCTTTTATATATACGCCGTAATAATTCATAAAGACCATAAGGCGTTGAGAATAAAATACCAATAAGAATCCAAATATTTATATCTTTCGAATGCCACGTTATATCTACAACATAACCGAAACCTCCAGGCTCAATAGCATTTGTAAATTTAAATGATATTACATCTCCAGGTTTAAGATCCTTTGCCAGCCCTGCAAGTTTACCTGATGTTGCTCCTTCTGGAATTGCAAGAATAAATCCTTGTTGCTTCCCATTTATGCTCATATCAACAACCACGGGATTATACGAATCTCTTGCAGAAAGCCTCAATTCATCAAGTCGAACATGAGATGTTATTTCTAGACTTCCCCATTCGATATTGGGTGTGGGGACAAGAGCATCCCCATAGGAACGGCTTACAGTTACCTTTTCTTGCAAGTAAAAATCAAAAGTAGTTGCAACCGCTGGAAATATTAACGACGAAATTCCAATAAGAACCCTGATATTTTCCTTTATCCAATTTGTCTTATAGCAAATTTTCATAATGATTTGATATTATGATCTTTTTTGAGGCAATACTGCTTTGTATATTTATCCACTTTTTCCAATTACCCAATTATGTCAGCTAATTATCGTAGTCACCTAAGTTCAAGCATATACTCAATCACCTTCTTCTCCGGTATAAATTTGTTTAACTGACTCAGACCCAATCCCTCCATAGCCGCAGCAATAAGTTTCTCTTCTGACGGCTCTTTTGAATAAAAACGACCGGCGGCAAGCAATGCCTCTTTGGGAATAAGACCTACTACCTCGCTTCCCGTAACACGTACGCCAAGCTTTCCGGCCTGCTTTTTCACATCCTCAAAAGCTACATGCGGTGGGGTGACCTTATAGTTCAATAGGTTCATGGAGACCTGTGTTATATTATGCTCCTTCAGATGTACACCCATAGCCTGCACTAATTTTAACAAACCGGGAACACGTACCTTTTCGCCTTTCTCATTTATTTTTACAATTCCAGAAGTCCTTACAATCCCTGAAATCTTGTTGGCTATCTGGATGTCCTGTGTATCCAGATTTACATTGTAGGCAACCAAAAATTCCCGCGCACCAATCACCGTTGCCCCCGTCCTTTTTACGTTTTCATTAAACTCTGCCGGACCGTAGTCTGGCCACCACTTTTCGTCTTTCAATCTTTCTGGCAGGCTTTCATATTCCCCTTTTCTAATATCGGGCAGTAAGCGTCGCACTGAAATCATCGCTGCTTCTCCATACAGATAAACAGGGATACCAAGCCACTCTCCAACCTCTTTACCCAAAGTACGCGCAATCTGAACACACTCGTACATTGTTACGTTTGATACAGGCACAAACGGGCAGACGTCGGTAGCGCCAATACGTGGATGTGCGCCTTTGTGATGTGACATATCAATGACCTCCGCAGCCATTTCGATGGCATAAAAGGCAGCATCCTTGACCGCTTCGGGCTTGCCGGCAAAGGTGACAACGGTGCGATTGTAGTCTGCATCCGATTCTACATTTAACAAGGTAACGCCCTTTACCTTCTCAATTTCACCCGTAATCCTGGCTATTTTCCGGGCATCCCTGCCTTCGCTGAAATTCGGGACACATTCGATAATTTTCATTTTTTAAAATAAGGTAATAATAATTACACCAATAATCATGATGATTCCGCCGATTAATCGTTCCCTGATGTTTGTTTCTTTAAACCAGACAGCGCCGTACATGATACCAAAAAGGAGACTCGTACGCTTTACCGAAATGACATAGGGCACTTCAATAATACTTACCGCTAAAAGGTGGGTAATTACCGCAAAGGCAACAACCAGCCCAATCAGGGTAAACAGTGTAAGTTGAGAAAATAATTGTTTAACTTCACCATGATTCTTCCACATCAAAACAGGAAAAAGGATTGCAGAGAGAATTGGGAAATAAACAGCGGCAAAGAATAACGGGCTTGAGTGCAATATTGCCATCTTCCCCAGGTTAGATGTAATACTGTATATAAAGGCAACGACGATCATA
>JACPHJ010000090.1 GCA_016188675.1 Planctomycetota bacterium
CTTGTGAGGGGATTTAGGGGTGGGTAAAAATGCCTTTACCCACTGGCCCTCACAGGTAGTGTCAGGCGTCCTCGCCTGACAGACAGACGGGATGTCTGTCCTGCCAATAGAGGGGAGCTTAAAGCGCTGCCAAAGGCAGCCTGATTAAACCGGAGAGAAACCATCGAACACATCCACAGCATAGATTATTATCACATCGAAGACGAGCATGGCCACAAACATGAGTACAGGGCGCATGAACGAAAAAGACTAATCCTGACGAGCGCTATAACAGGCGGTGTTTTTGTCGTCGAGGTTATAGGGGGAATCATCACCAACAGCCTTGCCCTGATCAGCGATGCCGGCCACATGCTCACCCATCTGTTTGCCTTGCTGGTAAGCCTGTTTGCGTTATTCTTTGCCTCAAAGCCGCCAACTGAAAAAAAGACCTACGGTTTCTACCGCTTAGAAATACTGGCGGCCTTGTTTAATGGCATAACCCTTTTTATGATCTCTGTGTGGATATTTTATGAGGCTTATCAACGCTTTATGCACCCTGAAACCATCTCCAGCGGAAAGATGTTTATTGTGGCCGTAGTAGGGCTGGTTGCCAACGTAGCATGTGCCTACATCCTGAAAGGGGATAGCCATGAACATGGACACAGCCTGAATGTCAGGGCAGCTTTTCTGCACATGCTGGGCGATACCCTTTCTTCCGTGGGTGTCATAATCGGGGCAGGTATCATTTATTATACAAACTGGTTCATTGTCGACCCTATCATCAGCGTCATGATCTGTATACTCATCCTGATCTGGTCTTATAAATTGGTGATGGAATCCGTTGACGTCTTGCTGGAAGCGACGCCGAAAGAAATCAATATTGACGAAGTTATTGAGAGCCTCAAACGGATTCCAGGCATTGACAATGCGCATGACATTCACATATGGACGATTACCTCCGGTATGTATTCCATGAGCGGCCACATTGACACGAAGGACATGCTGATCAGTGAGACTACCAGGCTTTCCAAGGAAATCAATCGCATCCTCGGTGAAAAATTTAAGATAGGCCATACGGTTATTCAGTTTGGGTGCGAGTGCAAAATCAATAACGCACACAATACGCATACCGACCATAATCATAATCACATATAGATGTTAAAACGTAACATTTTTGGAGTCCAACCCATGATCCGGAGGAAAAATATGATACTCAAATACGGGTGAACACTGTCACTGAGGTGGCGGCGCCATTTCCGGGTTTGGTGGGTAAGGTATGGACTCTTCACGACCTGTCTTTAGTACATTTCTTAAAGTTGCAAGGTTACCTTTTGCCTTGTGACTCATCTGTCATAAGATATACTAACCTCCATTCTTTTCAATCCCATTCTGTCTGAGAAAAAACGCCGTCCTTCTTCCAATAGTTAATTGGATAATTTTATTTCTCGTAATAGTTTGCCACAGACCATGGAGAACTCATAATTACAACCCCCTAAATCCCCCTTTGTTAAGGGGGACGAAGGGGGTTGTCATGCGATCTCAGAATTTTTTGCGGTGAACTAAACTGTTACTTTTTTGAAACTTAAAAACCAGGAGGCGTCTATGCAAGCAGACAAGCAGGATATTTTAAATAGGCTGGCTCAGGCCGTAATCAATATGGACATAACTCGCGCCAATGAGGCTGCCGCGGAGGTTATCAGGTGTAAAATTGACCCTTATGAAGCAATAATGGACGGCCTTGCAAAGGGCATGGATAAGGTCAACGAATTATTCGAAAACGAGGAATACTTCGTTCCGGAAATACTTCTTTGTGCAGATGCCATGTATGCAGGAATCGAGGTGCTCAGGCCTTACCTGCCAAAGGAAGATGCATGGAATAAGAAAAAGGCAGTTATCGGCGTCGTTAAAGGCGACACCCATGATATTGGGAAAAATCTGGTTAAAATCATGCTGGATAACGCAGGGTTCGAAATACATGACCTGGGCAGGAACGTACCGTATGCAAAGTTTATTGATACCGCTGGGGAGTTGAAGGCCGATCTGGTCTGCCTTTCTACCCTCATGACCACAACCATGGACGGTATGCAGGTGATTATTGAAGACCTGAAAAAGGCAGGTATAGCCTCCAGGGTCATGGTGGGCGGCGGGCCGATATCACCGGGATTTGCAAAAGATATTGGCGCAGACGGGTATGCAAAGAATGCGGCAGTGGCAATCAAGGTTGCAAAGAGTCTGTTTCAGGACGTTCATTTACCCCTGACATTTAAAACCCCGGAATTTGTAAGTGTGAGAAAAAATCATGGGGGTGTGCGATGACTCATACAGACGAAATGACGCCAAAAGAGCGGATGCAGGCAATCCTTCAGGGAGAGGAGGTTGACAGGCTTCTTGTGAGTCCCCTGATTCTCAACTTTGCATCGAGGAGCTTGAACATGACCGTCAGAGATTTTTGTACCAGCGGTAAAAACATGGGGAATGCCAATGTCGCATGTTTTAAACAATACCGGCATGACATTGTGTACATCTTTTCTACTACTTCAACGCTTGCCGAGGCTATGGGCACAAAGATGCATTTTCCAGAAGATGATGCGCCGCAGGTGGAAACTCCTTTCATTCAAACACGGGAAGACCTCAAAAAGCTTAAACCCGTAAACCCTGAAAAAGACGGAAGACTCCCTGTATACCTCGATGCGGTAAAGCAGTGCGTGGATGCTATTGGTGACGAAGTCTTTATTGTGCCCGTCATAGGTGCGCCTTTTACAACCTCTGCGGCTTTAAGGGGGACGGAGAAGTTTATAAGGGAATTGTACACCGACCCTGAACTTGTACATACCCTGATGAAGGTTACCACTCAATCAGTTAAAAACCTTATTGACGCCTATGTAAAGGCGGGCGGTGTGCCGGTTACCGTTGAACCTGTTGCCACAGGCTCTATGATAAGCGAGAGGCACTTTCGGGAGTTTGTCCTGCCATATCTGAAAGAGGTTTACTCGCATATTCACTCGTATAATCTTCCGGGTGTGCTCCATATCTGCGGAAAGACAAAGAGGGTGATACAATGCATGGCTGAAAGCGGGGCGGATATACTGAGCATTGATAATATTGACCTCCTGGAAGCCAAAGAATTAGTAGGAGAGAAGGTGTGTTTAATGGGAAATGTAAGTCCTGCAGACGTCATGCTCAAGGGGAACCCGGAAATTATCAACAATATGGTGAAGGAGTGTGTAACAAAGGCTGCCGACAATCCGAAGGGATTTATCGTTGCCACAGGGTGCGAGGTGCCCATAAAAACACCGCATGAAAATATGGTAGCCTTTCTTGAGGCGGGCAGAAGATTCGCACGGCTTCCAATTACTTTTAATTAGGCCTTCGGCGACTTTCAATCGAGTAGTGGCAAGGCGCGCCTTGCCACTACATAGGCGGTTTGAAATTCCTGAACATTAAATTAGCAAATCCCCTCTTGGGAGGGGATATAAGGGGTGGGTAAGCCGGTAATTCTCGAGTTACTCATTGAGATTTCACGACCCTTGTCCTCGTGAAAATGGGGAAAGGGACCCACCCCTAACCCCTCCCAAGAGGGGAATAATCAGCAAATTTTTTTCTTTTAGCGCTATTATGACAGAAAAAGACCGACTCCTTAAAGCACTCCGCGGGGAGAATATTGACAGAACACCGGTTATCTGCCCCGGCGGGATGATGACTATGGCCAACAGGGAGATAATGATACGAACAAATTGCCGCTGGCCGGCAGTTCACAGGGATGCGAAAAAAATGGCAACGCTTTCGATTGCCATGCACGAAGAGACGGGAATTGAGAACCTTGGTATTCCTTTCTGTATGACCGTAGAGGCAGAGGCGCTAGGCGGCGAAGTGGAAGACGGTGACGAGATTACCACTCCCAGCATAGTGAATTATCCCCTCAAATCCGTAGGGCATTGGAGGAATTTGAAAGAACTAAATCCTTACAAAGACGGACGCCTTCCCACAATTCTTGAATGTATCGGGATATTAAGCCGGAAAATGCCGGATGCCCCCGTACCGGGCAACCTGGTCGGCCCGTTAAGCCTTGCTACTTCTTTGATAGATGCAACAATACTTTTCAAGGCGTTCAGACGGGAACCAGAAGATGTCCACGGTCTGCTCAGATTTTTAACGGACAATAGTATCAGGTATGGCGAGGCGCTCATCAATAGTGGCGCTGACCTTATCGTAATATCCGATCCTTCTGCAACGGGTGAAATTCTCGGTCCCGAACTATTCAAAGAGTTTGTACAGCCCTATCTGAACATGATGATAGTCCGTATGCATATGCTCGGTAAACCGGTTATCGTCCATATATGCGGGAACGTAAGTTCTATTTACAAACCTCTCAATGAACTTGTTTCTGAATGTATAAGTGTAGATTCAGTAGTAAACATGAAAGAAGTAAGGCATGTGATCCCTGGGAAAAAGCTGATGGGTAACGTAAGTACAATACTCCTGCAGAAGGGGCCGGTTAATAACATCCAAAAGACCTCAAAAAATCTTTTAGATGCCGGTATAGACATCCTTGCACCCGCATGCGGCCTGAGCGCCGAAACACCCGTTAAACATATAAAGGCTATGACGGAAGCAGCAAAAAAATTGAGAATTTCTGATAGCCACGAAACGCTGTAGAAACAGATTTGAAACCTGTCACTTCAAAATGCGGAAACACACCCCTCTACCCCTCTCAAGAGGGGAATGTGAGGAGTCCCCTCCTGGGAGGGGATTGAAGGGATGGGTAAAAAAACAAAACTTGTCCCCGTGTAAACGGAGAGTCGTTGAGTTCTTGTCTTTTAGAACCCGGCTTAATTTAGCCCTAGATGATTAAGGAAGTCTATGCATGAATAATATAACAATTACATTTTATCCCTCAAAAGTTGCTGGATCGGTGCCAAAAGGAATCACCATTCTGGAGGCTGCGCGAAGGCTCGGTATTGCCATCGAAGGCCCCTGTGGTGGCACAGGAAGATGCAGAAAGGATTTGGTACAGATACGGACAAATAAAACCCTCGATACGGTGCTTGCCTGTAAGACCATAGTAGAAACTGATCTGGAGGTCGTCATCCCATCCGACGAAAAGAAGACACTGAAAATTATCGAAGGTTTCTTTGCAGAAGGCGATAGTAAGCGCACGATTAATCCCTCTGTAAGAAAAGAGGTAACTGGTCACCCCCACCTAAACCTCCCCCATCAAGTGGGAGGAATACAAGGGAACCATGAGTGTTCCCCTCCCCTGGTGGGAGGGGTTAGGGGAGGGGGTGAACTGGTACAAAAAGAGGTTGTCTGCAATGGCAACGGCCTTTATTCCACACAGGTGTATGTTAACGATAAACTTTTTTCTACTGAAGAAGGTAACACTAAATCTGAAATCTATGGGATTGCTTTAGATATTGGTACGACAACTCTGGTTGCGTCATTGGTTAACCTTTACACTGGCGAAGTGTTAAACAGTTCATCAACCCTTAATCCATTGGTGTACTACGGTCATGACGTCATGTCGCGGATTAAGTATTCCGTATCTAACAAAGACGGTCTCTTACGGATGCACCATGAGATTGTATCAGCCATTAACGTTCTCATTCATCGTTTGGCTGCCGAAAGCGGTGTATTAGCCAAAAATATCTATCAGGTCATGGCAGCCGGAAATACCACCATGCAGCATATCTTTTTAAACAAAGAAATTAAAGGGTTGGGAGAATATCCCTACAAGGCTGAAACCCTTGACGCCGTTTCACTGCCAGCGAAAGAACTCGGCGTGGATATTCCGGAGTTTGCGATGGTTACGACCTTTCCCGGCATTTCCGCTTATGTTGGAGGAGATATTGTATCCGGGCTCGTAGCTATTCATCACCTTATGGTGAATAGAAAAACAGATTTGTCAATACCGTCTCCCTTTTGCGAAGGAAAAGAGCTTCCGGCTCTTTTCCTGGATATAGGCACGAATGGTGAAATGGTACTTCTGCTGAACGATAGAATGATTGCAACATCTACCGCAGCAGGCCCGTGCTTTGAAGGGATGACCATAAGCTCAGGCATGAGGGCAAGCGAAGGCGCAATCGAACACGTTCATATCGGAGATGAAATATCCCTGGAGGTTATAGGTAGTGGCCAGCCAAGGGGTATCTGTGGAAGCGGCCTACTGGATATAGTCTCAGAACTCGTAAGGGTCGGCCTGGTAAACTCAAGAGGGCGTTTACAATCTCCTGATAATGAAAACACCAGAACACAGCAAACCGCGACCAAATCCTCTTTATCAAACCGCAATTCAATATCCCACCTATCAAGCCCCAATTTAATCCCCCCTAATAAGGGGGGTGAAGGGGGGTGTAAAGATACTTGCACAAATGAAAAGTCTTTACACATCGATACTATAAAATATAACAAGAACCTATTCGAGAAGGATGGAAAACGTTATTTTCGTTTGACTGATACGGTATCAATTTCCCAGGAAGATATAAGACAAGTCCAGCTTGCAAAGGCTGCCATCAGGTCAGGAATTGAGATTTTACTCTCCGTATGCAATATCAAACCGGAAGAATTGAGAACAGTTATTATTGCAGGGGCGTTTGGTTATCACCTGAAGGAGGAGAGCCTTTTCAGAACGGGGTTTTTGCCAGAGTTGAAAAAGGCAAGGCTGATGTGTGTTGGAAATTCAAGTTTGGAGGGCGCAGTGAGGATGCTTCTAAATAAAGAACTGATAAGCAAGGCAGTTCACATTGCCAAAACAACTCAGGTTTTGGAGTTATCTCAAATTCCGGAGTTTGAAGGTGTTTTTGTAAGAGAGATGCATTTTCTCTAAAAGGTAAAGGTATGAAACCACAGAGTGTGCCGAGAAAGAAACACAAAATATCTTTTCTTTCATCTAAAAAGGACATCCTGGTATTTACCTGTTTATTCATGATGTGCAGTATTAAGATAGCTTATTTTACCAAATCATTATTCATCTCAAGAGATTTATGAATAATAAAAATTCCAATACCAACACGTTGTGATTGTTACTCATACTTTTAGATTTACACTCAACATTTAAACTTAAATTATAGTGGGAAAGTATTTTTTGTCAAAAATCCTTTCTTTCCACAATAGTTTCTCATTACTTACTGCAATGCAAGGCCACGGCCTTGATAAATGCAACATAGTGTCCAGACTATCCCAAAATGATTGATTTCGTAACCTCGAAAAACAAAACCGGTACAGCACCAGAAACGCTATTTTACCCAACAAGAACAAGCTCAGCTACCGGTGGACTACGGCACGGCTCCTGTACGTTAGGTCTGCCGGGAACAGTAGCCGCGATGTGCGGAGTCGTCTAGTAGCGCACATGATTAGACAACTGGTTTCTTTGCCGCGTAGCTCGTAATCAAGTTTCTGTAAGACGGCAGGTGGCTGGATAGCAGTTTGCCCAATCCCTTGATGTCATTGCGCCAGTCACGATGCAGTTCGCTGGCAACGGCCATCCAGTTCATCAATTGCACACCTGCAGCCGCCATGCGTGTCCACGCTGCGTAACGCGTAATCTCATTGAAGGTACCGGAAGCGTCAGTAACGACGAAGACCTCGAAGCCTTCCTCCACTGCGGAGAGCGCAGGGAAGGCCACGCAAACTTCTGTCAGGACGCCAGCGATGAGCAACTGTTTGCGACCGGTGGTCTTGACCGCCTTAACAAAGTCCTCGTTATCCCAGGCGTTGATCTGGCCGGGACGCGGAATGTAAACAGCTTCTGGGTGGATTTCCTTAAGTTCCGGCACGATCGGACCGTTGGGACCGTCTTCAAAGCTAGTCGTCAGGATAGTCGGCAGCTTAAAGTATTTGGCGAGGTCAGCCAGCGCGAGGACGTTGTTCCTGAACTCGTCCGGCGAGTAGTCCTGCACAAGGTTGACGAGGCCGGATTGATGGTCAATGAGAAGGACTGCAGCGTTGTCCTTAGAGAGGCGGCGATAAGTGTATTTTGTGTTCATAGGTAACTCCTTTACGTTTGGTTCTATCATAAATATTAAACTTTCCTGTGTTTGACAAACGTGCCATTATGGTACTCCTCAAAAGCGATCCGTAGTTCATCTTCCGTATTCATCACAATAGGACCGTACCAGGCGACCGGTTCACCAATGGGCTTGCCAGATATAAGCAGGAACCTGACTGCATCGTCTTCCGTTGAGACCATCATCTGATCGCCATCATCAAACAGGACGAGAGACTCATTGCCTACGAAGGGATCTCTTTGAATATCGAAATAGTTGACTCCTTCGATCTCATAAGAAAACGGGAGCTTTTCCTTGCAAAAGTATCCCTTGCCTTCGATGACGTACGCAAAAACAGTGTGTCCGCGCTTTGTCAGGCGTATGAATTCTGAATGAGCTGGAACCGTTATATCAAGGTATTCCGGGTCTGTGATAATATCCCGAACTGGTCCCTGTCTGCCACCAGCTTTACCACATATAACCCTCACTTTTGTGCCATTCTCAAGCATTACCTCCGGGATTTGTCCGCTTTTCAGGTCCCGATAACGTGGTTCCATCATCTTATGGGATTTAGGGAGATTGGCCCAAAGTTGAAATCCAAACATCACGCCATCTGGATCTCCTTTGGGCATTTCCTGATGTATGATCCCGCTTCCCGCGGTCATCCATTGTATATCGCCAGACGATATAATGCCCTTATTCCCCATGCTATCACCATGCTCAACATCTCCCTGAAGAACATAGGTAATCGTCTCGATTCCACGATGTGGATGCCATGGGAAGCCCTTAATATAGCCATTTGGATTGTCTGAGCGGAAATCGTCCAGAAGTAAAAAAGGGTCAAACATCGGGACCTGGTTATATCCCAATGCACGTTTCAGGTGGACATCAGCTCCTTCTATCGTAGGCTTACTTTTCAAGACTTTTCGGATCTTTCTCGTTTCAGTCATGGTGCTCTTCCAATATAAATGAATCCTTCGCAATATGTTATAAAAGCCGATAGGGATATGCGCGCTTTGTCCAGTCGCTTTCTGGATACTTAGCCTGAAGTTGTTCGTAAGCTTCCTTAAGTCCTTTTGGATTTTTAGTATCCTTGTATAAACATACACCTTTCAGGTAAATTGCCTCAGGTGCCGGGCTACTTTTGGGAAAATCAGACATAATATTCTCTAATCTTGAGAGTGCATCCTTGAATTCATTCAGATCAAAATGAACCTTTGCAATACCCAGCAATAATGAGGGAATTAATTCTTCTGCTGGGAAAAAACCGACAGTCCTGTGGTGCTCTTTCCCGTCTTTATCAAGCATTATAAGGGTAGGAGTCCACTTTAGATTAAAATCAGTAGCCAATGGTTGGGTATCGGAACGTATGCGCAATGGAATCACAGATTTGTTGATAAATTCGGTAACGTTTTTGTTTGGATACGAAACTGCATCCATTTGCTGGCAGCCAATTCAGCCGGGATTAAAAAAATCAAGTAACACAGGCTTTTTTTCTGATTGTGCCCTGGATAATGCTTTATCCATCGTCGTTTCCCACATAATTGTGCTTTCCATACTATTACCTCCTTTTAAAAAAGTATTCGTTCGTTAAAGGACAGAGATTCTCAGAGTGAAGATTTGCAGAAGCTATGGATAGAATTATATTATTTTGCTATGTGAGAATAGCCCTTCTTTTTCCATGCATTCACACCGCCACCGAGGACCTTTACGTTTTTGTATCCTCTTTTTATGTATTCAGCTGCCAGACCGGCAGAGCTTGCTTCTTTGGGTCAACCACAGTAAAAGACGATCTCTTGTTCCTTCGGCAGCGAGGGAAGTCTCGATTTGAATTCTTTCAGAGAAATCGCCTCTTCTAAATGCATCTGCTTAAATGTATCTTCATCATCATAGGCACAGACAAGAAGCAACGTACCAGATTTCAGTCCCTCATAAACTTCTTTTGGATTAACTCGTACCGGGTTTATCTACTACACCTCCTATTCTTACTATCATGTCTCCTGGTTTAAAATTACAAACTTTTTGGTCTAAAATTATTATAGTAAATTGGCCTCGATCCCCAATATCAATCGTTAATGCTCATGATGAATATGGTCTTGTTCATGTTCAGATAATTCTGGCTGTTTGGTAACTGGCAGAACATTCTGTTGTGAAGACTGAGCCGCTTCCGTTGTAACCATCAACCGACCTCCCAAAGCGCGCTCCAGATCCGATCTGGCGATCCAATAATCCCGCAATGCCTCTAGGTATTCGCGACCGGCATTAATCTGATTTTGTTGGGATTTCTGTTTCTGGTAGCTCAGGAAGCCTGCAAGGAAGTTTCCACTCCGTATCTGTTCCCCAAAGCCCCATGAGACGATTCAATCTTTCACGATCGGCAATGATCTGGATATCTGTGCGAGACACGTCGAGTTTTGCCTGATCGTGGAAACCCTGCTGATTGGCCAAATCGAGTGCACTCAAAGTACCAGCCTCATGCTGACGGCGAGCAAGTTCCACTGCAGATTCCGTAGCCTGAGCCACAGTTAGGCGCATCTCCAATATCTGCACATCAACCTAAAGGACATAGTAAGCCGACCGCACTTCCGAAGCAAGGTTCAAAACTGCATTACCGACACGTAGTTTTTCTTGCTCAAACTGTGTTGTTGCCACCTTCTTTCGCAAACTGAGAACAAGCAGATCGAGAAAATCCTGATCCACTGAAAATTCGGTGTTAGTACTGCGATGCCCGTTCACAGTCTTATCTGGAAACCGGAAGCTAGCGAAGAAGACAGGATTATGCAATAAACCAGCCTGAACAACGTCGGCCTGAGCCACGCCCAGTTCCTCATAAGTTGCCTGCAAGGATCTGTTGTTAAGTAACGCAATCTGTACAGCCTCGTCCAGTGTTATTTCATCTTGTAACATGGACTTAATAGCTTCAGCCACTTTAGCATCCTCAGGGGTACCTTGATTCCAATGTGCCCTTCGACCAAGTCGCTGCTTAATGAGATTCTGAACATCTGTAAACCCGGCCTCTTTAGGTACTGTTGCACAACCGGCTAATAATACAGCAAACATTAAAAAAATAAATACCGCTAACAATCTATTAATCCTCGTTGAGCATCCGGGGACGGTTTAAGGTGGCTCTTTGGGAATAAGTCTCATGCCACAATCTGGACATCTGCCCTGACTGGATTGTATTACTTCAGGATGCATCGGGCAGGTATAAATTGCCGGTGTCGTCGTTAGAGTACCCGGGGGAGGCGTCAATTCGGTAGCTGGTTTTTCAGGAGAAACTGATGTATCAGTTCGGAACCAATCAGGTCTTGGTGTAAAGGCAGCTTCTGGAGCACTCGGATTAGCAGGATTCTGAGCCGATTGAGGTATTTGGATTGTCTGACTGGTACAGCCAATAAGCAGTGTCACACAAAAAACAACCGTAAGTATTCGCGCTACCATTATCATTCCCCCTTCTTAAAATGCGGTGGGAATCATTATTCAAATAATCGTAAAACCAATACTCAACGTTATCAAAATTCATATTACAAACCAACGGTGACTTGTCAAGCGTTTTTCAAGTCTTTTGTATTTAAAACTGAACTACCCATAGATATATTTCTAACAAATCCAGTTACTTAAAATTATAAATTCATATCAAAAAGTAAGTAAGAATTTTGATTTGTCAGTTGACATTTTGATTTTTTATCAGTGCTTTATTTATTATAATTATGCTGTTTTCTTCACGAAAAATCATAATTTATAAATTTTTCTAATGACAATAACATGAAAACAGGAATTGCGCATCTGCCGCTACACGGGGGCAAGGCACCGGCGTGGCTATTCCAACGCATGAAACGCCTTGCACGGGAAATCACTCTTGCCATTGTTAGTGAGTATGGCCCGCAGGAAATGCTCCAAAAGCTTTCTGACCCATTCTGGTTTCAGGCGCTAGGCTGTGTATTGGGATTCGACTGGCATTCAAGCGGTGTGACCACAACCACCTGCGGTGCGCTCAAGGAAGGCATCAAAGGGCTTGAAAAGGAACTGGGCTTATTTATTGCCGGAGGCAAGGGCGGCACTTCCCGAAAGACGCCCTCAGAGATTATAAGCGCAGGCGACCAGTTGTCGTGCGAACCTGAAAAACTTGTCTATGCCAGCAGGATGAGCGCAAAGGTGGACAGCAGCGCCGTGCAGGACGGGTATCAACTCTATCACCATTCGTTTATCTTCACAAAGTCCGGGGATTGGGCGGTTGTTCAGCAGGGGATGAATGACGCCAATAAATACGCCCGCCGATACCACTGGCTGGGGAGTAAGGTTACAAATTTTGTGGTGGAGCCGCATCAGGCCATTTGCTGCGATTCCAGGGGAAATGCCCTGAATATGACTGCCGTGGAAAGTGAAGAGGCAAGACAGACAACGGTCATGCTTTCACAGGTAAAACCTGATACCCTTGTGGGTGAAATCAAGAAGATGCAGAACTCGATGTCTAGAAATTTCAAGCCTTCCGGCGCCGGGACGATTCACCCTGTTCAGCATGACGGCGTTTGTCATGCTGAACGGAGCGAAACATCTCATTTGTATCTGCCTTCACATCACCACGTCGATATCCATGACATTCACCCTGACAGGCTGTATAAGATATTTACCAAAACGTATGAAAGCGTCCCTGAAAATTTCGAGTCCCTGCTTGGGATTGAAGGGGTGGGACCAAAAACCATCCGTGCGCTTGCTCTGATTTCAGAGCTTGTGTATGGAAAAGCACCCAGTTTCAATGACCCTGTGAGATACAGCTTCGCTCATGGTGGCAAGGACGGGCACCCATACCCAGTAGACAAAGACACCTACGACCGTTCCATCGAGATATTAAGAAAGGCCATTAAACAGTCGAAAGTGGGAAACAGCGAGAAGATGGATGCCTTTAAGCGATTGAATTATCTCATGCATTAGGCATTCACCATAGTTCATCTCAAGGTATATCAAGAAATATCGTAGAGCAGTATTGACAAAACCAAAAGAATTCAAAAACATCGGAATCGTTTCTAAAAACCCTTTCTTTTCAGGAAACGTATCATATCTTCAAAGTTCCGGCCATTTCCTTTTGATGCTATATCTCACATCCATTAATCACATCAAGCGCGAATCACCCTCTTAGATCATTAGGAATACTACCTTCCGCTTTTTAAACAGGTAAATTCCTGATTGGATTCTCATTGCTTGATATGTAAATTTTACAAATATAACTCAATAGTTACATAGTCCATCCACAAAAACCCAGTTGATTTTTTCGGAATTTGCTTGACATAATCAAAAAAATAAGGAAAATACTCAAAATTTATTATTTATAAATTATTAATATATACTATATAATTTATAAATAATAAATTATTTATAAAGAATGAATAAATGTGTTGGAAGGGGGGTGGTAACTTATTGGCTATAACTGACAAAGAATTTCTTTTTTGGCTTAAAAAGTTAGCGATAAAGAAAGGGGTTTGAAAAATGAAAAAAAGATTCGGCATCATTGCAGGAATTGTAATTATAACGTCTTTTATGAGCGTCTGTCAGTGTTTTGCCAAATTAGGTGGCCAGGTCTTTTTTAGAGGTAGTTATGCGCAGTTAAGTGTTGACAGGGGAGATGACGCATTGATGAGTCCTAATGACAAAGATGGTTGGGGTGTTGGTGCAGGACTTCACCTGCCAATCGCTATTGACCCCTTCTTTAAAAATGACATTTTGGGCGAAATAATGTTATCATACTATAGCTTTTCGAATGATGTCGGTGTTGATGAAAAGCAAAATGCAGTATTTACGGCATTGATAGGTCCCAGGTACCGTATCCATTTGGCTGAACCGGGAACTCCACTAAGTAGGTTACAGCCATTCGTAGGAGTGGGTATGTTGTTTGGAGTCATCAGTCCACCGTCTAATGATGTGTCGTATTTGGATATTGGCGTACAACCTTCTATAGGAATTGATTATACCTTACCCTGCACGGATGATTCAATTAGCCTCGGAATAGATTATAGGTATAGTTTTTTTGCTCATGATGTTGGTAGAAACGAAGATTTTCAAAATGTTGGAGTATACCTCGGAATTAATTTCTAGAGTTCCTCCCCAAAAAGGCACTGGGTATAAAAACCTCCCATTTTTCCAGTGCCTTTTTTGTTTGTACAAAAATCCATTTTGAGCGACCTGCAACACGGAATGAGTGTCTTTTGACTTTTAGAAAGTTAAATACAAATGCATGAAAAATAAGATGAAATGGCTTTGGGTGGTAGCAACTGTGGTATATTTAGTTCCTTTTATTGTATTTGGCTCGGAGGTGGGCAATAGGTTTGTGGATTTCAACCTGGAAGACCCGCAATCGAAGAAGCATTCTCAAACGGATATGGAAGGGAAAATCACCGTGGTGATTCTACAGAGTCGGTATACGCTTGATGCTGCTGTTGCTTGCAAGAAGCATCTAAAAGAACTGATCCAAGGAAATCAAAAGGTACAGATGATTTCAATTATGGATTTGCGGCGAAGGCCTTCGTTTGTCCCAAAACTTGTGCTGAAGAAAAAGATTTCCGGGCAAGACCCGACTTCGAAAGAAATCCCCTTCCTTTTAGACTGGGAGGGCGATGTAACGAAGTTACTTGGAGGCGACGAGAGCAAGTGCATGGTACTGATTGTCGATCCAGGGTTAAAGATAGTATACAAGCAGAAATATAAAAAGGCAGTAGTTGATAGTGAAATAAAACCGTTGCTTGCTGAGTTATCCCAGAGACAAAAGTAAGATGAGAGTAATAAGCGGTGTGCTAGTTATAGTAAACAACTTAAATAAGTTGACATTGAATGCTTGTCATTCCGAGCACATTCACTTTGCTCAGTGTAAACTCCGCGAGGAATCTTAAGATTTCTCAGTCGCTCTGCTCCTTCGAAATGACAACTTTCTTTTGTCAAGGATTTTCTTTTTGGCGAAGGTGGGAAGATAAAAGTGAATAGTTCACCGCAGAGACGCAGAGGGCGCGAAGAAAGACAAGGAGGCAAGTACCGACAACCGCGATCTTCATCCTTGCTTAACGACTCAAGAACTTCATAATGAAGAGTAGTACAAACAACCCCCTAAATCCCCCTTTGCCAGGGGGATTAATCCGATACCAGGGTTTTCAACCTTTGCGTTCTTTGCGACTTTGCGGTGAGCTAAAATATCAGTCTTATGCCAGCCCGTATTTCTCAATATTCCGGTCTGCGATCTCCTGTATCTTCTGTATCTCTTCCTTTCCCTTTGGTGACTTGAAGAGATGGGCGAAGCGTCCCTGAATCTTCAGATATTCTTCTACCGGAGTTTTTGGGCTAGAAACCTTTCTCACCTTTGTCACCTTGCCATTTTCCATTTCAAAGACGGGATAAAGCCCTGTCTGTACGGCTAATTTGGCGACTTTGATGGTGAGTTGTGGATTTGATCTCCATCCGAGCGGGCATGGGGAGTGGATTTGCATGTATTTTGGGCCGGTTATCGAAAGCGCCTTTTTTACTTTATTCTCGATATCTTTTGGAAACGCCACTGATGCCGTTGCAACGTAAGGAATACCGTGAGCAGCTGCAATGGAGGGCATGTCTTTTTTGTTGTGTTTATTCCCCCACGAAAGTTCACCGCAAGGACTCGTTGTCGTCATGCAGTCAAACGGCGTCAAACCGCTGCGCTGAACACCGGTATTCATGTATGCTTCGTTGTCATAGCAAACATAGAGGATATCGTGTCCCCTTTCCAGCATGCCGCTGAGCGCCTGTAAGCCGATATCGGCAGTACCGCCGTCACCACCCTGTGCGATGACCTTTGCCTCGTTTTTTCTACCCAGCGCCTTTAAGGCTACTTCTACCCCTGCGGCTACGGCAGCCGAATTCTCGAATAACGAGTGGATAAAAGGAACTTCCCATGATGATTGCGGAAATCTTGTAGTGAATACTTCCAGACACCCTGTGGCGTCGGTTACGATTATATTAGAACCCGCTGCGCCCAGTACGAGTTTTGCCGCAAGCGCCTCGCCGCATCCGGTACAGGCAGTATGGCCTGATGCCAAAAGTGTGCATGATTGTTCCTTCGGGGCATCCAGTGTTGTAGTAGACATGAAATTATTTACCTCCAATTAATGCTTCGTTGAGACCAACAAATTTTTCTTCAGATGCGGCCTTTACGGTTTCTTTAATGACCTGATGTATGGTATCCGCGGTAATGTCCCGTCCGCCCAGCCCCAGAATGAATCCATTAATCTTCGGGGTTTTGGGTTTACCGTAGAACACGCTCTTTATTTCATTTACCAAAATGCCGCCGTAACCCAATGAAACGGCCTTTTCCACCACGCCAATCTCTTTGACGTGGCTTAATGCCTTGTAGATTTCGTCCTTTGGAAATGGGCGGTATGAACGTACCTTGAGGACGCCGACTTTTTGTCCCTTTGCCCTGAGTTCATCCACAATGTCTTTTATTGTGCCAATAATCGAACCCATCGCTACCAGTACGAGGGTAGCATCTTCTACCTTATAAGTATCAATAAGGCCACCCTGAAAACGGCCGAATTGATTATGGAAATCGGCTGCAACGTCGCTGATAACCTGCAACGAGGCATGCATTGTTTTCTCAATAAAATAGCGTGTTTCCATGTATCCATCAGGACCTACCATCGTGCCGAGGGTAAGCGGATTTTTCGGTGTAAGGTAATATTCCGGCTTAAAAGGTGGCAGAAATTTGTCCGCTTGCTCCTGAGAAATAAGCTCTACCGGGTCAAATGAATGGGTGAGCACAAATCCATCCATGCATACCATAACAGGAAGCATGACGTCTTTATTCTCAGCAATCTTAAATGCCTGCAAGTGCATGTCGCTTGCTTCCTGGTTATCTTCGGCATACAGTTGTATCCAGCCGCTGTCACGGGCTGTCAGGGAATCCTGCTGATCGTTCCAGATATTAATCGGGGCAGACACGGCGCGGTTGACACAGGTCATAACCACGGGAAGCCGCATCCCTGCGATATTGAAAAGCACTTCGATCATGAGCAAAAATCCCTGGGAGGTAGTAGCAGTGTACGTCCTCGCCCCTGTAGCGCTGGATCCCAGAACTACGGATGCGGCGGAGTGTTCGCTTTCCACATTGACGTATTCTGCCTTGATCTCTCCGTCAGCCACTAATTCTGAAAGATGTTCCACTATATGGGTTTGTGGTGTGATAGGATAAGCCGAAATAACGTGTGGCCTGCAGACACCCACGGTCTTGGCTACTGCGATTGAGCCTTCGATAAATGTCGTACTCATTACTTCTCCTCCACTATCATTTCGATGTCACTTGAAGAACATTCCTCGGCACAAATCCCACAACCTTTACAGTATGTATAATCGACCGTGTATTTCTTTTTTTCTATCATGGTAACGCAACCTTCGGGACAATAGATTTTACAAAGGCCACAGCCAATACATTTTACCTGGTGGAATATTGGTTTATAATTTCTCCAACTCCCTGTTTGATTTGCCTTACTGGTACCGGCCTTCGCAATAGCGCCTAAATCTAATCTCATAATGACTCCTTTTTGATAAAATCAAAGGCCTTCAAAACGGCTGCGATATTCTTTTCTCCGACCGAACCCGGAAACTTATGATGAATTGCCTTCCTAATACCATCCAGGCTGATTTCCCCTGTAGCCGCAGCAAACGCCCCTAACAGGGTGGTGTTCATAATGGGTCGTCCAATCACTTCCATGGCAATTTCCATAGCCGGGATAGTTTTTACTCTAACCTTCGTATTAATACCCAGCTCTGCAGCTTTTTTCCTGGAGTTAATCAGCAATAATCCGTCTTCATGTAACCCATCCAATACATTAATTACTTCCAATAAAGTAGGGTCTTGCACAATAACATAATTAGGTTTATACACCTGGCTTCGGATGCGAATGGGTTTGTCACTGATCCTTACAAATGCCTGAACAGGCGCACCCATTCTTTCAGAACCAAACGATGGAAATGCCTGGGCATATTTTCCGTCGCTGTGTGCAGCAAAACCTAATAATTCCGCCGCTGTTACAGAGCCTTGCCCCCCGCGTCCATGAACCCTTATTTCTATCAAGAGCTACATACCTCCTATCTGTCTTTTATTATATTTTGATACTTTTCGCAAGCATTTACGATTTACGAATTACGATTTGGGATTCCATCGCAAGCGCTCAGTCGAGCAAATGAGAAAATCGTAAATATGAAATCGTGAATCTAAAATGATAATTCAGCCCCTGTTTAAACCTGGCCTGTCCAAGTCAGGGCATACTTCTTAAAATTACACGAGCCGGGCTGCCATCACAATCCTTTATTTTTAATGGCAATGCAATTAGCTCGTAGTCTCCGGCTTTTACATTGCTTAAATCAAGCCCTTCGATAAGGACGACGCCGTTTCTCAAAAATATGTGGTGGGTGTCGGCGGGTTTATTTCCAAATTTTTCAACAGAAAGATAATCTATTCCTACAACCTTTACACCACTCTCTACCAAATACCGGGCGGCCTCTTTTGCAATATAAACAAAATCTTTTTTAAATTCCGGAAGTTTCCAATAGGCAGAGTTAACAGTCTTAAAAATAACCCTTTTTTTGTCTTTTAATTGTAATGGTTTTACATCCTCTAAATCAATCTTTTCTTTATTTTTTATGTCAAATACCGTTGCATTTCCTGTAAGGAAATCCAAAGGAATTTGATCAATCCTGATACCGTTTTCTTCAAAGTGATACGGAGCATCAATATGGGTTCCGCAATGGGAGCCGAATTTTAATTCGGATACATTACAGGAATTGCCCTGAGAAATCAAGCGTGTTTTTCGAATGGAGACCGTTGGATCGGAAGGCCATGTGATAAGCTTCTCCGAGATGGTAAGTGTAACGTCGTAGATGTTCATTTTAGTGGTGTGCATGTTCAATTTACGGAAATAAATTTCTTAGAATTAGCCTCGCGAGTGATTTATGTGGCAGGTGGTGATGGGTTCATATTACGGGTGGGTTTACATGGGCATAGGGTGTCACAGGTTATTCATAAATCTAAGGGTCATCGGGATGTGAGCGTTGCGGCAAAGCGTAAAATTTCGTTTTTATTGATGTCTGAGGTGAGGCAGTAAGTAGAACCGTCTTCTTCCCATATTACGGAATTAAATCCCTTGCAATTTCCTATATAAAATTGCTTGGGGCCAAATTGTGTTCTTTCAAGATTTCTAATGGGTAAACCACTGTTGCGTATAATTTGAAGCGAAAGTTTATTGCCTCCCTTGTCGAAAATAACACAAGGACTGCTTGTCCCACAGAATTTTACCGGTATGCCGCCTGCGATACTGACTCGTTCTGCATTGAGCAAAGGAGATGAATTGCCAAGCTTGGTATTTATGGTATTTCCGAGATATTTATTTACATTGCCCACAACAGAGGTTTTTTCATTAAATACCAGATTGTCATTTACCGCTACGACATGATTTTTTACGGCATTATCGACAATAGACGTGTAATCGTTATCATAATTATAATAATTGGCGTAATAAAAAACGCCGCCCGCTATCAAAAGAAGAATGGATGCTGCTATTGCATACAAACGGGGTGAAAACAGCGCACGTGTTACTTTCTGCTCAGAAATAGCCTGTATATCTTTATTTTCTGATATTTCTGCATCAGCGGAGCCGAGGCCTCCGATGATTTTACTATGGAGGTATGCAGGGGCTGTGGTATTTACGCAAAATGCCTTTACTAAAGATCGAACACCCTTTTCGAATTCATATCTTTGGCGGCATTCAAAACAGTTATCAATGTGCTCTTTAATTATTAGATATTGAGATTTGTCTACTTCCTTATCCAGGAACTCGTAAAGGTGTTTAATTGCTTCAACGCAAACCATCATTTCCCCCTCTTAATAAAACCTCTATCTTTGGCATATTCCCACAGGCTTTTTTGGAGCAACTTTCTGCCCCTGTTCAGTCTTGATTTTACTGTTCCAATCGGCACGTTTGTAATTTCTGCAATGTCATTATAAGATAATTCTTCTACGTCTGAAAGCAAGATAGCTTCTTTGTATTCAATTGGCAGGCTATCTATTGCGTGCTTAACGTCATCTTCCATTAAGTTCCCAAGGTCGTTATATTTACTTTCTAAAGTGTCTGTTAATTCTGCAGAGTCGCTTTCCTGCTTATAAGATAGATTCGAATTAACCGATTCGACATCTTCGTAAAAAATTTCACTTGGTAAATTAACCGTTTTCCTATACTTATTTATAAAGGTGTTCCGAAGGATTTTAAAGAGCCATGCCTTTATGTTTGTTCCTTTTTGGAAAGTATCGAAAAATCGATATGCTTTTAAGTAAGTTTCCTGGACAAGGTCTTCAGCCGCCTCCTTATTGAATACCAGCCGTATTGCCATGTTATAGAGGGAATCGAGATGTTCCATAGCAATATCTTCAAACTCTTTCCTTCTTTTGTTTTCTTCCCTCATCGTTAGCGATTTTCGTTTAGTGAAACAATAAAATGTAGAATAAGGTTCCTGATTATTTGAAAATATTATATAAATTTGAATAAGTCAATTCAAGAAAATATAGCGTTTGTGAAAAGGGCAGACTTTTGGTTGTGTAAATCTGGTAGATACGTGCGTAACGGAAGTGTTTGTGTAGATAAGAATTAAGGCTCCACCGCAATGCCGTGGGAGACTATCTTTTGGACCCGTATTTCACGGTGGTCTACCCCATGATAGCCTTGTACCTTTCTTCATTAAGAATTGTACGCCTACTAGC
>JACPHJ010000084.1 GCA_016188675.1 Planctomycetota bacterium
GTTTAGCAAGGCTATTGAGTATCTCGATGCCCCGTTTGATGGTCTCTTCGGTTGCGGCGTAGGAAATGCGGAAGTGGGTGTGACGTTCAGAAAAGACGCTGCCTGGGATGATGAGCAGATTCTTCTGGATGGCCGAGGTTACAAACTCCTCATCGGTGCCCCACGGCACTTGAGGAAAGAGGTAAAAAGCGCCGCCGGGCTTTATAATCTGATATTTGTCCTTTAACCCGTCATACATCAAGTCCCTTTTCTTTTTATAGCCTGCAATATGCTTGCTCAAATCCGTTTCCAACGACCTGGATACGGCATACTGTGCAAAAGAAGGCGCACAGACAAATGTATACTGCTGCAGCTTAATCATCTCGCTGACAATACTGGACGGCCCTGCCGCATAGCCCATCCGCCATCCCGTCATAGCGAATGACTTCGAAAACCCGTCCAGAATCAGGGTATTTTCGTAATACCTGCCGATACTGTCAAAGTGATGCTCATAATCATAGTCGTGATATATTTCGTCCGAAACGACAAGCAGGTCGTGTTTTCCTGCCAGCTCGGCGATCTCTTTCAATTCATGGGTGGTACACATCGCCCCGGTTGGATTTCCAGGACTGTTGATGATAAGTATCTTGGTTTTCTCCGTAATGTGGGGTTGGATACGTGAAGCAGTCAATTTGAAATCCGGATAGGTATCCACAAACACAGGTTTGCCGCCGCAAAAGTTGGCCAAATGTTTATAGCTAACGAAAGCAGGGTCGGGGATGATAACCTCGTCTTCGGGATTGACCAATACCATAAAAGCCAGAGTCAACGCGCCGGAGACCCCCGATGTAATCATGATGCTCCCGGCGTTAACGCCCCGTTCCTTCTGAAGCCTTTTGAGTAATACGTCGCGGAGTTCTGGTATCCCTTGTGTTACGGTATATTTATTAAAACCGTCGTTAATAGCCTTAACGGCCTCTGTTTTAATCTCCCCAGGAACGTCAAAATCCGGCTGACCTATGCTCAGGTTCACCGGATTTTGCATTTTTTGCGCAAGGTCAAAGACCTTTCTGATCCCAGAGGAGTCGAGTTTAGACATCCTGTGGGCAATCATTATTTCTTCGCCTTTTCCTTACCTGCGGCAGGCGCTCCTGCCTTGGCAGTGGCTGCCCCTGCGGCTGGCGTTGCTTCTGCTGTTGCCGCTTCGGCCTTAGCGGCCTTTTTCTCCGACTTTCCTTTTCGTTTAATCTTAACTGATTTTACTTTTGGGATACCAAAAACTGACATGGTGGGCTGCCACTTGCCCTCGTCTTTCAGTATCTTGATACGCTCAATCCTCGTAAATACATTTCGGGGCCTTACCAGCTTACCCTTCATTTTCAAACTCTTGTCAATACTCATTTTTCCTCCTAAATTCTATCTCATACGTATGGGATAACAACCGTCAAATTGCTTCTTATTCTCATATTTAAAATCAGCTAACTGCTTTTGCGCTTCGATCAGATCGGCGCTATCATTTGTTTCGAATTCACCTACGCAGATGTAAAGTTCCTTTCCGACATTTACGATAAAAGAATCATATCCTAACGAGTCCTGCAACGTTTTGGCCAACTCTTTCGCCTTCTCAAGATAATCCTTGGTGTTTTTATAGGAAACTACGCGCAGCGTCCATTTATCTCTGATAATCGGCTTGCCCTGCTCAGCCTGTTTCTCTTTCGTAATAACTAATGGCCGTTCGTTTTTGCTTGCAGCCTTTTGAGGCGGCTGAACCGCCTCCTCCGTCTTTTGCCCAAAGGCAGGCTTTTTTGATTCATGCGGCTCTATTGTTTCCAGCCACTCTTCCGCCTGATTCATTGTGCCCTTGTTATAGCCGACTTTGTACCCAACAAAAAAACATGCAATGGACAGAAACGTTGCCGCAATAGCGCCTATAATCAGTGTCTCCTGCCGTAATATTACCTCGTCTTTATGCGGAACTCGCTCCGCTTTAACCGGAGCCGAAACTGCGGGCGATTTTACCGGTGTTTCTATTTTCCCTTTAAATGCCGGTTCTTCTGCCCGTGTACTTTTTATCCACTCCAACGGATCAACACTTGGAACAGTTGGACTGGTTACCGGCTTGCTTTCCGGAACAGAGGGTCTTGGTGGTTGCGAACTAACATCCTGCGGTTTAACCTCCTTCTTTTGAGTATCCTCCGTTTTCTCTGTTTGCTTAAATACCTCGAAAAACTCCCTTGAATCACTTCCTTTTGTCATAACTATTTTACTCCGTTTTTAGGATTTTTTATTATATCCACAATAATTTCCAGTAGCGGGAGTTGTACCAAGCATTTATTTTGCTTAAGTTTATAATAAATGCAGCTTAAAGTCAAGTGATTAATATCCTTAAAACAGAACACGTTGACACTTGTATAAATTGTGATATACTAGCGTCGCTCTTAATTTCATGGTTATAGTATTACTTTGTAAAACTTCATTTTTAATTTCTTTCATTTGATATTTAGAATATTTTTTCGGATTTCGATATTCGAATTTAGGACTTTACATGTTTTTATAAATCTATTTTAATCACGCTGAAATATGCCATCAACGATTAAAGAAAAGATTAAACAACTTTGCGATACAATCAGATACCATGACCGAAAGTATTATGTGGAAAATAACCCGGAAATTACCGACTATGATTACGACCAGCTTTTAAAAGAATTACAGCGCCTCGAAAAATTACACCCCGAATTCATCACGCCTGACTCCCCTACCCAACGAGTCGGCGGTGAACCTCTTACACAATTTCCCACCATTGAGCATCGTGTACCCATGCTGAGCATCGACAATACATACTCTGACGAAGAGTTGAGAGAATTTGACCAGCGCATAAAACGCATGGCAGATATCGATCTGCATCATGATATCGAGTACGTTGTTGAGTTGAAGATTGACGGTGTGGCCATTACCCTCTGGTACGAAAACGGTCTCTTTGTCCGTGGGGCTACAAGGGGCGACGGTTTTAAGGGAGACGACGTATCCGCAAATCTCAGGACAATCCGGCAGATTCCGCTCAAGCTGGAACCTGTAGATAAAAAGCTGAAAGTCCCGTCCAGTATTGAAATCCGGGGTGAAATCTACCTGCCGAATAAGGAATTTCAGAGACTGAACGAAGAAAGGGAAGAATCCGGCGAACCTCAATTCGCAAATCCCAGGAATGCTGCCGCAGGTTCGCTAAAACTGCTCGATTCCCGCATTACTGCCCAGAGACGCCTGTGCCTCTTTGCCTATGCCATAGGATATTTTGAAGGAATAGAACCCATGACCCATATTCAATGCCTGGAACTTATTCGTGGGTTTGGGTTGCCAGTAAACCCTCATACCCGATTATGCAAACATATCGAGGATGTTATTCATTATTGCAATGAATGGGACAAACGCCGGGCTGAACTGGACTACATGGTAGATGGAATGGTCGTAAAGGTCAATTCTCTCGTCCTTCATAATCAATTAGGTGTTACAAGCAAGTCGCCCCGATGGGTAATCTCTTTTAAATTCCAACCGGAACAGGCAATTACAAAAATAGAAGAGATTGTCGTTCAGGTAGGGAAAACCGGCACACTTACACCGGTGGCCAACCTTACCCCCGTCCTTCTTGCGGGAACAACCGTCAGCCGCGCCACACTCCACAACTTCGACGAGATTCGAAGAAAGGACATACGGGAAGGAGACCACGTCGTATTGCAAAAGGCAGGCGAGATTATCCCTCAGGTTATAAGTGTGTTGAAAGAAAAAAGGAAAGGGACTGAAACACCTTTTACGGAACCTGCCGTCTGTCCGGAATGCAAAGAAAAGGTGGTCAGAAACGACAAAGAGGTATACCTGCGATGTCATAATCCATTATGCCAGGCACAGGTGAAAAGACGCATTCAATATTTTGCAGGCCGGGACGCTATGGATATAGAGGGCATGGGACCAGCGCTCGTCGAACAATTGGTTGACAAAGGTTTTGTAAAAGATTATTCTGATATTTATTATCTAAAATACGATGACCTGGTAACCCTCGAGCGCATGGGTGAAAAGTCTTCGCAAAACCTGATACATGCAATCGAGGAAAGCAAGCGCCGGGATTTGGACCGTTTGATCTGCGCCCTGGGCATACCGAATGTCGGCTCTCATACCGCAGAGGTACTGGCCGGGCGCTTCGATACTCTGGAGAAACTGGCAAATGCAGCACAGGAAGAACTGGAAAGCATTTACGAAATCGGGCCTGTCGTTGCAAAAAGCATCGTAGAGTTTTTTCAAAATGAACACATACGGGAAATCATTGAAAAACTGAAAACAGGTGGAGTTAATACCAGAAAACTTGAAACTCAAAAATTAGTAAAAAATCCAAAGGTTTCGGGAAAATCTTTTGTTCTTACCGGCACGTTGCAAAAATACACTCGCAAGGATGCAGAAACGCTCATCAAGAGTTTGGGTGGACGCGTTCTGTCCAGTGTGAGCAAAAAGACTGATTACCTTGTCGCGGGTGAAGACCCTGGATCCAAGCTGGACAAGGCCAAAGAACTGAACGTTCACGTTCTTGATGAAGCCGCCTTTGAAAGAGTGACAGGCTAATTATCCGTGGTTGTTTATAACTATTGACTTAAAATTCATAAGGAACTTGCTCAAATGGAAAAACTGATAAAAAATGCCCTGAAATCTGCAAAAGCAGACTACGTGGAAATAAGAGTCCAGGAAGGCGTAGGCACCGGAATTACTTACGTAGGGAAAGAACTTGAGAATATCGGCGAAAACAATACCTTCGGAGGATGTGTGAGGGCATTGATTAAAGGCGGTTGGGGATTTGTTGCCTTTAACGACATAGAAAATCTTCCAAGATACGTGGACATGGCCTGCGAGCAGGCACGGTTCGTCGGCACTAAGGAAAGCCAGCTTGCGCCGGCACCGGCAATAAACGATCATGTAAAAACAGAGGTAGGTATCGACCCCGCAGACGTTTCGTTAACCGACAAACAGGCCATTTGCAATAAATACAACAACATGATCCTCTCCTCGAAGCAAATACAAACCTCAAACGTCCGGTACGTAGATTCTCATGGAACGGTATATTTCGCCAGCTCAAATGGAAGTTTTATTGTTCAGGATACTATTTTTTGCGGCATTTCGCTCCTGGCAATGGCGCGGGACGGCATGAATGTGCAACAGGCCTATCATTCCGTTGGCGATCTGCGCGGTTTTAGCAACGTCCAGCATCAGGAACATAAATGTGAGGAAGTAACGAAACGCGCAGTTGACCTGCTCACGGCAAAACCTGTTTCTGGGGGCAAATACACCGTCGTTATTGACCCCAAGCTCTGCGGCGTTTTTGTCCACGAGGCATTCGGGCATCTCAGCGAGGCCGATTTTATTTATGAAAACGCGAAGTTGCGTGAAATCATGGTTATTGGCAAACGTTTCGGGATCGAGGAGCTTTCCATTATAGACGACGGCTCAATGGTTGGTGAAGCAGGTTACAACAAATACGACAGCGAAGGCACTCCAACCCAAAAAACCTTTCTTATTAAAAATGGCATTCTTACCAATCGGCTTCATTCAAGGGAGACGGCCGCCAAAATGAACGAAAAGCCCACGGGCAACGCACGCGCCATAAGCTACGCCCATGCACCCATTGTGCGCATGACCAATACGTACATGGAATCCCGCAATTACTCCTTTGAAAAAATGCTTTCCGAAGTAGATAATGGAATTTATGCCATTGGCGCCCTCGGTGGACAGACGAATATGGAAATGTTTACCTTCAGCGCCGAAGAAGCTTATATGATAAGAAACGGAAAAATACAGGAAAAGGTTAGGGACGTTGTTCTCACGGGAAATGTGTTTGAAACCCTTATGAACATCGACGCAATTGGAAACGACCTCAAAATACACGGAGGGCTCGGCGGTTGCGGCAAAGGCGGACAATCGCCTTTGCGTGTCAGCGACGGCGGGCCGCACGTCCGCATACGAAATGTTGTCATTGGAGGAAGATAATTGGATATCCTTGAACTTCTTTCATTCGCTAAAAAAGAGGGCGCTTCGGATCTTCATGTAAGCTCCGGCGAACCGCCGATGATCCGTATTCACGGAGATATGAGAAAGATTGACGTCCCTTCCTTAAACAAAGAGGACGTCCACAGGATACTCTATGACATCTTAAACGATCAGCAGCGCAAGACGTACGAAGAACATCATGAACTGGATTTTGCCATCGCATTGGGCGATACCGGCCGGTTCAGGGTAAATGCCTTTTTGCAAAACAGGGGAGAATCCATCGTTTTCAGAACGATACCCACGGTTATCCCAACCCTTGAACAGCTCAATATGCCGAAGATCGTAGGCGACCTGACAAAAAAAGAAAAAGGACTTGTACTGGTAACAGGCCCAACGGGCTGCGGTAAATCAACGACCCTGGCGGCAATGATTGACCTTATCAACCGCGAGGAAAAGTGTCATATCCTTACCATCGAAGACCCTATCGAATTTGTGCATCAATCTAAGAACTGCCTTGTTAACCAACGGGAATTAGGGCCTCACACACATAGCTTTGCCAATGCCCTGCGTTCGGCCTTGCGTGAAGACCCGGACGTTATACTGGTGGGTGAAATGAGAGACCTGGAAACTATCTCTCTGGCTCTTACAGCGGCAGAGACCGGGCATCTCGTCTTCGGCACGTTGCACACATCCAGCGCACCAAAAACAGTTGACAGGGTAATTGACGTATTTCCTCCTGAACAACAGGAGCAGGTGCGCACCATGTTCTCTGAATCTATCCAGGCAGTGCTGACCCAGCAGCTCCTGAAACGCAAGGACGGGAAAGGTCGTGTTGCAGCATTAGAAATCATGATCGGCACGCCGGCAGTAAGAAATCTGATCAGAGAAAACAAAATTGCCCAAATCCCATCGTCTATACAGACCGGGCGGCAATACGGCATGCAGACCATGGATCAGGCGCTAATTGAACTCTATCAGAAGGATTTAGTTGCCAAAGAAGCAATTGAAAAATTGGTCAGCAGTCCAAGTGCGCTGAGCGGTATTAAATAGCATTAAGACTGTAAAGGCCAAGCAGGAAGGAGGTGTGAAATGCCTGTAACAAAAGAAAGAATCGACAAAATCGAAAGAGCAGTGCAAGATTTTATTGTCAGTATGAAGGAATCCCATTTGCGCACCGAGTCGGAACTCAGAGATTTTTAAGGACGACATGAAACAGCAGAACAGGGAAATGAACATCAAGTGGGGAGAGATGGCCAGAAAACTCGGCACGCTAACAGAAGACCTTGTAGCGCCAAGCATACCTAGGATAGTTAATGAAGAGTATGGTCTTGAAGTGTCGTTTCTGGGAATAAGAATGAAGAAGAAACTCCGTGACGGCAGAATAAAGGAGTACGATGCCATTGCAGTGGCGGATGAATATGTATTTGTTGATGAAACAAAGAGTACTTTAAATAGAGAATACGTAAATGATTTTATAAAGGATATTCAGGAATTCAGGGATTACTTTCCGGAGTATGAGAAAAATAAAATCATCGGAATACTGGCAAGTTTGTATGCAGATGAGGGTGTAGTAAGGTATGCAGAGAAGTCTGGGTTTCTCGTGCTTGCAGTAGGAGACAAACTCATGGAGGTCAAAAATTCGAAAGGGTTCAAACCAAAAGAGTGGTAGGATACCCGCGTTAGAAATATGGACATTAAAGAATTATTACAGGAAATGGTCAGGCTGGACGCCTCGGATATTTACATTACCGTAGGACTTCCCCCCATTTACCGTAAAGAAGGCATCAACACCCCCCTTGGCGCAAAGAACCTGACTGCCGATGATACCCGTCTTCTGGCTGAAAATTGCATGAGCGAGAAACAGAGGAAAGATTTTTATGAAAAGATGGAGATGAACCTTGCCCTGTATTATCCGGAACTGGGTCGCTTTCGCGTAAATATCTTCTTTCAGCAGAGGAATATCGGCATTGTCATTCGTCAGATAAAAATCAGTATCAAGACCATTGACGATCTAAATCTTCCGAAAATCTTCAAGGATATCGCTATGACAAAGAGAGGCCTGGCGCTTGTGGTTGGCGCTACAGGTTCTGGAAAATCAACCACACTGGCGGCAATGATTGATTACAGAAATACCAATGATTCCGGACATATCATTACCGTTGAAGATCCTATAGAGTTTGTACATCAGCACAAGAAATCCGTCATTACGCAAAGGGAGGTCGGCATAGATACCTTGTCATTTGGCGATGCGCTGAAAAATACGCTGCGTCAGGCGCCGGATGTTATCCTCGTCGGCGAGATACGCGACACGGAAACCATGGAATCGGCCATTACCTTTGCCGAGACAGGTCATCTCTGTCTGGGAACACTCCACGCCAACAACGCCAATCAGGCGATAGAGCGCGTTGTAAATTTTTTCCCGTCAGAAAGGCACGAGCAAATATATCTGTTACTCTCACTGAATCTGCGTTCTATCGTTTCACAAAGGCTTGTACCGGCGAAGGACGGGAAACGGGTCGCATCCTTCGAAATACTGCTTGATACGCCCAGAGTCAAAGACCTTATTCTCAAGAAGGAAATTGGATTATTAAAAGAAACGATGTCAAAGGGAACACAAGAAGGCATGCTAACATTTGACCTATCGTTGTTTAATCTTTATAAAGAAGGCAAGATTAGTTATGAAAATGCCATTGCTTACGCTGACAGCGCCAACGATCTGCGATTACGGATAAAGACGGAAGGACTTAATGAAACGAAAGAAGACAAAACCGTGGGTTTTAAATTAAAATAACATGAAGGCCTCGTGGCGTATTATCCTTTAAACGGCAATGCAAGTGGAAAAATACAATTGATTTAGACAAGAGGCAACACTTATATCAATAACAGAACATTTCCTTTTGATAAAATGGATAAAGAATATTTTTTGGAATTGGAAGAAAAAACAATTACTTATGTCCATTTTAAAACAGAAAAGGGACATGTTACAGAGTTTGTCGTAAAGCTTTTATCTGCGTTTGAAGACGAATGGCATGAAATTCTTAGATATGATAGTGGACATGACTGTCCACATAAAGATATACTCAGTACAAGTGGAAAAGTTATAAGAAAAATCTGGTATGATTTTCTTGATAACAGACAGGCATTAACGATGGCAATAACGGATATTAAGGACAACTATAAATTTTACAATGAGAGGTATCAGAAATGGCTGAAAGAACATTAAAAGAAAAAAACATTAAAAAACATCTAGAAGAAGAAGGATTTAAGGAAATAAAGGTATCGGATAAACACAGTCAATGGTATAAAAAAGCATCGGAAAGCACCTCCTGTTTAAAACGAGTTCAAAAGAAATAGGTAAAAAAGGTACATGCCTTTGGCTTTGGTGAATACGTCCTGGATAAATTTGTCAGACTTTACATAGATGCACGTTATCCTTCAGAATTGGGTCTTCTGCCACATGGGAAGCTGACAATTGGCGATGCAAAAGATTTTTATCAATTTGCAAAGTTTTTTTTACAGGATTTGACAACATAATTCATAATCTATTCTATAACAAGGAAATCAAGCGTATGGAAAAAATAGAAGAAAAGATATTAGAACAAGCCATAAAACATACACCTTCGGCTGAGGTGCTTTACGAAGAAGGGGAGACACGGTCGGTAAGTTTCGAAAATAATAAGCTAAAATACGTAAATACAAAATCCATACGTGGAATCGGACTCCGCGTAATTAAAGATGGACGGATTGGTTTTTCCAGTACGACAGATTTCCGAAAACCTGAGAAGCTGGTTACAAATGCCTTAGAGAGCGCAAAGTTCGGCCAGATTGCCGCCTTCGATTTCCCCTCCAAAAATAACTTTCCAAAGGTCGCCGTCCTTGACCAGCGCGTCATAGACTATCCCATCAATAAATGCGTAGACATTGGAAAAGCGGCCATCGAAAAGGCTTTATCGGTAAATTCCAGTTATGAATGCGGCGTTGGTTTTGGCAAAGGGTACGGGAAACGACGACTCATTAATTCTAAGGGACTGGATATTTCCATTGCCTCCACATCATTCGGCATAGGCATCGAGATATTGCAGGTTAAAGGACAGAGTTTGCTCTGGATTGGCGAAGGAGAAGGCTCAAAAAGTCTGGTGACCGACCTCGATAAACATGTCGATAAGGCGTTACAGGGCTTGAAACTCGCAGAAAAAGAATTGAAACTAAAAACGGGGGCTTATCCCGTGATAGTTACGGCAAAGGCTATGGGAAACTTGCTTGCAACCTTCGAAACCGGCTGCAACGGAAAGCTGGTGCAAAAAGGCGCCTCTCCCCTTACCAACAGGCTGGGTGAAAAGATTATTGACGAAAGGGTCAATATTTATGACGACGCCACGATTGATATGGCCGATTCCAGCTATCCATGGGACAGCGAAGGTATACCATCGCAGCGTACACCATTGTTTGAAAAAGGCATCCTGAAGAATTACCTCTTCGATTTGCAAACCGCCGGGATTATGAAGGCAAAGTGCACAGGAAATGGAAATCGCGGGTTTTCTTCACAACCATCTCCTGGCGACTCGAATATCACCGTTGAGCCCGGTACCATGTCATTTGAGGCTATGATAAAAGACGTCAGATACGGGGTGCTGGTGGATCAGGTGCTGGGCGGCGGTCAGAGCAACGTCCTTGCAGGTGAATTCTCAGTGAACGTCGATCTCGGTTATCTGATTGAAAACGGTGAAATTGTCGGCAGGGTGAAGGACTGCATGTTTGCGGGAAACGCATTTGAGGTGTTCAATAATATTGTGGCGATTGGTGATAACGCGGAATGGCACGGCTCGATTAAAGTCCCGCCCTTTTATTTCAAGGCAATAAATGTCGCCGGAAATGCCGATTGATTATGTGAATGGATGAAGCGATAGCGCACCCATCAATAAAAATAGCTAAGAACACACACCCACCCCTCTCAAGAGGGGATTTTGCAAAGTCCCCTACTGGAAGGGGAGAGGGGGGGATAAAAAGTCGTTGGGTTTTGTTTTTAAACTCCACATAATATAACTCACGAGTACGCAAATACCATGATCCTTAAATACATCCTTTTATCCATGCGCCCTGAACAGTGGATAAAAAACTTCTTTGTATTTACCGCCTTACTCTTTTCAAAAAATCTGCTCAATTTACCGAAAGGCATCGAAGCCATTATCGGATTTATCATTTTTTGCATGATCACAGGCTGTGCATACATAATTAACGACCTTATAGACCTTGAAAAAGACGAACTCCACCCGATCAAGTCCCGGAGACAGCTTGCATCTGGGCAGTTAAGGAAAGGCACTGCTGTTAAGTTAGTCGTCCTTGTTTGTCTTGCCGGTCTTTTCCTAGCCTTTTACATGAACGTCTTGTTTGGAATCATCGTTCTTACTTACTATTTGCTCAATATAGGATACAGTATTTACCTGAAAAATTTTGTGATCATTGACGTTGTTTCTATTGCAGCAGGTTTTGTGTTAAGGGTACTGGGCGGCGCCGTCATTATCTCAGTAGTCGCCTCGCAGTGGCTGATCCTGTGTACAATCCTTTTATCGCTATTTCTGGGTTTCAGCAAAAGAAGGCACGAACTCATCCTGCTGAATGACAGCGCTACTATCCATAGAAGTGTTCTGGAACACTACAGCCCCTACTTCCTGGATCAGATGATAGCCGTCGTCACAGCCTCCACATTAATTTGCTATGCCTTGTATACCATGTCAAAAGATACCATCGAGAAACTCGGCACTTCAAAACTTATATACACAATACCCTTTGTGCTTTACGGTATTTTCCGGTATCTTTATTTAGTGCACCAAAAAGAAGAAGGCGGCAGCCCCACAGAAATCATGTTCACCGACAAACCCATGATTATCAACATATGCTTGTGGGTTATTTCATCTGTTGTGTTTATTTATGTGGTACATTGATGAGGACACAAATAAATAGATAACGTCAAAAGAAAGTTGTCATTTCGAAGGAGCGGAGCGACTGAGAAATCTTAAATCGTAATTCGTATATCTTAAATTTGTCTATTATGAAATTGGAAAAAGCCCTTTTATTTAACCCCCCTGTTGGCCTTTATCAGCGCGGGGAAGACAGGTGTCAGGCCGAGGTGGATGGCAGCAGCGCCACATCCCTCCGTCCGCCCAATGACCTCGGATATATCGCATCCATGCTGAGGCAGATAGGGGTAACACCTTTTATAGCCGATTATCCAGCCGAGCGGAAACAGTGGAACCACTTTGAAGAGGATTTGAGAACGATACAGCCTGACTTCCTGGTAATGAGCATCACTACCCCTACCATCAAAGACGACATGCAGGCGTTTTCCATTGCAAAGTCTTTAAACCATAATATATTTACTATCGCAAAAGGCGCCCACTTTTTCACCTGTAATAAGGAAGATTTAAAAGACGCCGTATACAATGTCATGGATGCTGCCATTGTCGGTGAGGCGGAAACGATTATAAACAATCTGATTCTCGCTAAAAGGCAGAGATCTGATTTAAACAGGGTCAAGGGGATTTTATTCAAGAACCACATTGGCCAGATAGTTCAAACAGCGCCAGAACCCTTCTGGACGGATCTCGATAAAATACCGTTTCCTGCAAGGGATTTAATGAAAAACCACCTTTATACAAGACCCGACACAGGCGAACCGCAGGCAACAATCCAGACCTCCAGAGGATGTCCTTCGCAATGTATTTTCTGTCTGTCGCCCCTTATTTCCGGCATGAAATTGCGTGAACGATCGGTAGGCAACATTGTTGCAGAGATTGAAGAGTGTGTGAACAAATATCATATAAGGAACTTCTTCTTTCGCGCCGATACCTTTACCATGAACAAAAAATCCGTGATTGAATTATGCAAGGAAATCATAGACCGGAAACTCAATGTTGCGTGGGTTGCCAATAGTCGGGTAAATACGATCGATGAGGAGCGTCTGACATGGATGAAAAAGGCGGGATGCTGGCTGGTGGCGTTTGGGATCGAGTCAGGCAATGATGAAATCCAAAAACGGATAAAAAAAGGCACTACCCAATCACAGGCGCGTGAGGCCGTAAAACTATGCAAAAAGATCGGGATCAAAACCTATGGTTTCTATCTAATCGGTTTTCCGTGGGAGACTAGGGAAATGATCATGGACACCCTGAATCTTGCAAAGGGACTTCGTTGCGATTTTTCTGAAATACACATTGCCATACCTTATGAAGGAACGGAATTTTATAAGATTGCCCAGGATTTTGGAATCCTGGAAGAATCAGCCGTCGGACACAATTATTTCTCGAATCCTGCCATTGGCACGCTTCACGTGACTAAGGATGAACTCATTGAAATGCGCAAAAAGGCATTACGGTCGCTCTATATGAATCCACGCTATATTGTCAATACCCTCATCCACGTCAGAAGCCTTGAAGAGGTAAAAAACTACACCCGGTACGGGGTTCGCTTACTGAGGAATTTGCTGAAACACTAAAACTGAAACAAATTTCACTCACTTTCTTTTCTCCCCATTACTCTCTCAATTTCGTCTCTGATATTTTTTGCATCAAATGGCTTACCGATGTATCCAACGGCGCCGAGCCTTTTGGCTTCTTCTTTTTTTTCTTCCCAGCCGGTAGAAGTAACCATTATTACCTTTGCATCAGAGTCGTATTTCCTGATTGCCCCCAATATCTCAATTCCATCATCTTCGCCAAGCCAGACGTCCATCGTTGTCAGATCAGGTTTGAGTTCTTTGTGAAGTTTCACAGCCTCCTGGCCATCCCCTGTCATACCCACTACCTCATGTCCTGCTTTTTCAACAATGTGTTGCAATGAACGCCTTATGATAGCGGCGTCGTCTACAATAAGTATCCTTGCCATTTATTTTACCTCCCATTTATGATGGTCTAATCTGTTATGGCAGGGACAGGTTTTAAACCAGTCCCTCCATGTTGGTGATGCCTCCCTGAATTATAATCAGGATTCTTCGTGTGTGGTAAATTCTACCCGGTTACGCCCATTGTTCTTTGCCCTGTATAGCGCATTATCCGCGGTATGGATAATGGTATCTACGTCCGTTGCCTTCCCGTCAACGCTTGCAGTCGCCCCAATACTTATGGTGAGCGGAATGTTTGCCCCATTCGTTCTTACCGCATTTTCCTGAATACATTCGCGAAGCCTTTTGGCGTAGTTTACCGTGTCTTCCAGATTGCAGCCTGGAAGAACGACGAGAAACTCCTCCCCGCCGTAACGTCCAATGTCATCATACGGCCTTGCCAGCAACTGCAATCTTTTTGCAGTTTCCCGCAATACGGCATCCCCGACCAGATGGCCAAACGTGTCGTTAATATTTTTAAAATAGTCTAAATCAGCCATTACGATGCCCACGGGAGTCTTTTCCCTGGTTGTTTGAACCAGCCTGCGGCCTAGGGCGTCAACGATAGCCACGTGGTTCAATAATCCTGTAAGCGCATCTCTGGTTGCCATTATTCTCAGCGCCTCTCTGGAGGATATGAGCTCCTCCTGCATCTCAAGAATGCGCCTGCCCGCCATTAATCTTACCTTCAATTCATTTGCATTAAACGGTTTTGTAAGATAGTCATCCGCCCCGGACTCCATGCCTTCTATTATATCTTTCACCTCAGCCTTTGCCGTGAGCATTAGTATGTAAACGTATGTGTCCTTAATATTTTCCCGCACCTTTCTGCAGACTTCAATGCCTTCCATGCCGGGCATCATCCAGTCAAGTATGACAAACTTAGGCGCATTCTCTGAAGTAAGAATTTCCCATGCCCTAAAGCCATCAGAACAGGTAATTACTTCGTATCCCCATTTTACAAGCATTGACTCCAGCATTTTACTGTACAGAGGGTCATCTTCGGCGATCAGTATCTTCATGCATTATCTCCGTCCTCCTGCAATCAGCCTTTTCAGCGACGTCTTAAGCCGTGCAATTTCTCTTTCAAGTAATGAACATGCCTCTGCAATACCGGCAAGATTATTTTCCCGTCCCATAATTTCGAGTTTCAGAGCCGCATCATGCGCACGTTTTGCGCAGAATACGCCTACCGACCCTTTTACCGCATGGCTGGATTTTTCCACAGCCTTGCTGCTGCCCTGGACAATGGCGTTTTTTACATCTGCCATCTGTTTCGGACAATTTTCCAGAAATATAACTGCAAGCTCTTTCAGCAATTCCTCGTCTCCGCCTAACTCTGACATTGCTAAAGCAATGTCTAATCCATCCCCATCCCCATCCGCATCTGAGTTGTCATCCGCTTTACATGCCGCGTGCGTAAGAGAGTTTTCCGCCTCCGGTAAAAACACAAGACGCCTTATCGCTTCAAAGAGTTCTGTCTGTTTTATCGGTTTCGATACATAACTATCCATCCCTGCTTCCAGACACCGTTCCTTGTCGCCAATTATCGCCATTGCAGTCATAGCGATAATTGGGATATGGCCACCTGTTTCCATTTCCTTTGCCCGTATTTTTTTGACCAATTCAAGCCCGTCCATTTCCGGCATCTGAACATCCGTTAACAAGAGGTCGAATTTCTCCCTATCAAGCGCTTCAAGCGCCTTCCTGCCGTTTCCGGCAACAACCACTGAGTGCCCGCGCTTCTCAAGCATCCGAAAAGCCAGTTTCTGATTAATCTCGTTGTCTTCCGCCAAAAGTATATGCAGAGGCCTGTGAATCTCCAGCGTCTTAGACGATGCTTCCGCAGAAATGTCGCATTCAAAAACCGTCACATTCTTTTTAGCGCTGTTCCTGGCATTCATTATATTAGCGATTGCATCCTTCAAACTTGCACGCTTGACAGGTTTGACCAGGTAGCCGGTTATCCCCAGTTCAAGACACCTTGCCGTATCGCCAGCCCTGTTGTCAGAGGTAAGCATCATGACCGCCATCCCGACGTCGCCAAGTTCTTTCTTAATCTGCTCTGCCACGGAAAACCCGTCCATTTCAGGCATCCGGCAATCAAGGAGCACAAGTTTAAAAGGATCTTTGACGTTTACTGCGCTTCTTATCTCAGAAAGCCCCTTTGCGCCGTCTTCTGCCTCCGTGATTACTGCGCCTCATCCCGAAAGAACAGTCTTCAGGATCAGCCGGTTTGTCGCATTATCGTCTATTATAATAGTCTTCATCCCTTTTATATCAAGCTCAGGCGGCTTTGAATGCGCTTTATGTTTGTGCGGCGACTCCTGTACGCCAAGGGTTGCCGTAAACTTAAATGTGCTTCCTTTTCCCTCCTCGCTTTCCACCCATATGCGCCCGCCCATCATTTCAACAAGACGTTTCGAGATGGACAGCCCAAGCCCTGTGCCGCCGTATTTTCTGGTAGTTGAGGAATCGGCCTGTGTGAAGCTTTCAAAGATCATATCTAGCTTATCGTGAGGAATGCCAATCCCCGTGTCGGAAACGGAAAACAGAAGTTCTGCGCCCCCCATCTTCCCGGCTTCTTTCGTGGTATCTGTATTTTCCACCTTAAGAACGATCTCTCCACTTTCGGTAAATTTGAGGGCGTTGCCGATAAGGTTTACAATAATCTGCCGGAGTCTGACAGGGTCGCCAACCATATCGGACTTGACGTCTGGCATGATATGGCAGGCAAGTTCAAGGTTTTTCTTGTGTGCGCGTATTGACATGACGTCGCACGTTTTTTCTATCAATTCACCTAAATCAAACGCTACAGTTTCAAGCTGAAGTTGACCGGACTCAACTTTGGACAGATCCAGTATATCGTTGATGATGTCCAGGAGATTATCACCAGCAGACTTGAAGAGTTCCACATATTCCCGTTGTTCGCTGCTAAGCGGCGTGTCCAACAAGAGATCTGCCATCCCGATAATGGCGTTCATGGGCGTCCTGATCTCATGGCTCATGCTGGCCAGGAACGCGCTCTTGGCCTTGTTGGCGTCATCGGCGTCTCTTTTTGCCTTTTGCAATTCTTCATTAAGGAGTTGTAATTTGACCCGTTCTTCTTTCAGTTCCAGATTTTTTTGCTCAATCTCCGTCTGGCTGGAGGCAATCTGCGCATAAAGACTCTCAATCTGCTTTATAACGGTGCGGAATATTTCTTCCTGCGCCTCCTGCTCTCTGACCTTTGCGAGGAGTTCCTCGTATGTTGGCTGTTTATCTCCCATAAAGTGAAAGCCTCCCTTTCAATGTACCGTGCATACCAGGCAAGGGTCGTAAGACCGTATAATGTGGTCGATCTCAACAGGGTTGTTCTCGTCTTCAATTTCCGTATTTATAAGCGCCCGCTCCAAAGCGCCTGGGGTTTCGTTTTCATCGCGGGGAGAGGCGTTCCATCCTGTGGGGGTTATTACCTGGTAGTTGGTTATCCTTCCGCCGTCGACGCTGATCCAGTGTCCCAATATACCACGGGCGGCTTCTGTTATTCCTATCCCGGAAGTCTTTTCCTTAAGAGTATTCCTGACAAAATAACCTTCGTTTGCTTCCAGTTGCTCTATCCAGCCGTTCATTTTCTGCAAAAGCTTTACTGCCTCGTGCAATCTGGCCAAGACCCTGGTGAATACAGTTGAACCGTACAGGGAAAAGAAATCAGCAATAAGCGGGTCTCCGCTGATCAACTGCCTGGCGATTGCCCCCACTTCAACCACTTCACCGTTGTAACGGGGCGCCTTTGCCCAACTGTATGCGTCCGGTTTGTCCCATTTGGGAATGGATACATCAAATGCCGGATTCGAAGAAGATTTCGGCGCATCGAAGAACGAATACTGTATAGACTCAGTAATCTTTTCAGTGGAAAGGCTTGAAACCTTTCCGTTAAGATACCCTGACGGTATATATGATGTTCCATCAGCTTCCGGGTAACAACCGCCGCTTATAAAACGCCCGGATCCCTTTCCCATATTCATAAAGCCCGCTTCAGCGGCGTAACGATAAAACAATCCCAAATCGGATGCCGGGTTGTCTTCGCCTGAAAATGCCGAATTAAAATCTGAAACAGACCTTATTTTTAGGTAATCTTCCGCAGGCATACCTAGCAGAACCGATTCTACTATAGATGAAAATTGTTTTAAAGTGCCGCGGATACGGAATATATCTGAAGAACCGAGTGATTTGGTGATTCCGCCCGGCTGGATTGCAATGGTATGAGGCCATTTGCCCCCGATCAGCCCCAGTATCTCCAGAAATCTCTTTCGTTCAGCCATCACTATTTTTGCGGATTCGCCATTTAACTGCGCAAACCTCTTTTCCACAATCGGGTAATATTTCAAACGGGCATGTTTATGGTTTAATAGGTCGGGGGCAAAATAAACATAAAACTGTGTGATATGGCTCATGGCGTTTTCAGTTGCATGGCTTATATTTTTTGCAATCTGGCCGTTCCTTGAAGGAACAAATGCCTCTGAAATAGCCGTAAGCGCATTGGAGGATGCTATTGAGTGCGATATGGAGCAGATGCCGCATATCCTGGGCGTATAAATGATGGCGTCCTCAGGAATGTGACCTTTTAGTATCTGCTCAAATCCCCGGAACATCGTCCCGGACGCCCTGGCGTCTGTTATCCTGCCATCCTCTATTTTAACCTTAATTTTTAAGTCGCCCTCAACACGGTTAAACGGGGATATGGATATTGTTTTGCTCATTTTCCCTCCACTTTTTTTTGATATTTGTTATGGGCGGAGACGGCATTTATCTTTAAGCGTTCAGGCGTCGCCATCTTGGAAAGCCCGACCATGCCAATGTACCATGCTTTTGGCACGTCTTTCGGCAAGGCTTTTGGTATGCCCGCTATCGTTTCGGTTTTGAAATAGTTGGTATCCGGAAGCGGGAAGTTCTGGGAGGTGCATGATATGCACGGAGAACCGGCCCTTGTGCAGGAACCCGTCCTGCCGAGCCAGAGCCTGATATTGCAGTCGGATTCGCACTGGGTTCCGCGGCAACCCAGGTGTTCAAAGAGACAGCCCATCTGCCCAAACTCTTCGGCAGACGCCTTAAACTCATAAAACTCGTTTCTTGGACAGGCATGGTGGGCAAGATTGTTGAAAAAGTGGGCTGGACGGTTGGCATAATCAAGATGCTCAGGAAGCAGCTTTTTCCGTGCAATGAGACTAAGCGATTCCAAAATCCAGTCGGGATGTGACGGACATCCTGGTATATTTATAACAGGAAAACCTGATTTCGAACGATAGCCATCTCCAAGTATGCCGCCTGTCTTGTCCTGCATAAATTGTAAGCCGCTTGCCCCTGCCGGATTAGGCCCAGCCGCAGGGATGCCGCCGGAAGCTGCGCAGGTGCCCACCGCAATGGTGTGTTCTGCAACAGCAGCCAGGTCCCTGACCCATTCTATGAACGGCCTGCCAAGAAATTCATATATACGTCCGCTGCCGTCAGGCCCTGTGGGAACGGCGCCTTCTATTATAAATAAATCCAGGCGGCGTTTTCCGCTTGCAAAATCGGAGCAGATTTGTTTGACGTCGTCACCTTTTTCAAGCGAAATGGACGGATGCCATACAACGTTTATATCAAGCATTTCAAGGGCTGTCAGCAAATCAGGTTCTTCGGCATTCAGGAGAGAGATTGTATCGCCCCCGCATCCAAGTCCGTGGAGACAAAGAAGGTTTTTCATTTACATCCTCCGCATTTGGGTTCGGTTGGGTCTTAAACGACAAAATGCAATCACTTTACCCACCCCTCAATCCCCTCCCAGGAGGGGACTGTTTGCGGGTCGCTCCCAATAGTGGGCTTTTATAATTCCCCTCCTGGGAGGGGACTAAGGGGTGGGTTCTTCATTGAGTAATTTCTGCAACTTTTCCAATATAGAGCGAATAGGTTTTTCGTTCGATAAACACAGCTTTGAAATTCCTATACATGAACCCATCAGTAATATTTCCATTTTTTGATGGGTACTCTGACATTTCACCCGTCTACAATTCAAGTAAAATACTGTCTACCCACTTGGCTATGCCTGTCTCGTCGGCGCAAGACGTTGCGATTATCGTTAATTCCGGATTAATCGCCAATGCGTTTTGCCTTGCCTTTTCCATATTAAAATCAGTATAAGCCAGAAGGTCAACCTTATTTATCAGAAGACGCAGGGACGCCCTGAAAAGGGCGGGATATTTAAGCGGTTTATCATCTCCTTCCGTTACGCTCATTACTGCCACCTTTGTATCCTCGCCGAGGTCATATTCGGCAGGGCACGCCATGTTTCCTACATTTTCTATTATGAGCAAATCTATTTCTCCCTGCTCAAAAAGACATGGCAGGGTATGCTGTATCATGTGGGCGTCCAGGTGGCAGCTTCTCCCTGTATTTATCTGCTTTACGGGAATGCCGTGCCTTGCTATCCTTTGCGCATCCAAATCGGTCTGGATGTCGCCCACAATAACGGCGATCTTTATCCTGTCTTTCAGGAACACTATGGTTTTTTCGACAATAGAGGTCTTTCCTGAGCCTGGAGAACTCATCAGATTGACGGCAAATATCCCTTTGTCCTTCAATAATTTTCGATTATGACAGGCAATTTCATTATTTTTTACCAGTATTTTTGTATTTATAAGGACGTCATGCATCTACTCTACCTCCATACTGACTATGTCGAGTTCCGAGCCGGATACATAGCCTCCCGCCTCTCCTCCGCAAACAGGGCATCGGGAGTCGAGATACAGAGTAAGTTGGAACTCTTTTTTGCAGTTAAGACATTGTCCCATAACGGGCACTTCTTCGATGTCGAGGATTACGCCCTCCATATCCGTCCCGCCTGCACAGGCCTCGAAGCAGAATCTAAGGGCTTCCGGCTCAACGGCGGACATTTCTCCGACCCGTATCTTTATCTTATTAAGCCGCCCCGCACCATGCCGCACCATGTTTTCCCTGACGATACTGATCATGCTTGTGACTATTGACAATTCATGCATCTGTGGCTTTAGCCTCTTCTAAAAATACAGGTCTCTCTCTCCGCGCCTTATTCTTGCGAGTTTTTCCTCCGTCTGTTTTCTTACGGAGGCGTTATCAATTCCTTCAAGCGACTTATTTATTACCTCCATCCCCAGGTATCTGCTTTCAGGAGAGGCGTTGTCTTCCATGTATTCCATAAGGGTGAGTATGCTGTTTGGTCCGCAAAACTCCTGAATATCTCCCGGCTTTGCCAGATCCATGAATGCAACTCCTGTCCTGTTCCTGCGGTAGCAGGCCGTGCAGAAGCTGGGAGTGAACCCCTGCTTCATGACGCTCACTGTCATCTCTTCGAGACTCCTCTTGTCGGACAACTCGAATTGATCGGCCTCTTTTGACCTTTTCTTCCCGAACCCTCCGGGCGCAGTGCTTGAGGCTGCGCTTGCCTGTGTTATCCCTATCCTGAAGGCTTTCTCCCTTATCTCAGGCCTTTCCCTCGTGGTTATAATCATCCCCGTGTAAGGAACGGCAATTCGAAGGATTGCAATCAGCTTCAGGAAGTCGTTGTCGCTCACCGGCGCAGGAGGCGTCATAGTAACCGAATGCGCGGGTCTGAGTCTCGGCACTGATATGGTATGAGGACCTATTCCGAATGTATCTGACAGATAAGCTGCGTGGGATATCAGACCCAGCACCTCAAACCGCCAGTCGTAAAGTCCGAAGAGGACTCCCATCCCGACGTCGTCTATTCCCCCATCAAAGGCGTTATCCAGGGCATAGAGTTGCCTCAGATAATTGCCCTTAGGCCCATTGTGAGTACTTTCGTAGGTCTGCCTGTGATAACTCTCCTGGAATAGCTGGTATGTTCCGATCCCTTTGCCCTTGAGACTTCTGTAATTTTCAACCGTTGTGGCTGCAATGTTAACATTGACCCTTCTTATTTCCCCCTTTCCGTTTTTTACGGAATATATGGCGTCTATAGCATCAAGGATGTACTCTATCGGGTTATTTCTCATGTCTTCGCCAGACTCAAGGAGAAGTCTCTTGTGTCCCATTTCTGTGAGGAAACCAACCTGTTCCCTTATCTCAGCCATGGTCAGTTTTTTCCTGGGGGCGGGGTTGCCTGCATGGAAACCGCAATACGCGCAGTCATTCACGCAATAGTTGCTGAGATAAAGAGGGGCAAAGAATACCAGCCTGTCGCCGTAAATGGCGTTTTTTATGTAAGAGGCAGCGTCAAATATTTCGTTTATTAAATCCGGATCGGAGACGTTTATCAGCATTGCGGCCTCTTCGGGCGCAAGCCCTTTCAACTCTCTGCCCTTTCTGAGGACATCCGCCACATCGCCCGGAGGCGGAGCGGAAGTTTTCTTGAGTAAGGCGTGAAGCTTGTCTTCGTCTATAAACGTTGCCGGCGTCATCCTTGCGCCTCAAATGCCTCGAACATTTTTTTCTCAAGCATCTTATAGCTCAGCCCTTCCTTAAAGAGGCCGTACTTTTCCCAAACCTCTTCTTTTCCGTGATACTTGTTCGGGTAAATTCTGTAGTCCACCCTGTGCCTTTCCGGGGTCAGGTTGAACATCAGTGAATTCGCGCCGGAAGAGAGCCCCAGCCTCCTCCCTTCTTCGCTTTCTATGGTTTCCAGGGCAGTGGTTACCGGTATCTTCGCCCTTGGCATCAGGAGCCTTGCAACGGCGGTCACCTTAAGCGTCATCGCGGCGCTGCCTGCCGGGTGCGAGTACATAGGGGTGCCGTTGCAGGGGATGAACGGGCCAACGGTCACCATGTTTGCTCCGATAGTCTTCAAGGTTCTTATATCGTCCGCTATATCCGCAACGGTCTGTCCCGGCAGTCCTATGAGAAACCCGGTGGCGATGTAATACCCCATTTCCTTCATCCCCCTGAGATGTGCTATTCTGTCTTCATAAGACTGTCCCGGATGGATGGAGTCATAGATGGCCTTGTTTGAAGTCTCAAACCGGAACAGGACGCCGCTTGCCCCTGCATCCTTCATCCTTTTGTAACTCTCAAGTCCCCGTTCCCCCACGCTCATAAAGATAAAGACCTTACAACGTTCTTTTATCCTCCTGATAATCCCAGCCAGCATATCGTCCGTGTAAGAGAAGTCGTCACCGGACTGAAGAACTATAAGCTTATATCCCCGGCGGGTTACAGCGTCATCCACAGAGCTTACGATCTCATCCGGCGTCATCCTGTAACGGCATACGTCTTTTGACTCTCTTCTCAGTCCGCAGTAAAAGCAGTTTCTGATGCACTGGTTTGAAAACTCTACTATCCCGTGGATACAGAAGAAATCCTTTAGATTTGCCTGCCTTATGGTATTGGCCTCTGAAAACAGGGCATCCGTCTCCGTCTTATCTTCAGTTCCAAGAAGCCTTATTATCTCTTCCCTTTTAAGCTCCCTTGTGTGGCATGCCCTGAGTATCCCCAGAAACGCACTATCAAGCTGCGAGAGGTCAATCTGGCTCTTCGGTTCAAGAAGATCAAGTATCTCCCTTGCATCGTCTTCGCCGATCTTTGTTACAGCCATATCAGAGGCGTAAAGAACCCAGTCGCCCGCCTTGAGATCGGGAAGCAAGGCCGTTATCAATCTTTCGCCCTTAGAATCCCGGATAGTGATCCTTTTTAAAGGTACGTCGCTGTGCGGATCTTCAACAGACAAAACTTTCGCCGGAATTGTAAGACACATGTTTTCCTCTTCTTAAATATACTGTGGCTTGTTTTCTTTTCGTTTATTATCTGCGTAATCTGTGGTTCCCTGTTATTGACCATCCTCCATTGTTTCCATCACCCGCTTGCTTGACCTCCTCATCACAATCTCAATCTCCTGTGACTCACCATCTCCCAGCGTTACCTTCTGCTGTGTCTTCTTATACCCCTTCTTCTTTGCAAAGATTACATAGGTATCGGCATCCAGGTCTGTAAATTCAAAAAATCCATCTGCATCAGAGGATGCAGTTTTTATAACCTTCGTCTTTACCCCTTTGAGCCTTAGCCTCACAAATTCTAATGGATCCCCTTTGATGTTCACCACATACCCATATATCTCAGCCTTCTCGACTTGTTCCATCGTAACCGTAGGAAGGTCTTTAACCTCACCCTCTTTTAAACCTATATCCTGTGTCTGGGTCTGATAGCCTTCTTTTTCATAGGTAAGGGTATAATCTCCTTTGGAAAGTCCTGTGAATTCGTAGTATCCATCGTCATCCGTCTCTGCACTGTCTGATGAATTATTGCCGGTAATCGTTACGGTAACACCTTTTAATGGATTATCGTCCTCATCAATTACGAACCCAAAGACAATACTCTCCTGTGTTCTTACTGATACTGTTAGTGTTGTTTTCAAACTACCTGCCTGAAAAACAATGGTAGCGTTACCTGAATTATCAAGGGCAGTAATTGTAAATATAGCCTGACCATTGGCGTCTGTAACCGCACTTGATGGTGAAACCACTACATAGTTTTCGCCGGTCGCATCAATTGTTGCAGTAACCGTTTCACCTTCAACTGCACAATTATCTTCACCTGTCACCGTAACTGTCACATCTGAGGCACCAATATTTGCCCGAAGAATCAAGCTACCGGGAGACACGTTTATAGAAGTCGCTTCGCATGTAGCAGGCGTTGTGGTTGGTGTTGTTTTTGGTGTCGGTGAAGGCGGCTCTGTCGGGGTTGGCGTCACAACACTAACGGTGTATTTTACCGTTATCTTGTCTGTCGTGGAATTACCCGCATTATCAGTGGCAGTTACCGTAATTACATTATCACCGCTTGCCAGGCTTATATTAGAAATCGTCCAACCGGTTGTCCCGCTTGCCGTCCCATTACCACCATTGCTATTACTCCACGTTACGGTTTTTATACCACTGATACCATCCGAAGCGCTCCCTCCCAGTTTTATCGTGTTACTGGTACTCGTATAGGTATCATCACCCGTAGGACTGGTGATGATTACCGTCGGCGGCGTGGTATCCAGGGCGATGGAGGCGCTTGCGGAGCTTGATACGTTTCCTGAAGAGTCCTTATACCACACATATATCGTCTTGCTCCCATCACCACTGCTCAGGGTATATGGCACATTTCCACTATAACTGGTCGTTGCAATTACTGACGTCCAGCCTGAAGCGGATGATGCCGGTGTTGTAGATGAAATAGATATATAGTATCCGGAAACCATTACATCGTCTGTTGCTGAAAGGTTCAGGGTAACCAATGTGGTGTTGGTATATGATGCCCCACTGTTAATGCTTACTGAACCCTTAGGCGCACTGGCATCTGGTGTAATAAAAGAGGTGTCGCTTCCATATGATGTGCCGGCGCTGTTCTGCGCTGTTATCCGATAATAATACGTGGTATTTGATAAAAGTCCGCTTATACCAGTACTCACCGTTGTTATGCTCGTGCCGCTTACACTTTGCGTTGCCGTTGTATAGCTATAAGACCCTGTAGAAATCCCATACTGGAACCATGCGGTCGTCGCCAATCCATTCGCATTGACAGTGCCATTGAGGGTGGCTGAATTTGATGTCACATTGGTTGCAGCAGTGGTGGTTATGGTAGGAGCGCTGATGGTGTAGGTTACCTTTATCGTACCGGCGCCCGTATTGCCTGCGCCATCTGTCGCGGTGACAGTTACAATATTTTCACCGGTAGAAAGGCCTATACTGGAGATAGACCAACCGGTCGTCCCGCTTGCCGTCCCGCTTCCACCCTTGTTGTTGCTCCAAGTCACCGTGCTTATGCCGCTGGCGCTGTCAGAGGCGTTTCCTGCCAGGCTTATCGTGCTGCTCGATGTTGTATAAGTAGCGCTAGGAGTAGGGCTGGTGATGGTAACCGTGGGGGAAGTGGTGTCTAAGGTGATGGAGGCATTTGCTGCGCTTGATACGTTCCCTGCTGCGTCTTTATACCACGCATATATCGTCTTGCTGCCTTCGCCGCCGCTAAATGAATATGAAACACTCGCACTATAGCTGGTAGTTGCAGTTACCGAAGTCCAGCCGCTTGCAGATGACGATGGCGTGGATGAACTGTTAGAAACATAATACCCCGTCACACCAACGCTGTCGCTTGCTGAAAGATTTAGGGTTACTGTCGAAGATTTAGTATACGATGCGCCGCTGTTGATGGTTATTGAACCCGTGGGGGCTGTGGTGTCTGCTGGCGCAGAGGTGGTAAATGATGCCTCACTGCCATACGATGTACCTCCACTGTTCTGTGCCGCTATCCGGTAATAATACGTGGTGCTCGCTGACAATCCGCTGATGCCGATGCTTACCGTTGTGTTGCTCGAACCGTTAAGGCTCTGTGTGGTTGATGTACTGCTATAAGACCCGCTCGTTATGCCATACTGGAACCATGCCGTTGTTGACGCGCCGTTTGCATTCACCGTACCGTTGAGCGTTGCAGAGCTTGACGTCACATCAGTTGCTGAACCTGTCGTTACTGTGGGAGCTGAAGACGAAGCATCTTCTATTACACTAACCGTATTGCCTAAATAATTTGCCACATAGATGCGGTTTGTCGAGGAATTGACTCCCACGCCAAAGGGATTACTCCCAACTGAAACGGTTGATGTAACCGTATTGGTAGCGCCGTCTATTACACTTACCGTATCGCTGTGCGCATTTGACACATAGATACGGTTTGTTGAGGAATTGACTCCCACACCAAAGGGATACGACCCAACAGAAATGGTAGATGTAACCGTATTGGTAGCGCCATCTATCACACTAACCGTATTGCTGAACTCATTTGCCACATAGATACGGTTTGTCGAGGAATTGACTCCCACGCCATTGGGATAACTCCCAACCGAAATGGTAGAGATAACCGTATTGGCAGCGCCATCTATCACACTAACCGTATAGCCACCCTCATTTGCCACATAGATACGGTTTGTAGAGGAATTGACTCCCACGCCATTGGGAAAACTCCCAACCGAAATAGTAGACACAACCGTATTGGTCGTACCATCTATCACACGAACCGTATTGTTCCAATAATCTGGCACATAGATACGGTTTGTCGTGGAATTGATTCCCACACCCGTGGGGCTCGACAACGAAATGGTAGACACAACCGCATTGGTAGCGCCATCTATTACACTTACCGTATTGCTGTTACCATTTGACACATAGATACGGTTTGTCGAGGGATTGACACCCACGTAAGAGGGACTCGACCCAACAGAAATGGTAGCTGTTACCGTATTGGTAGCGCCATCTATTACACTTACCGTATTGCCGGAATTATTTGTCACATAGATACGGTTTGTTGTGGAATTGACTCCCACGCCCCAGGGATAACTCCCAACCGAAATGGTGGCTGTCACCGTTGGCGCCGCAGCCGCCGACGGGGCGTGGATTGACACTCCAACTCCGCTCAGTGCAAAAAGTGACAATAAAACTGGCATACAAAAGGGCATATTTCTCATTTTTGCTACCTCCTTTTTTTAAAGCTTTTCTCCGAGTCCTTTGTGGTTCCCGATTATTAGTGCAAACATGTTCCTGACGTGCCCAGGAATTTGTGGCAAAATAAACAAAAAAAACTTGATAATAGGTGTTATTTGGCTGGGCTTGCACGAAAAATGCCTTTCGCATGCCCTCAAAATTCATATGAAATACAGGGGGGAAATTTGTGCGTGAATGTAACAAATCAATCTTGTTTTGTCAAACCTTTTATCCTCGTTCCTATGCCAGTCTGAGAGCGTAGGAACGAGTTGTTATAAACACACCCCCTGCCCCCTCTCAAGAGGGGATTTTGAAAAGCTCTCATGAGGGGCTTTTGAGAAGCTCTCAAGATGAGATTTTGAGAAGCTTGCAAGATGGGAATTAGCCCCTCATGGGAGGGGATAAAGGGGTGGGTACATTGTATTTGAATTTCCGAATTTTAGTTTTCGGCTAACTCCAATGAGAGATTTGGGAGGTTGCTTCGGGCTAACGCACTCGCAATGGTAATATGAAAAAGCAGCATCCTTCCAAGGAGGTTAAAAAGCCTTGAACAGGCAATAACCTTTTGTGATATTAAATATCATAAAGGCTTTAGACCATCGGTTAAGATGGGAAGTCTTTAAACCTTGGAAA
>JACPHJ010000095.1 GCA_016188675.1 Planctomycetota bacterium
TAACTGACACGACGATAACTTCATTGGGTATTCAGCAACCAGATAAATTAAAGTTAACCTTAAACACCCAAACGGCTGAGATAATAGTGATAAATCTATCATCGATTAAATCTCGTGATGATATCGTCTTGTATCCATGATTAAAAATCGAGCGTTAGCTTGAATTTGTAAATCCATTAAACTTTCACAATCTGGGGACACAATACTTAATTATTGACCTCGTATTGAAAAACGGTTAAGATTCGGCTATGCCCAGGATCGCTCGCGTGGAAGTCACGGGAGTGCCTCACCACATTACTCAACGCGAAAATCGGTGCCTGCAGACGTTCTTCTGTTATGAAGATTATGAGGCATAAGTGGACTTGATGGCCCGGTGTACGCACTAGGGTTATATTAATGATAGAGATTGCTTCGTCACTCCGTTCCTCGCAATGACATGTTACATTGTAAACCTTTTTCAGAAACGCTCGAATAGTCTTCATCTTCTCTTTTCAACTATCCAATACTAATAAGTTCCAGTCTATCCTTAAATGTTTCCAAAACCTTTTGCCTGATTTTTTGGTGTGTTTCTAGTTTAAGATGCGGGTCTTTGGAGAAGATCTCAAAGGCATCGGTGCGGGCTTGTTTGAGTATGGGGAAATCCCTGATGAGGTCGCTAATCTTCAATTCGGGCAGTCCATGCTGACGTGTGCCGAAGAATTCACCCGGTCCTCTCAGTTTAAAATCCATTTCTGCAATCTTGAATCCATCGCAGGTCTTGGTCATAATCCTCAGCCGTTCGCGTGCCTCGCTGGTTTTGGGATTTCCAAAGAGCAGACAATATGACTGCTCGCTTCCCCTGCCGATGCGCCCCCGCAGTTGGTGGAGTTGGGCAAGTCCAAACCGTTCTGCGTGTTCTACAACCATTACGGTGGCGTTGGGAATGTCAATTCCTACTTCGATTATTACGGTAGAAACCAAAATATCGTAACGCTTATCTTTGAAATCCGTCATGATCTTATCTTTATCTCCAGACTTCATTTGCCCGTGAAGTAGGCCTACCTTACAAGCAGGGAATACATCATGCTGCAATTTCTTTGCTTCTGTAACGGCTGCTTTCAGATCAAGTACCGCAGATTCCTCGACAAGGGGATAGACAATAAAAACCTGTCTGCCTTTAGAGATTTCTTCCTGAATGAACTTGTAAGCCTCATTTTCCTTGTCTTTGGATATCCAGAAGGTCTTGATGGGTGTACGTCCGGGCGGCATTTCATCCAGTGCTGAAATGTCCAGGTCGCCAAATAATGTGATGGAGAGCGTACGAGGGATAGGTGTTGCCGTCATGATAAGCACATCAGGCTGAATCCCCTTTTCCTTTAGTTTCAGACGTTGTATCACGCCGAATTTGTGTTGTTCGTCTATTACCACAAGGCCTAATTTCTTGAATTGGACAGTTTCTTCAATAAGGGCGTGTGTCCCAATAACCAGGTCTATTTGGCCATTTCTAATCTGTTCAAGGGCATCTTTTTTAGATTTGGAATTTGTGCTTCCCGTCAATAAATACATTCGAACATGCGAGTGTTGCAGGTATTTCTGAATAGTCTGGAAGTGTTGTTCAGATAGTATTTCCGTAGGCGCCATAAAGGCAGCCTGATAGCCGTTGGCAATAGCGACAAGGATGGCGTAAATCGCCACGACCGTTTTGCCGGAACCGACGTCTCCCTGGAGCAATCGGTTCATGGGTTTGTTACTCCGCATGTCAGTAGTAATTTCGTGAATTACCCGTTCCTGCGCATTGGTCAGGGCGAACGGTATGAGATTGCGGATGTGCGTATCCACATTCGGTCCCACCTTGAATGCAATCCCCGTTTCTTCCTTAATACCGTATCTCCTAAGCGCCATCGCCATTTCGAGGATAAGCAGTTCGTTGTAAACGAGCCGTGATTTTGCCCTTTTCAGCGTATCGAATGTCTCTGGAAAATGGATTTCTCGTATAGCCTTATCAAGATGTAACAATTGATTTTTTACCAGAATTCCCTGGGGTAATAGTTCTTCAATACGATCGGCAAAATGATGAACTGCCTCTTTCATAATCTTTCTAAATTGAGTCTGGCTGATATGCTCGGTGAGCGGGTAAACAGGGATAATGCCGCCTTCCTTTGTATTGGTTTCATCATCTTGAATTACTTCATATTCCGGACTTAATAACTGCAGGTATTTGTACGCGCCAACCTTGCCATGTAAAAAAAGATTGTCTCCAACGTGGAATTTGTTCATAAGGAAAGGCTGGTTGAACCAGGTTGCCGCAATGGTGCCTGTTTCGTCAGTGACAAAGGCTTCGAGAATATATTTCCTGTTTCTTGCCATTCTGTTATTGATGGCAAGAATCCTGGCCTGGATGGTGATCTCTGCGCCTATTCTGGCTTCTGAAATCTTTTGTATGCGGGTGCGGTCTTTATAATCCCGCGGGAAATAAGAGAGCATGTCGTGGATCGTGTGTATCCCCAACTTCCCAAGAATTTCACTTCTCTTTGGCCCAACACCTTTCAGGAACTGGACTGACTGATGTAACACGGATTGTGAGGGTGTCTTAGTTGGAGATTTTGTGACTAGCATGTGAAATATTGAGATAATTTAGCTTTTGAAATCACATTGTACATACCCCTAAATCCCCTCTTTTTAGAGGGGAAACACCGTAACCCCCCCTCTATCAAGAGGGGACGGGGGTGTGTTTTGAAACAATATTTTCGGCTGGTTTAATCGTCCTCGATTGAACCGAAATGTTTCGAAGCTTGCTTCTTTAGAAATGTGTTCCACGAGCCATGAGCTTATAATAATTTTAAAAATATAGCACTCTCCCCAGTCGCACCCTATCCAAAGCAATGTCATTGAATTAGAGAAAACGAGCATAAAAGGAGGTGGTTATGATAACAAAATATGATTAAATAAGGAACTCTAAAATACATGATTGGAAATTGCTCAGGCGGAAGAGAA
>JACPHJ010000091.1 GCA_016188675.1 Planctomycetota bacterium
CCTCGTTCGACTTGCATGCCTAATCCACGCCGCCAGCGTTCGTTCTGAGCCAAGATCATACCCTTCATAAAATTTTATAAAGGGACCAAGCAAAGCTTGGTCATCTTAACTTTACTACTTTGTCCAACTCAAAAGCTGACTTTAACAGCTTTACTACTCGCACGCATTTGACTTCTAATTTTTAAAGAGCAATTCTTCTGCCTCAAACAGCAGAGTTCGTCATTGTATACAAATTTTTGAAAAAGTCAAATAAAAATATAAACTTTTTTTTCAAACTCACAACAACTTAGTAACAAGATAAAGAATTATACTTTCAAAAAACGTAAATGCAAGTACAAAAATCACGTTTTTAAATAATGCAACTTAAACATGCAAAATACAACTACTTAGCCACACTTAACTAATTTTAGCCTTCCAAATATTTGCCTATATTTCTGTATTTATTATATCTTTTATCTAAGAGTTTATCAATTGGGGTACTTTTAATTTCTTCCAAATATTTAAGAATATATGATTTTAGCGTATTAGCCATTGCTTTGGGAGATTTATGTGCCGCCCCAAGGGGTTCTGGAATAACTTCATCCACCACACCAAACTTTAACAGGTCTTTTGCTGTGAGCTGTAAAGATTCCGACGCCTCTGGCGCATTATCGCTGTTCTTCCACAATATTGCGGCACAACCTTCAGGCGAAATTACCGAATAATATGCATACTCCAAGATTGCAAATTTGTCACCAATACCAATACCTAATGCACCGCCACTGCCGCCTTCTCCTATGACAATGTTTATAATTGGAGTTTTCAACCGGCACATTTCGTAAATATTCTCGGCAATTGCATACGCTTGCCCCCTTTCTTCGGCGCCAATATCAGGATTAGCCCCGGGCGTGTCTATTAAGGTAACAATCGGCAGATGGAACTTTTCTGCAAGTTTCATTTTTTGTAACGCCTTTCTGTAACCTTCGGGGTTAGGCATTCCGAAATTACAAGCAATACGCTCCTTAGTGCTTTTTCCCTTTTGCTGCCCAATGATTAAAAGCCTTTCCTGCCCGATTCTTCCCAATCCACAAATAATCGCTTTATCATCCCCAAAACGCTTATCTCCATGAAGTTCAACAAAATCATCAATCATCATGTTCACATAATCTGCGGTAAGCGGGCGCAAGGGATGTCGTGCTATTTTGACGATATCGTAAGGAGTCAACTTGGAGCACAACCTCTTTTGAAGCCGCACATGCTTCTCTCTCAAATACGTTATCTCCACACTCCTATCACAATTATCCTTTAAGGAGGCTTTTTCTAAATCCTCTATACGATGCTCAATTTCCAGGATAGAATTTTCTAATTCTGTTACAGTTTTTTCTGACAAAGTCATCTCCTGTTTCGTTAAAACCAACAACATATTTGAACTATATTTCCACAAAACACTTAATGTTAGATTTTGAAATTTTAATTATTTTTCAATTTATTGCAAGTAAATTACAAGGTGTATATTCAAAACCCCTGAAAGCCTTATAATTACTCATAAACAGGGAAGCATAGGAAATGCCATGACAAGTTTATGTCGTACTCACGCCGTACCTTTTTTATTGTGCTATGGCAAAACTGGTCTCAGGCTTTCTACTCAGGACATGGTCCGTTAATGCCTGTATAGCCCTTGTCTTTGCATCTATACCGCTATGACTGTATTTTTGTAACATGCCCAGGCTACTATGACCGGTCATACCCTGCACCACTACAGCACCAACACCAAGCTCACTCTGTAACAAACTGGAAAAGCTGTGTCTCAGATTGTGGAAGGTAAAGTCCTGAATGCCTAAGCCCTTAAACAATATGCCGAAATGCCTGCTATACTCTACGACAATGGCATTCGTTATTTCTCTGGTCTCAAATACCCTGTCGTCTGGATTATTACCCTTGTACCGTAGCAGTTCCCCTTCCAGGTAGTTCGATAATGGTATGGATACTAGCTTACCTGTTTTATGACTGGACGTTATTATCTTTCTGGTGAAGTCTATGTCTTGCCAGGATAGCCCTAAAACCCCGCCTAAGCGTAACCCTGTAAAGAGTCCCACCAACACCATAAGACGGTCTTTTCCTTGCAGTCTATCGAGCAACAAGGCTATTTCATCGCTACTCAATATGCGGTCTTTGGTCTGTGTAACCTTTAGCCTTTTAACGCCTTCGCATGGGTTTTTGTCAACGGTTCCCCCGGCAATAGCAGTGGTGAAGATATGTGACAGAATAGATACGTCAACGTTGATGCTGCTATCTTTAACACCGCTTGATTTACGGTTAATCCTGTATTTCTCAATTAAAAATGGTGTTATTTTATCAAGTGGATATTCCCCAAGATAACGTGTCAATGTAGAAACCATGCGAAGCTTTAACAGGTAGGTAGCTTCTTTTGCGTGTTTGTGTAGTTCCAGGTATGTCTTGCCGTATTCCGCTAAGGTAGGAATGGCTTTCTTCTTTGGTAGCTTCAATTGACCACGTTCACGGTCTGAAATGAATAAGGTTAGCCTCTTTTCAGCATCCGACTTGTTGCGTATATCCTTAAAGGTAAGAGATTGCCATTGTTTATTATCGTCAAAAAACTCAATACACCATACACCACAGGTCTTATATTCACCATTTGACCGCTTAGGTGTCTCAGGGCACTGCCTTGACCTTCTACCGGTACATTGAATAGGCTTACACTCTTTAAAATACTTCCTGAATCTTACTGCCATACGATCACCGTCCTTTTCTTAAAAGGTTAAGCCTCGTCTATTTTATCGCTAAAATATTTTTCTAATGCTTCCGTTCCTTCATGGTTTTCTAGCCATTCCATAGCCTCGACTTCGGTTAAAACACGGATACTACTACCCCCACACGTGCTATTAGTTCCACATGACCTGGCATATCCAGTCATGGCGCCGCCTTCACCTGCTATAAAATACGCCCCTTTCGCGGTCTTATACAATGTTTCCTCACAATAACCAAAATCGCTTGTAAACTTGCCATTGCTCCACTCATGCAGCAATTCTGCCGTCTCTGTGTTGTATAATTTCCCGTCAATTACTTGTTTCATTTCCCGCCCCTTTCAAACAAAAAAGGCAACTGACACCATGTATGACGGTACAAGATGCCGTTGCCTTCGCTGCCTGTCACCAGGCATATATTTTATGATGTCCGTCAACACCAGTATTTTCGTACGTACTACCGTACCCTTAAACCATTGTCAAGTCTTTTTATGTATTTTTACCTTTTGTTTTTTATTGGTATCTGTTATATTGTCCATACATGACCAAGAAGCAAAGAGAAGATATTTCCAAGCTTTTGTATGACCTTATAAAACTTACATACACTGGTTTTATAATTGGTAGTGTAATATCGCCAAAAGGTCTTAATATGCTTCATGTCATACTTGGAATAAGTTTATCCTTAGTGTTTTTTATTGTTGGTTATTGGTTTTCCAGAAAGGATGAATAACATGGACACCCTTAGCTTGTTTTTAACGCTTACGCTCATAATCGTATGTGTTGGTTTTGGTATTGCCTATTTCCAGGAATATCGCCAGAAACATTCTAAGCATACGCATTAATTACCATTGCCCCGCCGTCCAGATACACCAGCACACAGCCCGTGTAAGCTCTAAGCAAAATATCCATCCTATAAAGTCCGTGTATGGGTTCATTGAAATAATCCTCGTGTCTCTGATTCAAAATTCGTGTAAAGGGTTTCTTTTGTGACTGGCTTTGATTCACCTGTAGATTTATGACTACCCTTGAAACTTGAATATTCAAACCTATTCCAGCCTTGATACAATTCATCATATAGGCTATTCTGGTAATGCGAAATCATTGCCCTACCCCTTGCCCCGCTCAATAGCTCTGCAAGGGTACGGTGGTCATCCTGGCTAAAGGAATCCTTGCCGTAATAGTGTTCGGTATCCAGGTATGGTGGATCACAATAAAACAAGGTATTTTCTGAATCATATCTCTGAATGCAATCAGTATAATCAAGGTTCTCAATACAAACGTTCCTGAGACGTTCCGCTATGTCGTTAAGGCTATCAATGGTATTCCTGAGACTCTGGACTGGATTCCGTCCTGTGGTAGAAGGCACAGCAAACCCGCCCCGCTTCTGGTCGCCTGAAAAGCATGTTCGATTGAGATAAAACCACTGTGACACCTGCTCAATTTCATCCTCTGGTAAATCCACAGCCTTCCACTTGGAACGTATGCTTTGCCATAAAGCCCGACTGTAAGGCATGTATTCAAGGGTTTCTATGAGTTTTTGTCTCTTTTCATGGTCTTTTATCACCTGAAAGAAGGCTATCAGATGGCCGTCAATATCATTTATGACTTCAACTTGACTTAGTGACTTGGTAAATAATAAATGTCCAGCACCAACGAACGGTTCACAATACAGGACATGACTTGGTATCATCTCTGAAAGCCAGTTCTTCAGGAAATATTTACCACCGATTCTTGAAATGGGACTTGCCAGCATTACGATTTTTGCACCTCTGTTATATTTTGGTTTATGAATGCGTCCAGATCTTGGCGCCTGAATCTGTTTAGCCGTCCTAACTTTACAACCGGAAGCGTCTTTCTCATTGACCATTGGTAGACTGTAGACAATTTCACGTTCAAATATTTAGCCGCTTCATCCGGTGTCAATAACGCACTATCAATCAGCTTTAATTCACTCATATTTTTTGCCCTCTAAAAAATTTTCAAGGTCATTAATTGTTTGCTTCAGTTCGGACAGTTTCCCCATTTTCAAGCGTATTTGATGAAGATTATGCGTATAGATTAAGTATAGACTTTCAAGCGTCTGTGCCGGGTCAATCTTTTCCTGTTTCATTACGCACCCCCTGAGAGATTTTCGAGTGCTTGCCGGATTTCCCTCGTTAGAATTTCATTAACTTTTGCCTTGTCAATCCGTCCGTCCTTGTTGATTTCCCCTGCCAAAATATCACTTACCCTGGAGGGAATACAAAGCAGGGAGTCCCTGACCAATCGTGCTTTTTCAAATGCCACTCGTTGCACATCTTCAACGTAAATCAGTCGCCCTTGTAGCCTCTCGTAGTTCAGTTTTACCGTTTTCGCCCTCCACAACTCTTTTTCAGCTCTTGATTTTTCAAAGTCGCTATCGCCCTTTTGGGATTCTTTGAAGGACTGCTCCCGCCATTCGATAATATCCTTCAGGGAAAAAAATACATTCCGCCCTTCACGAGTAACAGGACAACCTTTTAAAATCCAGTTGTCCAGGGCTGTCAGGCTTATCGAAAACGCCCTGCACACGTCTTTCTTTGTCATTCGTTCTGTGTTTTTTGACATATCCGCTCCTTTCTGGTTAATAACAACTTTGGTTTTTTAAGTCTATGATCCTTCAAACGACGCGGTGCGAATTTACCCGTATCGTAACACCCCACCAGAGGTACCTTTACGAAGTATGCCGCCCGAAAACCCTTGCTCGGCCTGCCTTTTCAGCCCGCATGTATGCCGCATAAGTTCCGAAGTTAATAAATTCTTTTCGCAATGACGGACTTGTCCGCCAGTCGTATGCAAGCTGCTCCTCGAAGGTCATCGGCTTTGCTGGTTCAGGTGTTGTCGCTGGCGCCGGTCGCTTACCCGCCTGGGTGTATAGTAGGTGATATTGCAAGGCTGCTTCCGCTCTTTCGCGCATTTCGGACGTTACGACAATGTCCTTTGATAATGGCTTCTGATGTTGCGGCAAATCCCGTTCGCAAATAAGTTTGAGGTCGTCCTCAAAAACGTTCGGGTGTCGTATAGGCTTCAACTTCTTTGCAGTCTCCGGGTCAATGTCCAGAAACCTGCAATTTCTTTCTGTCTTGCTTTTGTCAATAAGTATGGCGATCATGATTGTTTTTTCCTTTCTAAAATAATGTTTAAGAATGGCGTGACGGCCAGGGGATGAGCCTGTCACCGTCACACCCGCCCCGCCGGTAAACGGGAGTTATTCGCTGATTCCGTATTTCGTAGACAATTCTTTTGCAATCTCCCGTGTCCGTGTAGTATCGGGCTGCGGAAACAACTGCTTTAAATGGAAATCATAAATCCCACCATTTTGGAGACGGGCTATCAGAAATTTTTCCACAGTTACAAAGGTATCAGGGGGGATGTTTGTTTGAATCTCCGTTGCTATTGCCTCCAACATCTGACGTCTTGCCAAATCGCATGACGCCTGCAACCGGCTTATTTCCGCTTGTTGCCGTTTTAACGCCCTTTCTGTGGCTTCGGACAATTCGACTGTTTCGCTCTGTTGTCTAACTGCTGACTCGTAACCAGCCCGCGCCCGCTTTAGTTCGGCTTCCGACATTTTATCGCTCTTCAAGGCAAAGGCGTCCAGTGCTGCCGTTTTCGTTTTTTCGGCTTGCTCTACCGCCCGGCCAAGCTCTGGTAACGACTCCGACAAGGCATCCGCTTTTCCTTGCAATTGCTGGATCGCCGTCTGGCATGCTGAAACCGCCCTTTTCGTTACCTCGTATTTTCCCCGTGCTTCTTCAATTGACATTTTCCAACCCTCCATAAAAAGTTTTAAGGTTTTTTCCACCCGCTCGTTTGGATAAATTTTATCCCATTGACGAGTTTAAAATCACATTCCAGGCCGTTTGGGTTGACCTCTGGATTTGTCCAGTTTTTTGCTTTTGTAATTTTCAAAATACCGGGAAATGTACTCAAATAAAGTCTGGCCTTTTCCGCTGAGAAGTCCCCGCCCCGGCCCCAATCTTGCCCTGCCTTCTTCTGAATCAAAATTAACGCAAAACCCGTTTTTAGACGGTCGAAAATATTTTTGATGTCACCTCCGATTTCATAAAAATTTTCGGTCTTCTCAAGATAGTCAACGATTGTAATCCCGTCCGGCAATATCAGGTCTTGAAAATGCGAAGATCGCTCTATAAACTCAATTCCAGCCCAATTCTCAATGGGCTCGCCCATTTTCAAAATACGGCTCTTGATTTCTTGCGCACCCATTTCAGAAGTAAGATATCGCACTTTAAATTTATCCTTATTCAGGTATGCGAAATTTAGAGCAAAGGCTGTTTTCCCGCCATTTACCTCCCCGTCATCGATAGCGAGGGATTTTGGCAGGATTTGGACTTTTTCCTCAATCCCAAATGGCCATTTTATGGGAAGGGGGGTTATTTCCGTTTCGGCAAGGTTTAAAACCCCAAAATCCTTTTCGATCCTTCGGAAACATCCGTTCTTATTGCCGACGCGCTCAATTACCCCTTCTTTTACAAGGCTGCTCAGACACTCACTTAAATTCTTTTTATCCTGCCTACTGGACACAACCAGACAGTTCTGGACATCACTGGACAAAAACTGGCCTTTACTGGACAAAACCCATCCCCGAATTTCTTCCCAAAGATTCCTTTCTTTCGTTTCTTGTCTTTTCAATGCGCTTTGAATCTTAGTGTTTACCCAGGTCTCGTCATGTTCACCCCACGAACGCACTATAAAATCAAGGTGTCTGAAGATGTCTGCCTCTCTCATGCCCGATTTTGCCAGGGAGTTGGCAAGGGTGAATAAATCGTTGTCTCGACGCCCAACACTAAAGAGTGGTGCAGTGTCCAGTAAATGTCCAGTAACCTCTATATTAAATACGTTTTTATTTAATGGTGCTCCCTTGGGGTCGCACGTGGCAGGGGATTGAGACAAAGTCTCAACTAGGCTTTTTGGCATTTCTTGCAAGCTCTCTCTGGATAACTCAAGGCCGTCCAACCAGCGGTATTGTTTTCCCCCAGAATTGGTGCTTGGTGGGCATATAATCACGCCGCCGTTTGCTCGAACGTCTATTTTTGGTAAAACTCCCGCGCAGGTCTTCAGGTCTTCAGGACATTGGAAATAATAATGGCGCCCGCCTCTTGGACTCTGCGCAATTGGGATTTCAATAGAATCTGGCAATATTTCGTCAATTTTTTGACAAGCTTCCGGGGAGTCGCAATCTATGACCGCACACTTGGATAAACTGCCGGTGATGATCCCCAGCATTGCTTTTGGATGCCTTCTAAACATCTCCGCGGTCTCGTTTTCTGAAGGCATCCGCTTTTGAAATTCTGTCCATTTGACCATAGGCCGCTTATCAGCCGGGTTCACAGGTATTACGGAAAACCCCTCCCGGACATATGCCAGGGCATTTTCAAGAATTTTCATTTTTGTAAAGACTCCAAAATTACGGTGACGCAATCCACGAGAGATGAACGTTCTTTTGAAAAAGGTTTTTTGGCAAACTCGTTACGATATACCGCCAAAAGTTTACGTAGAAGTTTTTTGGACTTTTTCATTGTTAGTTATCCGAAGCAAAGCCCCTGGTCTTTAGGAAACCTTCAAGCGCAATTCTTGTAATCTCCGATTTTGTAACCTGAAGTTTAAAACCCGCCTCCGACAATTTCCGATGCAAATCTACCGGTAGATGCACCTGTAAAATTCTATGCCCATCCTTCGTTTTCATCATGGCTATTGCTCCCATAAAAAGCATTGGAAATAAAAAAAGGTCAGTGCACACATAGTAAATATTACTCGTGTACCACTAACCTTATTCTTTCTTAATTCTTTACAAAAGTAAAACGAAACCCTGAAATTTGAGTGTTTTAAAAAATGCGTCAATTTTTGTCTTATGGCTGGGATGCCTTGTATTTACTGGATTGTAAGGCGATGTGTGTATTTTTACAGACGGACTGTTTTTGCCAAAGGTAATATTACCTTTGTATTACCTCAATATTACCTTGAAAAATTCCCTCTTTTGGTTTGGGTGTTAATTGGTAAAACCCGCTCTTGCTTTTTTCGCTGCGAATGAAATCTTTCAAACCAAATTCCTTCATAATTACTTTGTTCGTTTCGGTAATCAGTTTTCTACAATTTCCTATCTTGTATTGAAGCTTATTTTTCCCCTTTTTTTCTGCAATTTTGCCAGACAAAAGTTTTATGTCTTTCCTTCCATCAAAGAGATGTTGTATCAGGGTTTTCTTATCTCCGGTTAATTGCAAATGCTTTCCCTCCGTAAATAAGATGTATCGGTCTTGGTCGTACTTAATCTTCGCTTCTGTCTGTTTTACAGCGCCCTGCTTCTCTAAAGAATCTATGACATCGGATAAGTTTGTAAGCTCCTGTGGTATTAAAGCGACATCTTCAACACCAATGACCAGAAACCCAAAATCTTTTTTATATGGATTAGAGAGGCCAAGCGCCCTGAATGTACCCAAAAGCCGCTCAAATACCGATTGATGCTTATTCCCAAGACCGCTGATAAATAGCGTCCTGCCTCTAAGGTAATACTCTAGTCTGAATTCGTTCGGTGGACTTGGTGAAAACAAATCGGATATGATTTCCTGGTCTGTGTAGCCAGAATACGACAGGTGGGTAAAGCTTCCTGAAGCGTGCACATAGTAAATGTAACTTGCAATTCCTGCAATTAAATCAAAATCGTTACCCACAATAAAGATGCAGTGGAGGGGACTTTTTAGGTTTTTGACTTGCTCAATTATGCCGGTGGGTACAACCCCCGGAAGTTTTTTAAACACTTCAACCGCTTCCGGGACTTGCTTGATGTTGTACGTGGGAATAGGCTGATTTACTGTAATGCTTCCTTTGTAGACATCTACTTTAGAAATGACTCTCCGCTGAGGTATGGCTTTTAAATTTCTTTGCGCAAAAACAAATGCTTCTCTGCAAATCTCAACTTCTTCCGTTTCCATGCTGTCATCTCTCCTCATAACTCTCCAAAGTGAAATTAAGGCAGGCTGTGGAGATACAGCTTTTCGGGAGCTACCCTAGCCTTAATTATGTTATAACCACGTCAGGCGCCGCCGGAATAAGCGTACGCCCGTCCTAATGCGTTTTCAAACGCATTTTAGCGTATGCCCGGAGAGTTATAAACGTCAACCCTGTTGCTCTCCTGCCGGGTCCCGGTGACGGATGCACAACCGACAATCACAGGACACAGGATTGTCATTGATAGTTTCATGGTAAAGCCTAAAATCTTATGTCGTACTTATGCCGTACGTTTAAAAAATCTTTTACCTTTTTTTATCTTTCTTAATTTGCTTTTATTTTCTTCATTTTACCAGTAAAAATAAGGCTTTCAAGATGATTCATTTCTTTATCTGTTTTTGTCTGTTTCGGTCTGTTTTTGCCTTAAATTTATTGCAAGTAAATTACAAACCATTATAATACTATACAAAAAATGTATCATTAAAATTGTTACTTCAAACGGCTTAAAAACATTGACAAAAAGAAGCCGGATATGTAACATCTGATTTTCTTTATATATAAATTTTTATATTACTATAATGCTTAAATGCAATTCGGAACCGTCTGTATAATTGGCCCAGGACTTATTGGTGGCTCTATCGGCCTGGGATTAAAAAAAAGAAATTTGGCAAAAACTATCCTTGGTGTTGGCCACAGGGCTTCATCTTTAGAAAAAGCCATTAAAATACACGCCATCGACATCGGAATCTTAAACGATGAGGAAGCCGTTAAAGACGCCGATATTGTAATCCTTGCTACATCCGTGAACAAAATTATTGACACTGGGAAAAAAATTATTCCCTTAATGAAAAGTAACTCAATTCTCACAGATGTCGGCAGCACAAAAAAACATATTGTCGAACAAATTACCCATAATATAAGAAAAGATATTGCCTTTATAGGCGCACACCCGATAGCAGGTTCAGAGCAAAGAGGCGTTGAGTTTGCTTCGCCAGACCTTTTTGAAGGTTGCACGTGCATCATAACACCTCTAAACAATCACACAAAGGAGGTGGAAACGATATCTCAACTATGGAGACTCCTCGGCGCCAAAATAAAATATTTAACCCCGGAACAACACGACGAAATACTGGCATTTGTGAGCCACCTGCCTCATTTGGCTGCATCCTGTTTGATAAATGCGATCAAAAAAGAACACCTCGTCTGCGGCGCTAGCGGGCTAAGAGATACCACAAGAGTTGCATCAGGCGATCCTGAATTATGGGTTGACATCTTCGATCACAACCGTGAAAATGTTATAAAATCTATAGACAATTTTATCAATGAACTAGATGAATTTAAAAATGATCTTGTAAACAAAAACAATACCAATATCCTTGATAGGTTAAAAAATGCAAAGCTGTCCCGTGACAGCGTATTTCACAACAACTCAACAAACAAAAACTCTAACAAATAAATTCTAAAATGTATTCAAGAATAGAGGTATTTTTAAAGAATGAATTCCCTGACCCCACAGGGAACAATATACGATCAGAAATCGAAACTTTTGGTTTCCACAAAATATCCAATATCAGGGTTCGCCAGGTTTATATCATTTTTGGGAATTTAAACAAAAACAACCTGGATACTATTGCCCAAAAACTTTTGGCGGATACGATTACCCAAGATTATCAGATTTCCGATTCCGGATTTCTGACTGCGGATTTCAAATCTCACATCGTTGAAATCAGCCGTAAACCCGGCGTCATGGACCCTATCGAGCAATCAGTCTTGAAGGCGCTCCGTGATATAGGAATAAACATAGACGGCGTTAAAACTGCCCAAAAGTATCTAATCGACGGAAATATTTCCACTGAAACAATTCGCATCATAGCCACCAGGTTACTTGCAAACACAAAGATAGAAGATGTTTTTATTTACCCGGAAACACCCAATTACGATCATGGGAATATCCACTATTCATTTAAGAAGAAGACCATTCCCCTATTAAATGCCGACAACAAACAATTAGAAGAAATAAGTATGAGTGGCCAGCTATCTCTCAATTTACAAGAGATGCAGTCTATTCAAAAACATTATCAATCCTTTAAACGAGAACCAACAGACATCGAACTTGAAACCATTGCACAGACATGGTCAGAACATTGTGTCCATAAGACATTCAAAGGTATTATTGATTTCAATGGCAACAAAATCGACAATTTATTAAAAAACACCATTATGAAAGCAACCAGTGAACTCAATAAACCCTGGTGTGTCTCTGTATTTAAAGACAATGCCGGCATCATCCATTTCGACGAGTTTTACAATATTTGTTTCAAGGTGGAAACCCACAACCATCCGTCTGCCATCGAGCCTTACGGAGGCGCTAATACCGGTATTGGAGGTGTAATCAGGGATGTCATGGGTACAGGATTAGGCGGGAAACCTATCCTTAATACAGATGTATTCTGTTTTGGTTTACCGGACACCCCTCAAGATAAAATTCCAAAAGGTATTCTGCATCCAAAAAGAATTTTTAAGGGCGTTGTCGCAGGGGTGCGGGATTATGGCAACCGTATGGGCATCCCCACGGCAAACGGCGCCATCTTTTTTGATGAGCGATACATGGGCAATCCCATCGTCTTCTGCGGGACTGTAGGCCTTATACCAAAAGATAAATGCGAAAAAAAACCGCATCTTAATGACCTCATTGTTGTAGTTGGCGGCAGAACCGGACGTGACGGCATTCACGGGGCCACATTCTCCTCTGCGGAATTACACGAACAATCCGAACAGATATCCGGAGGAGCCGTACAAATCGGTAATGCAATAACAGAGAAAGCACTGCTGGACACCCTTTTACAAGCCAGAGACAAAGGGCTATACAATTGTATTACTGATTGTGGCGCCGGTGGCCTCTCCTCCGCCGTTGGTGAAATGGGTCAGGATTTAGGAGCGCTGGTAAATCTAGAAAAAGTCCCTCTTAAATACGAAGGACTTTCTTACACGGAAATCTGGATTTCTGAGGCACAGGAACGGATGGTGCTTTCTGTTCCTCCAGAAAAAGAACATGATATTCTCACTCTGTTTAAGGCAGAAAATGTTGAAGCTACGGTCATCGGAAGATTCACAAATGATAAGATACTCCGCTTGTTATATAATTCTCAAATTGTTGGTGAAATGGACATGGATTTTCTGCACGATGGCATACCGAGGTTAGAACGGAAGGCCGCGTGGCATAAACCTACATTCGAAGAACCTAATTTATCAGAAAAAGAAGATTATGGGACTGACTTAAAAAGGATACTCTCCGCATGGAACGTTTGCAGCAAGGAATGGGTCATACGTCAATACGACCACGAAGTACAAGGCGGAAGCGTCCTAAAACCTCTTCAGGGCATTCATAATGATGGGCCGGGTGATGCCTGCATTGTTACGCCTGTATTGGGCTCAAAGAAAGGTATCATTGTATCAAATGGCATGAATCCGCGATACGGCGACATAGACCCATATCACATGGCCGCCTCCGCCATTGATGAGGCGCTGCGACAGATCATCGCCGTTGGTGGATCTTTACAGGAGGTTGCACTTTTAGACAACTTTTGCTGGGGCAACACCAATAAACCGGATCGCTTGGGAAGCCTTGTATTGGCGGCAAAGGCTTGTTATGATATTGCGGTTGCCTACGGAACTCCATTTATCTCTGGAAAAGACAGCCTGAATAACGAATTCGTTACTGACAAAGAGACCATTGTAATCCCTCCCACCTTGCTTATTTCCGCTATTTCAGTAATGGAAGATATACGAAACGCCGTATCAATGGATGTCAAGGAACCTGGCAATCTGGTTTATATCATAGGTCTTACACGTCCGGAGTTGGGCGGTTCGCATTATAATCATATCCACGGATATAAAGGAAATAACGTCCCAAAGGTAGATACAACCCTGGGCAAAAAGGTCATGAATGTCTTATCTCAGGCAACAAAACAGAAAATCATCAGGTCTTGTCATGACTGTTCAGAAGGCGGTCTGGCTATCGCTGCCTCGGAAATGGCTTTTGCCGGAGGATTTGGTCTGACCCTTAACCTTTCTGCAGTAGTCACAGAAGGAACGATTAACAGAAACGACACCCTGCTCTTTTCCGAGTCAAACAGCCGCTTTGTCGTTGAGGTACGGCCTGAGCATCAAAAACAATTTGAAACGCTCGTAAAGGATATTCCCTGGGGCATGCTAGGAAAGGTTACTTCAGAACCACAACTCAAAATATATGGTTTAAACAATAAACTCATTATCCATGAAAATATTTGCGATTTGAAAGAGGCATGGCAAGCGCCACTGAGGTGGTAAAACATTTAATTTATCATAATTACAGTCTCGTCGGGTAGATTAAACATAAGCAAATACACCATATTGCCCGCAAAATGCGCAAAAGATCGCGAAATTATTTTCTGGATAAATTCGAAAACACATCATTAGTGCTTTTTTTGTGCATTTCGTGAGTTTTTCAGGTAGCAAAGCAAACCCGTCAATTCAAACTTTTTATGTTCTTTATATCTTTTACCGATCTTCTCTCAACCTTGAATATCTTTTGCCCTATCTTAGTTCCTCAATCGTAAAAAACAGTTGATATGGAAATAGAATGATGCTAGGTTATCATGAAAGGTTTATTAAAAAGCGTTTAAAAACTAACAGGTTTACCAAATATTTACAAAGGCTTTTGTAAAACTGGATATTAGGTGAACAGGAACAAGCTAAAAATAGCTGTTGAAAAAAGCCGTATTGAATGGCAACGTCACGCGCTCGAAAGAATGATGGAAAGAGGGATTTCTCGCAAAATAGTAAAGAAGGTTTTGCTGGCAGGGGAAATTATTGAAAATTACCCTGATGACAAACCTTATCCCAGTGCTTTATTTTTAGGATGGTTTGATGAAGAACCATTTCATGTAGTTACAGCATTTGATTCTCTTAGCGAGTATTGTTTTATTATTACTGCATATAGACCGGACTTAGAACATTTTGAACCAGATTACAAAACAAGGAGGCAACATGGTAACTAAAAAATTGCCTGATAAATGCCCGCTCTGTGGCGGAACTAAGAAAACAGGAAAAACTATTTTTACAACAGATTTAGGATTTGGTGTCGTAGTAGTAAGAGATGTACCTGCAACGGTGTGCTCACAATGCGGTGCTGATTGGATTGATGATCCTACCGCATCAAAACTAGAAGAAATCGTGAATGATGCACGACGGAAACATCGCATAGTAGAAGTTACAACACTTTCCACTTAACATACCGGAATGACAAAGTTTGTCCCTCTTGTCACCCTGAACTCTATTCAGGGTCTCTTAACAATCGGCTTGGATGCTGAAACAATGTTCAGCATGATAAATAATGCATTACATAAAGAGATTGAAGTATAAAACATTCCAAGGGTCACGTCTTAAAAATTAAATATTGTATTCTGCCATTATTTAAGATGAGGCCATTTCCTTTTCTTCTCAAGCCAGACTACCTTCTCCTGCATAATTACTTGTAGACTATCAGCAAATCCCCGGCCTCGACGCAATCTTTTGCCTTGACCAGCACCTGGCCAATCTCGCCGTCATGTTCGGCGTAAATGGTCGCTTCCATCTTCATGGCTTCCATGATCAGGAGCGGGTCGTTTTTGGCAACTTTATTACCGGCTGCCACTTTTACGTTGACAATCATGCCCGGCATGGGTGCGCCGACGTGTTTGACGTTTCCTTCTTCCGCACGGGGACGCCGGATTACCGAGGCAGTCACCTTGCGATTGGCAACGACGACTTCACGCGGCTGGCCGTTCAGCTCAAAGAAGATGGTGCAGTTCCCTTCCTCATTTGGCGGACTTATGGCTACCAGCTTGAAAATCAGGCTCTTTCCTTCCTCTATGTCAATGGTGACCTCCTCGTTCATGGGCAGGCCGTAAAAGAATACGTCCGTGGGGATGACGGAAACGTCGGCGTACTTCTTTCGGTGCTCGGCGTACTGAATGAAGACGTCGGGATACATCAGATAGGACATGAGTTCTTCGTTGGTGATGGTTCTGGATATTTTCAACTCAACTTCTTTCTTTATTTCTTCAAGGTCTACGGGCGGCAGATTGGCGCCCGGCCTTTCCGTGGAGGCATTCGCCCCGCGCAAGATTTTGTCCTGCACGTCTTTCGGAAACCCTCCGGTCGGCTGGCCGAGGCGGCCTTCAAAGAATTCGATAACGGAGTTGGGGAAGGAAATCTCCCTGTTGCCGCTGACGATGTCCTGCGCCTTGATGTTGTTTGTTATCAGGAAAAGCGTCATGTCGCCGACAACCTTCGAGGATGGGGTAACCTTCACAATGTCGCCGAAAAGACGGTTGACGTCCGCATAGACGTCGGCTATTTCATGCCAACGATGCGCCAAACCCATGGAGTGTGCCTGCTGGAAAAGGTTGGTAAACTGGCCGCCTGGAATTTCGTGGTGGTAGACCTCGGCAGTGCTTGCCTTCTGGATGGATTCAAACGGCACATAATATTCCCGGACCACTTCCCAGTAATCCGAGAGCAGTTCCAGCGCCTTGAAGTCCATGCCCGTGTCCCGTTCGTGGAAACGCAGCATTTCCACCAGGGTGTTCAGGTTGGGCTGTGACGTCAGTCCGGAAAGAGACCCCATGGCGGCATCCACAACGTCCACCCCGGCTTCAGCGGCCTTTATGAGGGTGGCGATCTGGCCGCCTGAGGTGTCATGGGTATGAAGGTGTATGGGGATTTTCAGTTCGGACTTCAGTGCGCCCACCAGTTTATAGGCGGCATACGGCTTCAGGAGGCCTGCCATATCCTTGATTGCCAGGATGTGCGCCCCGTGTCCTTCCAGTTCTTTTGCCATTTTTACGTAATAGTCCAGCGTGTATTTGGTTCGTTTCGGATCTAAAATATCTCCGGTGTAACAGATAGCGGCTTCACATATGGCATTGGTTTCCAGCACGGCGTCCATCGCCACTTTCATGTTGGTGACCCAGTTCAGCGAGTCAAAAACACGGAAGACATCTATACCGCTTTCAGCCGCCTGTTTGATGAACGCCTTGACGACATTGTCGGGGTAATTGGTGTACCCGACGCCGTTCGAGGCCCTGAGCAGCATCTGAAAGAGTATGTTGGGCGCAAGTTTTCGCATGGAGCGCAGGCGTTCCCATGGACATTCTTTGAGGAATCTCATGGCTGTGTCAAAGGTTGCTCCGCCCCACATTTCTATGGAGAAGAAACCGGCGTGGTTTCGAGAGTAAACCTCAATTATCTTCAGCATATCCGCAGTTCTCATGCGGGTGGCCAGCAGCGACTGATGCGCATCGCGGAACGTCGTGTCCGCCAGCAACAGTTTTTTCTCATTGAGGACGTGCCGAATGAATTTTTCAGGCCCCATTTCCAGAAGGAGATCCCGGCTGCCTTTGGGCCGTGGTTGTTTGCGATCAACGGCAGGAACCGGCGCTTCACGGCGGCATATAGACCTAGGCATTTCCTTAATAAGCGGGTGTCCGTTGACCAGAACGTCTCCCATGAAACGTATGATGCGGGTGGCACGGTCTCTGCGGTGTGAAAAGTGGAAGATTTCCCGGTTTTCATCAATGAACCGCGTGGTGCACGTGCCTTTCATGAAATCTTTGTGGTTGATCAGGTTAATAAGAAACGGGATATTGGTTTTCACGCCGCGAATCCGGAACTCATGCAGCGCCCTATCCATACGGTGCACTGCGTCTTCAAAAGAGAGTCCGGAGGCCGTGACTTTCACGAGCAGCGAGTCATAGTAAGGCGTTACTATGGCGCCGGAGAATGCCGTACCGGCGTCAAGTCGTATGCCCATGCCGCCTGCGGAACGGTAATGCTGGATGCGGCCGTAGTCGGGGATGAACTTGTTGGTAGTGTCCTCCGTAGTAAGCCGGCACTGGAAGGCAGTGCACTTGATTTGAATCGATTCCTGGTTCGGTATGCGGATTTCCGGCGAACCGAGGGAATATCCTTCACTGATTAATATCTGCCTCTTAACCAGGTCAATACCGGTGATAGTTTCTGTGACAGTGTGTTCTACCTGAATTCTGGGATTGATTTCGATAAAGTAATACTTGCTGGTTTCCGTATCGAGAAGAAACTCCACGGTGCCTGCATTATCATAGTTTACCGATTTGCATATTTTTACGGCTGCATCACAGATGCTTCGCCTGACGTCTTCGCCGAGGTTTTGCGCCGGGGCAATCTCTACAATTTTCTGGTGCCGCCTTTGAAGGGAACAGTCGCGTTCAAAGAGGTGAACGATATTATGGTGACTGTCGCCAAGAATCTGCACTTCAATATGGCGCGCCTTTTCGACGTATTTTTCTATGAAACACTCGTCAGAACCGAAGGCCGTCATAGATTCGCGCTGTGCCTCGTGAAGGCGATGTCCCAATTCTAACTCGCTGCGAACCACGCGCATGCCGCGGCCGCCGCCGCCATGAGCAGCCTTAATAATGACCGGATACCCCAATTTGTCACATAGGGCTTTAGCCTCATCCAGACTTTTCAAGGGCTGATCGCTTCCGGAAAGTATAGGGACGTGCGCCTTCCCGGCGATTTCTCTGGCCGAGGTTTTATTGCCAAGCATGTCGAGAATTTCCGGACGTGGACCGACAAAGATAATGCCCGCCTTTTCACAGGCGCGGGCAAAGTTGGCGTTCTCTGAGAGAAACCCGTATCCCGGATGAATGGCATCAGCTTCCCTCTCTTTGGCTATGTGAATGATTCCATCGATATCCAGATAAGCCTTTACCGGGTCTTTGCCCTTGCCAATCTGGTAGGCCTCGTCAGCTTTAAATCTATGAAGTGCAAAGCGGTCTTCGTGGGAATATATCGCCACGGTTCTTATACCAAGTTCATGCGCTGCCCGGTAGACCCGTATCGCTATTTCGCTACGGTTGGCAACGAGAATCTTTTTAAATTTCCTGATTTCCATAAAAACCCTTTAAATAGAGTTCACTAAAAATTCATCCGTAGGTGCCGTTTAAAAATTTGCATATTATACCTAAATCCTACAAGTAAAGACAAGTAATAGAAAATTGTTTTTTTCTAAAGAAGGGATTAAAGCAAAAATAAATAAATTTGCAAGCTTTTTGAATTCTTTCAGCTAAATTGAACATCAATAAAGAGAGAAAACGAAAAAGACGGGATGGTATTACAGGAGCACTATAAGTGAATGGGGAATTTGCGGCAAAGTACCCGATTTTTCACAAAGAATTGACAAACCCACTCATTGTTTTTATTCTGTTCCCTTTATTCCCTCAGCTGGATAGGGACGAAAGGGCCTTTTTCTCTTTTGGGTTTTCCGTTCGTGATGTGTGTTCTTTTCGACCAGTGGATCTTTTCCAATCCAGCATGGTGTAATCTTTCTACTGCGAAGTAGTTTTCGAAGACCAGGAAGATCGTGTTTGGATACAAAAGTAAAGGCCTTCCCTTTTCTCCCCATACGGCCTGTACGTCCGGTACGATGTGTGTACTGCTCTCCGTCTCTCGGAAAATTCCAATTAATCACATGCGAAACATTCGAAAAATCAAGCCCCTTCCCCGCAACATCGCTTGCAATAAGGTAGCGGAGCCTGCCGCTCCTGAACTTCCTGATAATCGAAGAACGCTTGTCCTGAAAAAGCCCGGCGTGTATGTAGTCAATATCCTTCAAATCTTTCCTGATGGAGTGGAACAACGTATCAACCACGTGCCGGGCGTTACAGAATATAAGCGCCTGATTAACCTCCTCCCCCGCAAGGTACCTGATGAGTTCCGTGTGCTTTTGTTTTGGGTGGACATAGGCAAAATAATGCTCGATGCTTTCCGGCGCTGCCCTCTCTGTAATAAGGGAGATATGCTGCGGGTCTTGCAAACAGTCATGTGCGAGCTTTTTGATATCATCTGGCATCGTCGCCGAGAAAAGGAGCGTCTGATGTTCATGCAGGATGCATGACATAATAAATTCAATATCTTCGAGGAATCCCACCTTTAAAAGCTCATCCGCCTCGTCAAGGATGGCGCATTTCACCTGCGCAAAAGAAAGTATCCCTTCGTACAAAAGATCAATAAGCCGCCCCGGTGTTGCGACCAAAATATGCACCCCCTGTTTAATTGTGTCCATCTGAATCTTTTTATCAAAACCGCCGTACACCGCATAAGGAATCACGGCGGTATGCGCCGCAATCTTCTGTATCTCTGCTACGTACTGCATACACAATTCACGCGTCGGAACAAGCACTAGTCCCTGAATGGCATTAAGAGCGGGGTCAACTTTCTGAATAAGCGGGATCGCACAGGCGGCCGTCTTTCCCGACCCGGTCTCAGCGAGGGCGCAAAGATCATGCCCTGCAAAAATTACCGGATACGTCGCCTCCTGGATAGGGGTCATTTCATCATACCCCATCTTCTCAAGCGCCTTGAGGATATTGGCAGGAATGTCGATTTCGCTAAATTTCATGTATTCTTAAGTGGATTCAATAAATATTCCAGTCCGTTCAGCTTGATTTCATAAACACACTCAAGCATATTGCCCAGTTCGCCCTTCGGGAATCCCTGTTGGGCAAACCACACAATATACGCCTCAGGCAAATCAATCAACAATCGCCCTTTGTATTTGCCAAACGGCATGCGCGTCCGCACCACCTTTAAAAGATACTCTTTATCAGGAAACATAGAGAAGCTTTGCGTTTACCTTTACCACTACTTTTTTGGTACATTCAGGGGTGTTCCCAAGCATGAGAGAAGGCATATGGGCATCCTGGGGAAATAAGGCAACAAACGTGCCGGGGAAGACGTTTATTCGTGCGAAACTTGAGTTAGGGTGTTGGTAAAATTCCACGTCTTTCGATTCATCGTAGAGTTGCTTTATTATGAGTTCGTCTTTTGGGAACCACGCAATGCCTTCTCCGCCGGTAATAACCGCCTGAATATCCAGATATTTCCGGTGAGCCTCAAGCGCCGCCGTATCAGGAGGACGTGTTTCATAGCTCATAACCATTGCAAAGATATCATCACCTTGCAAGTGGTACTTCTTCTCTTCTGCGTCAGGTTTTAGAGAAATCAGAAATTCAAAAGCGAGTTGCCATGCCTTTCCCAGTGGATAATCCCTGCTGTTCTGCATACGATCAACTATCATATCATGAATCAGAAGTAAGTGTTTATTTTTGTTTTATTTCAATTAAATTGCCGGAAAAATCCTTGAGAAAGTACACGGTCTTATCCTTATGTTTTCCAATGACAAGATCAACATGAGACCTTCGGGCCTTTTCTGTCACCTCAGAGAAATTATCCAGCATTAGACCGAAATGGATAAAATTGGGATTGGCATGTTGAAAGTCAGATATGAATACCTCAATCTTTATTCCGGTCTTTTCAAAAACTAACACCTTGATCTCTTGAAAAATAGAAAACAATTGCTCTGAAAGTTCCGGAGGTAAGAGAATTTCTCTTGTCTTTTCAAGACCTAAAAAATCGCGGTAAAATCGCAACGCCTGTTCTTCGCTCTTGTTTGTTACGCCAATGTGGTTTAATTCCATGCCATATTTTAATGATTAATCGCCCGATATGCAAGCACAAGATGTCTGTACTGGTTAGAAACGGGCAGTCGTTCTGGTCAAGCCCCTTTCCCTTGCCAAAGATTTCACCCACAATTTAAATTTTTCATGAATTTGAAAGGAAACCGAATCAAAACCTTTTGGCCTGAGTTCCGCCATTAGCAAAGTAACTGCCTGAAAGGTACACAAATAGTTTTCTGCCGATTGTTTCCTGAGAATATATTCGGATGGCGGCACTGTTTTTATCCCAACTTTCTTCAAGTTCATCAGCACGGGTTTGTGAAGCCACCGCCTCGCATTTTTCCAACTTGTGTCCAGCACAAAGATATTCAGCGGTTTCCCGGTATTTTCCATAATTGAGTGCCCATCACAAACAGGCGGTATAGGGAAAAAGATTACCGGCGTATAATCGGTTCTCGTTATTTCCGACTCCACCGCTTTTTGCCACCCCTTTTCTCCCATATAAACAGTAGAGATGTTTCCCAGCATACATCTGAGCAACCTGCCCGTGTTGGAGATAATCCGCTCTTCTTTTTTGCTGGTCAGGAGGGTTATCTTATGCTCCGCCCAAAAAGTTGGAATGTCCCGGCAAATACAGTCCTGAATTATTAACCGGCATTTGATACATCTTTCCTTGCTTGATTTGCCCATATTTTCAATTTTATGTTGCGGAGGTTGAATTGATCACGAAAAACAAAATGCCGTTTCACCCCTTTGGGGCTTATATTATTTTATTCAATTTCAGGTGAAATTTTAAACCCAAACAAGTCGAAAGAGAAAGTCCTTCTGTTTTCTCACACAAAGCCACGAAGGCACAAAGATTTATTCATTCTTTTATTCTTTGTGGCTCCGTGTCTTTGTGTGATTACTTCTCTTGTTTGTGAAATACTATACGCTGAACATGGGACAATCCATAAATCCGGTTAAGGCCAACCCCCCTCCGGAGTGAACCAGGAGGACATTCCCTCCCAATTTTTTGTCGAGAATCGCTTGCCGTGCCGTAAGAAACAGCTTGGCGGAGTACACGGGATCAGTGAGAATGCCATCCTCTCTGGCAATACGCTTTATTTCACTAAAAATGGTCTTGTTAGTACTGCCAAATGACCTGGCGGTAGCCGGATAGTACAAATGATATTCAGGTAATGAACCGAGAGATACGCCAAGAAACGCCTCAGTATATTGAATAACCTTGGATAATCCTGACTGAAATTCCTCACATGAGCCTGCAAGTACCACGACGTGGAATACCGTCTTGCGCCCAATGGCGGCAGCCCCGGCCAGGAGAGACTGTGCAACCATACCAGTACCCGCATCTATGAAAATATGATCGAATCGCACACCCGCTTCATTCTCATTTCTAAGGATATCAACAAGAATGCTTAGAGAACCTGGCAGTGCTAATGGATGATGTGCCCCCTCAGGAAGCACACATATTTTTATTCCACTGGCCTTTCGTTCTTCCACATAACAATTGGCCAGCCGGTCACAATCAGCCCACTGTGAGCGTGGAATCCAGTGAATTTCGCAGTCGTCAACAAACAGCGACAACAACTTTACGTTGCCGCGTCTTTGAGAAGGTGGACCAAGCAGGAAAGGGGTTATCTTAATATTGTTTTCCGTCAGTGTCTGGGCCGCCGAAAGCACGTTATTTGAATTGGAGCCCCCAATCACCACCACTTCCTCGATCCCTTGTTGTTTCAAATAAGGAATGACGGATGCATGTTTCCGTAACTTGGTTCCCGATACCCCGAAGCTGAGCTCATCGTCCCGTTTGACCCAAATATCCGAACGGCCAAACCATCGCAGCCGGTGTATGCGGCTCTGCAGGCAAAAGGCCTCCGCAGTTTCCCACCAGCACGCATCTGCAACCTTTCTATAAAGTTCGTTTTCCTGAATCATAGGAAACAATCATATCAAAGAAACCCTTGATTGGACATAACGGAATTTTATAGTATTACTGGACAAAAACATCTTTTCCCCGTTTCCACGAGGACAAGTTTTAGGAAGTATTTTCCCCCTCTTGTGTTCTCCCCTTGCGAAGAGGAAATCGGAAAGATTCAATTCTTTACCTCCCCTTTATCCCCTCCTTGCGAAGGAGGGGAAAGCGGGGTGGTTATCTTTGGTTGCAGATATGCTGTGCTATGATGTAGTGCAGATTACATGAAATCCTTGATACTATCTGCTTTCGGTAGTACCGTTTCTCTATAATCTAAAAAGAAAAGAACGGGGTCGAAAAATGGTAGCAACAATTCATTAAAAGGCTAATGGTAAGCAAATAATTTCATTATGTTACTGGCTCTACCGTATGAACGTTCTCTTCAGCTAACCATGCAGCGTATTGAAGTGCCTGGCGAATATCGTCCAGTTCTAAGTATGGATATGCTTCGATGATTTCTTCTGAAGTCATTCCGTTTGCAACCAGATTGACAATTAAAGATACGGTAACACGCATTCCTCGAATACATGCTCGACCACCCATTATATTTGTGTCGAAGGTAATGCGATCAAACTTTAACATAGAAATACCTTTAAACTCTTGTGATAGCGCCTTAAATAGGGACACGTTTTGAAATATTACTTTACTCTTTCTGTCTTCTTTGTCACTTTGCCAAACGGAGTATAATGAATTCTTAGGAAATCTGCAATTTATTTCCTCTGTTTATCCCTGTTATTACAAACGTACTATTTAAACTTAACATATCAAATTCACTGTTTCGTTGGAGAATCTATCACATAAACAGATAAGCAGATAAACAACTACGAAATTTCATCTTTTTATCATTTCATAACCTCTGCAATCTCAGCGTTCCCTGCGGTGATTCGCCTTTTCCCTCTTTTTCTTCTTTTACCGTTTCCACTCCTGCACATACAATCAAATCATGAAAATTCCCATGCAGGTTCTCTTTTTATTCACCTTGAATTGCCGGGAAATTTCTTGATTATTACATGCTATTTTGCTAGCCTTTGGGCAAATTCGGAAAAGGCTATTCGTGAAACAACTTACGAAAAGGAACAAGAGGGGCTTATGCTAATCCGCATAAAACCCATGCCATTGGCGGTATATAGACTCAAATGGCTGAAATTATATGGTTTATCTCCGTATCATTCGCTGTGAAAGCGGCGTATTATACGGATTGGAATCCGTTTTCCGCATTTTGTGCGGATCGGTATAATCAAACGTTATGTTCAAAAATAAAAGAAACCGAAGGAGGATAAAATGCCTTGGGAGTTCATCATGCTGGGTGCCGCAGAGGCTGTGGGCAGCCATCTCGCTAAGCAGGGGATACAACTATTTCAAGATTACGCACAACCTTGGATAAAGACAAAGATAAATCGGACCCATGCAGAACGATACCTTTCTCTCACCTCTGCTCAACTCTGTACCTTTTATTCAAATGAAAAACCCCTCACCTATAAGTTCGGTGGCAAAGCATTCCAATTGCCAATGTCACTTGTAATTTCCCCGACGAGTTCTGAATCAGCAGAGAATGAAAAAATCAAGATAGCATTAATACCCCAAAAATACGAAGTACCATCACGTATTTCAATATACACGACACCGCTACTTGAACGTCTGAAAAAGGGAACTGACTCAAGATTATTTGACGGTGAAGTTGTACGATTACAGACAATCGATGTCTCCGATGATAACGATTGGAATTTGAACGTAGCCCAAGGTTCCTACTTTGAGGCACTGGCAACAAATTTTGCCATGGACCACTGTCCGTCAGGGATTAATCGAAGCCTCAGAGACTTCTTAAGTGGTAGCACCGGACTATTAGGAAATCTTTCAGAAAGTCCTCTTGTAAATCATATTGGAGTCGTCTGTATGGTAGAATCTGCAGATGGTATGCTGGTGGTGCAAAAGCGTAGTGCAAAAGTCGCAAATCGACCTGGTTCTATGTCATCTTCAGTTTCAGGTGCGCTTGATTGGGCAGACATAAGAAATGAGCGACAGTGGAGTATTGCCGGCCTTGCAAGCGGGACACTACGTGAATCCTTTGAAGAATTAGGTGTGCATCCACAACAACTATGGTTTCTTGGCCTTGTTCGTGAATACTTGAGAGGGGGCAAACCAGAGTTCTATTTCTTTGCGAAAAGCGATCGACCATACCATGAAATCGTAAAACGCCGCAAAACTGCGCAGGACCGTTCTGAATCAAAAGGAATAGTGCCATATGAGTTTCATACGGACCTAATAAATGACAGCATCAATTCAAAACTTGCATTCTATGATCGAGTCATCAAAGTGCTTGAGGGGACTGGGAAAGAGGCAAACCTTACATTGGTTGCCGGTGTTTGTTTAGCCGCAGATCGACTATTAAAGATCACATCCGGAGAGTCAACATAACGAGGCGGTGCACCGGATCGCCGATAAAGCCGGCTCCTGGTGACCTCCGTGTTATTCTGTACAAATTCAGAACTTTACCTCGGAGAATAAAATGGAAATCACTTTACCTTTGAGAAAAAATGTCTCTTGAAGAAAAGATTAGAACCATGGAAACTATTTGGGATGATTTGTTTAGAAAAGCGGATAGTATATCATCTCCCTCCTGGCGTGAAAACGTTTTGATTGAAAGAGAGGAAAGGATTAAAATTTGAATACCATCGTATGTTATCAAAACGATAATGATTTGTATTCTTCCAGTAATTTCCTGAATTTGTTAACCGTCACTTCATACGCTTCTTTCCCAGTAAGGTCTACCCCGGCATCTTTCAAAATTTCAAGCGGCTCTTTGTGTGACCCTGCGCCTAGGAACGTCAGGTAATCTTCAACAGCGCCTGTTTCCCCAGAAATTACACGTTCAGACAGGGCGATTGCCGCCGACAGACTGGTAGCGTATTTGTAGACATAAAATGCATTATAAAAATGGGGAATCCGCGCCCATTCGTAGTTTAACTGCTCATCAATAACCATTCCCTTACCCAAAAAGACTTCAAGATTTTTCCTGTAAATATCGGTTATGCTTTTTGCGATCAGCACCTTGCCGGACTCAGCCATCTCATGAATATCTTTTTCAAAATTTGCGAACATGGTCTGTCTATAGAAGGTTGCCTCTATACGTTTCATATTGTGATACAGATAAAACTTCTTCTCTTCGCTGGATTCGGCAATCTTTGACATATGATCAAACAGTAACGCCTCATTGAACGTCGAGGCTATCTCAGCCAAAAAGATGGGATTTTGATAATAAATATAGGGTTGATTCTCAATGGAGTAGTCCCGATGCAGGCAATGGCCGAATTCATGCGCAAATGTTGAAACATCAGAGAACTTCTCCGTGTAATTTAAGAAAATCAATCCCCGGCTCGCATAACTCCCCCAGGAGAACGCCCCTGATCTTTTGCCTGGAGATTCAAACACGTCAATTACCCGTGCGCCGACAGTCGCGTCGTACTTCCTGAGATATTCATCTCCAAGAGGTTTAAGCGCCGTACGAACCAGATCAAGCGCCTCTTCGTAAGAATATTTCTTATCAACATCTTTAACCAGGGGAACGTAATTATCATAGAAGTGTAATTCTTCAATTCCAAACTCTTCCTGTTTCAGTGAATTGAACTCGCTGATCACGTCAATGTTCTCTTTTGCAACCTCAATGAGATTACTGAATACTGCGGTTGGCGCATAATCGGGAAACAGGGACATTTCCAGCATCGACGCATAGTTGCGTACCTTCGCCAGCTTAATGTTTGCAAGCACGTTTGCAGCATAGGTGTTTGCCAGCACGTCAATATTCTGCCGGAAAGGCCGGTAGTAGTGATCAAACACCTTTTGCCGGAGCGCCCGGTCAGGAGACTCTAACAGTTGGGCATATTTTGCATGAGAGAGGTGTATTTTTTCTCCCTTATGCTCAAATTCCCCGAATGAAATATTGTTGTCGCTGTAGGCCGAAAAAATATCATCGGGCTTTTTTAAGGCAATTTCCAGTTCCGCTAAGACAGTTTCCGTTTCCTCGGAGAGGATATGAGGCTTGTACCGGGCATAGCTTTTCAAAAAGAAACGATACCCTGCAAGCTGAGAATTCGCATGAATCATTGTGTCAATATCATCCAGTGATAAAGAAGACAGCTCTTTTTTTATAAAAACAGTTTCTGTGGAAATCTTTGAGACAAGCAGTTCGATACGGCCTTTCATCTCTTCATACACGGCATTTCTGGTATCTTCAAAAAAGCGCACATTCGCGTAGACGTACAAATTTTCCCTGGTTACGGAATGATTAATATATATCTGCATGAACTGCTCAAGCTTGTTGGCGTTAGCAAGCGAGCCTTTGAACTCAAGAAGCTGAGGAAGTTCTTTTTCCACCTTCCGGTAGTCTTTTTCCCAACAATCATCCGATGAATACAAGACAGACAAATCCCATTTGTATTTGTCTTCTATTTGATCTCTGGTTTTATTTTTGCTCATATCTTTATGTGAATTTTACCCTCCACGAACATCTCTTTTTTGATTTTTGATAGTTTCTTTACTTTAGCTTCCAGCTTTAACGCCATACCCTTGCTTCCAATCTTCTTTTTCATAACCAGCGTCAAAGGAGCTTTTCCCCGTAAATATTTTGCTCCTTTTTTATCATTACTTGTATGTTCTGCAAATCTCCTTTCCACGTCTGTGGTAATGCCTGTATATAGTCTGCCGTATTTACACCGTATTACATACAAATACCAGGTATTCATTTTGAAACGCCCAACCAGATCGAGTCTGAATTAGAACAAGTAGTGCGACATTTATGTCGCTGTCCTGCGAACTAAAGTTCACCCTACACAAGTGCCTTTTTTCATAAGACCCTGCCGGTTATATTTTTTTGGAGTAATACTTGGTTGATTATCAGTGCGCCATCCCGTCTTCACGAAAGATGTTACAGTTGTGTATAAGGTTGGGTGAAGCAAATCGCACCCAACAAATTAAACGATGCCAATGGGACCACTTCGTTTAACCCATCCTTCTCGATTCAAGAATAAAAACCTGACCCGCAGTATCCTATTATGCTCCTTCAGCCCTTACAATGTTTTGTCAGAAAACGATCCAGTTGGCAGGCGAACGACTGAATGTCTTTCCGGCCGAACGAGGAGGGGCCACCGGTAATCATACCGCCGCTCCGGAGTTCATTCAAAAGATTGCGCATAGCCAGGCGATGTTTTACGTTCGCTTCCGTATAGAGATCACCTCGCGGGTCAATCGCATATCCACCCTTATCAACGACACGGTCTGCAAGCGGAATATCAGCAGTAATAACCAGGTCACCCTGCTGAACCATCGCAATGATATGATTGTCCGCTACATCGAATCCCGCAGATACGGTAATACTCGAAATGTACACCGATCGGGGAACCTTCAGAGGCTTGTTCGAGACCAGGATCAGCGGAACGCGAACGCGCTCAACTGCCCGGAACAGAATATCCACTATTACACCGGGAAATGCATCAGCATCGACGAGTATCTGCATTCTACGCCCTTTCAAATAGTAAACCCAATAACCCTGATTCCTTCCCAAGTCTTGGATCGTTGAACATATCCAGAATTGTACGGGTAGAATCAGATACGGATACTTTCATCTGTCCCCTCCAGACGGATTTTAACCCAAGCATAGCATACTATAGTAAACGTTTAAATAAGGTAACATATAATCGTCATCTATGAAAAAGCATGTCAAGAAAAAATATTATCCCCTGTTGACAAAAAAACCAAAGAAATGTTTTCTTGCCATGCATCCTTCCACGCTGGGGCTAATCAAGCCATAAAGGATCGAGTGCATGAATGACAAACAGA
>JACPHJ010000097.1 GCA_016188675.1 Planctomycetota bacterium
AAATTGGGGTTATAAGATGGTAAAGAGCGGCGAGGTAGATGTTGCAATTGTTGGAAGTGCGGATACTCCCATTTTCAGCTTTACTTTGTCTGCCCTGTGTTCCTTGGATATCCTTTCCAAAAGAAATGCAGAACCTGAGAAGGCATCGAGACCTTATGATAAAGATCGCGATGGTATGGTGGTTAGTGAAGGTGGGGCATCAATAGCGATTGAGGAATTAAATCATGCCTTAGATAGAGGGGCAAATATATATGCTGAGATCGTGTCATATGCTACTTCCTGCGAGGCACAAGATGTTTTTCATGTCGAAATGACTGGGCAGACATTGGTCTCTGCATTGGAACAGGCATTAATAGCCGGCAAGGTTAGTAAGGAAGAAATAGATTACATCTGTGCACACGGAAACGCCATTCGTAGTTATGACGTGGCAGAAACAAATGCCTTTAAAGCATTCTTTGGAAATCATGCGTATAAAATACCAATAAGCTCTATTAAATCTATGACAGGCCAGGCATTCGCTGCAGGAGGAGGTTTTCAGGTAGTGGCAACGAGCCTTAGTTTAAAGAACGGGATAATTCCTCCCACAATTAATCTTGATGCGCCTGATCCCATCTGTAACCTTGATTACGTTCCTCATCATGCCCGGCGTTTCTCTCTGGATACAGCGCTAATAAATAGTCATAGTGTGGGTGGGTAGCATGCTGTGCTTGTATTGAAGAAATACTCCGAGAGATGATAGTTGATCTGTCATGGATACAATACCGATTAAAAGTCATAGTGTAGATATGATACTCATTATTTTCGTATTATACAACACTCTTAAATAAAGGTAGGTTATGCTTTTAAGTCTAATGGTGTTCATTTTTATATCTTTACAGCATGCGGGATTGGGGATATTTGTGTTATTGAGAAACCCAGCAAATAGCATTAACCAGAGATTTTGTGTTTTTGCACTAACATTTTCAGTATGGGTATTTTTTGTTTTTTATGTGCTCCAGACCACAGATCCGTTGTTGGCAACCTTCAGATTGAGGCTGGTCTTTTGTGCAGCAGTATTCATTCCATCCACCTTTTTCTTGTTTTCTTCCATCTTTCCCGATCGAACAGAAAGTGTTATCGATCGATACCTTAGCATATTATTTTTTGCCATAAGCGTAATTCTGTCATTTTTTTCTTCCCTTATCGTTAACTCTGTATCATTTGAGAAACAATTACCCCATGCCAGGTATGGCCCATTATTTCCTGTATTTTGTTTTTACTTTATAATTTGTATGGCATATTCCTTATATATCCTTCATAGAAAAAGTATGCGCTATTACAGTATAAAGAGACTGCAGGTTCAATATGTTTACTTTGGAGTAGCACTAACGGTAATTCTAGCGGTCATCACAAACTTTATCTTACCATCAATAGGAGTATGGCAAGTCGAGAGGTTTGTTCCCCTGGTGTCGATTCCTATTCCGCTAACTGTGGCTTACGCCATTGTAAAGTACCACCTCATGGATATCAGCGTAGTAATTAAGCGGAGCACTGTTTACGCTGCCCTATCCATTGTCCTTAGTATCATCTATTTTGCTGTCGGCCTGATTATCAGCAGTATCCTCCCTGTATCAGCGTATAAAGAAACAATCACTAACATGGTTTCTGCCATAGTGATGGTTTTAACCTTTATACCAGCGAGAGAATCAATTCAGCACCTCGTTGAGAAAACCTTATTCCATACCAAGTACAGCCACCCAAAGATACTGAGCGATTCGACTATAATGTTTTCATCTATCCACGACCTGGATGGACTTCTCCATTATGCTATCCAATATTTATATGATTCTGTTGGTATTGATAAGATATCTATACTGCTCAAGGACGAGAAAACCCAGCATTACAGGTTGAAGACAGCTATAAATTTCCCCTCGGATAAGAATCTGTTTCTTCCCGGCCACGATGCTATTGTTACCTGGCTTTACCAGAATAAAACCGTCCTTTCTAAAGATCAGTTGTACCGTTTTAAGCATAGTAAGGCTGAACACATGGTAGAAGACACATTAGCCTCACTCGACATAGACAGTTGTATTCCAATCTTTCAAGAAAGCAACCTCTTCGGGATAATTCTCCTCGGAAGGAAGGTTAATAAAAAGGTCTATACACAAGAAGATATACAAATGTTTCTTGCCTTCTCCGGGCAGTTAGCCATGGCCAGCAGGAATGCGCATCTCTATTTAGGGTTGAAAGAGGCCAAGAGCTATAGGGACAATATTCTTCAAAGTTTGAAAAGTGGGGTTATCGTTGTGAATATCGATGAAGAGGTTACCCTTATTAATAACGAGGCAAAAAGAATCCTTGGGCTGAAGGAAACAAGTTCATCTGAAAAAATACTTAAGAGCCTAGGGAAAGATACTCATCGACTATTGAGACATACGCTCAATAATGATGCTGAGTATCAGAACTTAGAAACTTTTGTTGATAGAAATAGTAAAAAAGTCCCCTGTAGCATGTCCATGACTAAACTCAAGACTGAGGACGAGCAGAAACTCGGCTCTTTAATAATTCTGACAGACACGACAGAATTGAAATTACTTCAGACTGAAAAGCAACATGCCGACCGACTCGCCTATCTTGGCGCCCTGGCTGCTAATATTGCCCATGAAATAAAAAATCCACTCGTGGCTATAAACACATATTTCCAACTGCTTCCTCACAAAAAAGACGATCACGAGTTCCATAATGGATTTCAGAAAATTGCTCTCAAGGAAATCAGACGGATTAACAGAATCATTGAAGATATGCTAGACCTGGCAAAACCTTCGGAACCTTTAATGCAGCCAATAGATCTTCAGAGTGCGATATTGGAAACCATAAATTTCCTAAGGGATACAGCCGCAGAAAAAGGTATTGAAATAACCACAGTTTTAGAAGAAAAAAGATGCGCTCTTATTGCAGATGAGGATAAAATAAGGATAAAATAAAACAGGTGCTCTTAAATATTTTACAAAACAGCCTCGATTCACTGCCAAGAAACGGGAGTATTGAAGTCAGTACAAGCTTTATGGACAACCTTTCGGAGTTCAGAAGGATGGCAAAATTAAATCCTAACAGCGTTTTCTTCTCCTTTGCTTCCCCCTTCTTACAAGACCCAAACGATACGCAGTATTTTGTTATTAAAATTTCCGATAATGGTGAGGGAATCCCTGTCGAAAAGATTTCACATATCTTTGAACCGTTCTTCACTAATAAAGAAAAAGGCACCGGGCTTGGACTGGCTATGGTGTATCGAATTATAAAGGATCACGAAGGAGGTATCTATATAGAAAGTAGAGAAGGTGCTGGCACTGATTTTTATATCAGCCTGCCTTTAAATCGCACGAAGACTAATACTACTAGGAGTTCCTTACACAAAACTGCTGAAATACCCTCAACTTTATAATTAACCAATTAGAACGTGTGTTGCTGAATAACAAATTTGCATGATTGCTAGAAGTTTTGAAAACGGTGGAAAAGTAATTTCCAATTCCTTAACTTTGAAATTCGCTCATTTTCTGCCCCTTATGAGCAAAAGATTCATAGAGTCTTACCCATAAGCAGCTATCAGAAGTTGGGGAAATGAATATACCTGTTTTTACTCATTTCCCCAGCCTTGTTCCTGATTAACTTTGCACAATTACTTGCTCCTCTTCTGCGCCCTTGACGGCCTTAACTTTGCCTTCTTCTCTAATGCAGCCGACCTTCTTAAGGTAATTGCCTCGCTCTGTATATCCACGTACTTCTTAAGCAGGTTCGACCACGAGATATAGGTAAACCCATTGGGGTTCATATGCGCCAAACCCTTTCTGACCAAAAAGGCATCGTTTTCCCACATATACAAGAAGTCCTTTTCGATTTTACTTGGGTTTCCATCCTTTGCCCAAAATTCTCCATAAAATCCACCCAGCAGATCAGGATACTTCTCCGTCACAGGGGCAGGCGCCTTGGGTCTGTTCTCAGGCATAGGATAGAGCACCCCATCCTCATGCAGTGATTTGATCGTGGCATAAGCATCACTCACATATTGAAAAATAGAATCAGATGCCTTATCCATTGAGTCCAGGTAATCCCGAGAAAACCTTGTAGAATGACACTTTACACAAACTTCAATCCACGCCTCCGGCCTCCTTGATTCTGATGCCTTAAAGGCATGCCGGGTATGGCAGCTATCGCACTTGTGCTGGATATTGTGGCACATATCACAGCCCTGAACGACATTCTTGTCTACTGCAGCCCATACATCTACGTCCAAATTGGCATCGTAAGACTTTGCATGACTCTCTCTGCCTGGTTTCCAGTCAGGAATACCGTATTGTTTTTCTGATTCAAATTCATTATATTATTAAGACTGAATCCTGTTGTAAAAAGTAAGTCAATCACAATCTAAATAATTTGTACTTAGTTTATCATGAAGTTTTATTGTATAATTGCATGAATTCTCAGTCGCGTCTCTTCAACTACAATTAATGATCTAGCAGTAATATCTTTATCAATTTTAAAAAGTATTTCAAGGATATTTATGAAAAAGATTGCTTTATTTACTTTATTATTCCTCTTTGTTGTTGGTTGCGCTAATAGTCGCGGGATGAAAGTGCCGATTGTGCCAACGTTAGACAAACAATTAAAAGAAATGCAGCAAATTCCTTTGCATGCAGGGCTTTTTATCGATCCATCGTTGTATCATTTTAGTCAGGAAGAACGGCAAATAGACATGATTGCAGGCATACATCATTACGTGTTTCCGATAGGCGAGCCGCTGGCTAAAAACATAGAAGAAATGACAAAAATTGTATTTAACAAGGTTACCATTCTGAACAAACTACCTAATCAAGAAATAATTGAAAAGACCGGGTTAGACGCCATATTAACGGTGCAGTTAAAGGCTTCAAAGCTGGAATTGATTGTTGAAGAATCAGTTTGGCGGGCTATCGGGAAACATTATCTATCGGTACATGTTTCTTTCTTGGACAAAAACCTAAATAAGATATTTGAGGATGATTTGGCTGTGGAAGGAAAGAATTTGGATTTGATTGATTATGAAACGGAAGGTGGGTGGTGGAAGATTTCTGGGCCAAAATACGGACCCGCAGTAGAAGATTCGATTGAAAAGCTTGTCTTTAAGCTTGCTCAGAGATTAATTGCCTTCAGAGAAAAAATCACAATAAAATAGCCATCTCAAAAATAAATCCTAATAAAAATTTTTTTTGACTTCTGAGAAAGTTTTATTAAATTGTAGTCATGAAAACAATCATATTGAATGATAAAAATTATTTATACGAACTATTAAAAAAGAAATACCACACCTCCGAGGTTGTGCGTGCTCAGATAGCCGGGATTAAGGAGAAAACAAGGGAGGATGTGGTAAAAGAGTCCTTGAAGTCTTATACGGTCTGGTTTAGAGGCCGGGTGATAGATAGCTCTTTTGAGAAAACCCTGAGAATCATTTCCAAGCGCCTCT
>JACPHJ010000092.1 GCA_016188675.1 Planctomycetota bacterium
CGTCACAAAATGATTGATTACAATCGAAGGTTTAGAAATATCGCCGCCCTTGTCAACTTCAGGCTGGCATCTCCTGCTATTTAGAATAGGCAACAACCTTAAGGATGTTTTCAAACTGTATAATTACGCAGTATATCTATTCTTTGACATCGGAGAAAACGCCTTCGCCATCAACTAACCTATCCAAAGTGTCGCCGATGTATGGATCCTGAGAATCGTCAAAACCGACTTCTTTTGTTCCAACAATCCGCAGTTCAAGATTGTCGATCTCGCTGTTTATATAGCAAGTATTGGCAAACCCCACCAGATAATTTATCCTGGCGGTCAACTCGTCTTCAGTATACTTATCCTTTACCGATGCGGTGTAAAGAACAAGAATATCTATGACGGAGCCGTCGTCAACTTTAGCGGATGAAGCGATGGCGGACAAAGATGAATCGATGGCGGTCTTTGGGGGCGATATACCCCCATCGTCAATTAGCGCATGCGAAACGGGCTCTTTGAAAATCCTATGAACCCCGTTGCCGTTTTTTACCGGCTCTATTTTGTAAGTAGCGCCGTCAGCAGTCGGCAATTCCAGCCTGCCGAAACAGGCGTTGCCGCAAAAAGACAAAGTAACTGAACCCAGTTTGTCTTCCTCCGGCTTGCCATGCCAGACAAGAGCGCCGCCATATCCGCGCGACAATTTTTTGCGCTCGGCGACAATTTTTTTACCCAAGAAATCAAAACTGACCTTCTTGTTTTTTTGTCTTTTAGTTTTTAACAATCCCCAATCAACAGCCACATACTGATTCTTGCTGTCATCAGAAGAAACCGCCTCCTTATCATTCGCCAATGTCGGCTTTGTTGCCGTAAAAACGGAAGGAATATTCTTACCTCCCGCAAACAAATTCGAATTAAAAGACAACAACAAACTTATCAAAAACATAACAAAAACAACGCCAATCTTTCTATTCTTCACGACATCCTCCTTCTCCGCTAAATGAGAATCAGCTAATTCATGGATACTTTTAAATCATAAAACCCAACAAAAAAACGCCTTTCCCGGATTTCTCCAGAAAAGGCGTTTTATGATGTATCAAAATTGTAAAACGAAAATTACAGTTAGGTATATTTGGCTTGGCTTGGCTTGGCTTGGCTTGGCTTGGCTTGCAAGAGATGTACCATTTTCTTACCCCTACAATTTATTTGAAATATCCCAAATCTAATACGATTACCACAGAGAATTTCAGGTTTATAGGTTTCTTGAGTTTCTTGAGTTATAAAGTTTGTTGCGTTAACCCGGCAAACCCAACGAACCCAAGAAACTCAACAAACCTACATCCCATCGTTTCCGTTTTGCCTTATTTTCCCTGCGTTTTCAGCGTCCCCAGTAGTCAAATATTTCGCAGTCTTTCATCAAAACCAAATACATTTGTCAAGGCTTTTTTCAAAATGGTGTTGTGACTTTTATACCCGGGATTTTCTCAAAATCTTTTGAAATCCTGTGTTTTTCCCCTTCCGAAGTATCATACGCGTATACAAGAATGTTGGTATTGATTAGCTCGCCTGGCAGATAGGTCTTCGAGTTTTAAATAGAATAATTATTATGCATACATTAAACGGCCTTTGGGCTCTGATATTTGAACACCATCTTCTTTTGCCGTTTTTAGCCAAAGCACTACTGCTTTTTCTGCATTTTCAAGCGCCTCTTTTTTTGACTTACCATGCGCCATACATCCTGGTAATTCTGGCACATCAACAATATAAATATGGTCTGTTTTGTCCCAATAAATAATCATTTCATATTGTGATTCAGTCATCGCTTCTCCCTAGATTAAATTTATAAGTTGTCAATATTTCCCTTATTTGCCTTACCTGATAACCCTTTGCCTTTGAACCCTCTGATTGTAAGTTGATCCTTTCAATTATTCCATCTTTTGTAAATATTCTATGACTTCCCTCTTGTCTCATTTTAAATCCGAGTGAAACCAAAAGATTTACAAGTTCATTAAATGAAATGTTGTAATCTGATTGACCTGATAGGATTCGTCTTAATAATTTTTCCCTCTTGCCCATTAAATTAGTACTGGTATATTCTATATTTTAAGCGAAGGAACACCTCACTAAACAAGCCTGTCTGTTAATTCTTTGATGATTGTAAGGGATTATAGTAAAATAAATTTACATAATCAATATGAAAAGGTAAGTACATCAAAGAGAAAAGACAATCCAATGGATGAAAACGATAGTCGCCATACCATAATATCAGCCATTTCCACTAGAGAATCTCAGATTGCTCTTGGGAACAAGTGCGGATGGTCTCTGTCAGAGAGATGAGTTGGTCTAAGCTCAATACCTCGCCCCTTATACGTTCATCAAGCTGCAATTGTTCGATGACCCTTTTGATATGTTCCCTCGAAATGCCCCGCAATTTCAAATGCTCCAGGCTATTGAGCAACGTCTTACGTCGGGATGTAAATATGGCATGAATGATCTTCTTGAAAAAGGAGTAGTCCGTTATCTTTCCCGCGTATTTCTCTTTGTGGACAGATATCTTAACAAGAGCCGAATAGACATCCGGTCTTGGCCAGAATACATCAGGAGGCAATGTCTTAACAACCTCCACGCCTGAAAACAGATGTGTAATAATCGATAAAATGCCATATTCCCTCGTCCCCGGCATTGCGGCCATGCGTTCCGTAATCTCCTTCTGCAGCATCAGCGCCATCATTTTAATCGGTAAGTTACCCTCTAAAAGATTAATGATTACCGGCGTGCTGATATTGTAAGGCAGGTTGGAAACTACTTTTACGTGGGATTGCCTATGTTCCTTGAGCCAATTGAGCATCATGGCAGGAATGTCAGGGTTTAATTCGTGTTTTGTTTTTAAAATGTCTGCATTAACAAGGGTAATATTTTTATAGAATTTAAGTATATCAGAGGCCATTTCAAATAATTTTTTGTCCACCTCAACGGTAAACACATGCCGGCTTCTCTCCGCCAGTAACCTCGTCAGTCCACCTGTACCCGTACCGATCTCCAGGACAACGTCATTTTCATTTAGCTCTGCAATATCGGGAATGCTTAGTAAGGTATTCTGATCAATCAGGAAATTTTGACCGAATCGTTTATTGGGTGAAATTCCTCTGCGACCAAAAATCTGCTTCAATACAGCAGGTGTGTGTGGTATAAAGTTCATTTCTTTTTGTGGCATGAGTTTATAATTAACCTGGTGCACAGATTACTGGGCATTTTTACCCACCCCAAAATCACCTCCCAAGAGGGGACTTTAATTCCCCCTTAACAAAGGGGGATAAGGGGGTTGTCATCCCCTCTTTAGAGCTTTTCAAATTCCCCTCTTGAGAGGGGTAGGGGTGTGTTTATTAATTGCTTAATTCTGTCAATCCTTTTTATATCCTGAAAATCTGTGTTTGTCTGTGTCCAAACCGGAAATTATAATATCTCTTCGTCTTCCTTGCGCCAGGCTGGATCAACGATACACAAAAATTTCAAATCGCCTTGCCCGATGTTTCTAATACATTGCAATGCATTGGGCGGGATGTAAATAGTTTGCCCTGGACGAACATCAGCACACTCATTGTCGATATACATTTGTCCTTCACCTTCAAGGATATAATACACCTCTGAATTTTTTAATTTGTGTCGGTACGATGTCTCACCCGGTTTTACCACGGCATGCGCCAGGCTGTAGCGAATCTTTAAATCCTCTTTGTCTGGATGCAAAATTTCCCGTAGGATAGTATTATCTCCGGCTATAAACTCTTCACAATTTTGTAATTCTCTTATAAACATACAAGTTATAACCTCCCTTTCATCCCCTCCTTCGCAAGGAGGGGATGAAGGGGAGGTTCTCCACCAGTTATTTTAGTATGTCGCCTTTAGCTTGAAACCCGCTTAAATAAAATGCAAAATCCTATACAATTAAAATATTCACCTATTATCACCTTGCCATCTTTACCGCAGTCTTTATAGCCTCCATCATGGAACGCGGATCTGCAATACCCTTGCCTGCAATGTCGTATGCGGTGCCATGGTCTGGTGACGTGCGAATAAACGGGATGCCCAGTGTAATATTTACCCCGGTTTCAAAGGCGTGTAGTTTCAGGGGAATCGCACCCTGGTCATGATAGATGGCTATAACTACATCATACGCACCCTTCAGTGCCTTATAAAATACCGTATCAGCAGAGACTGGGCCATCGCATCGGATACCTTTTTTCTTTGCCTTTTCGACTGCCGGGATAATAAACTTCCTTTCTTCATCACCGAAGATACCTTCCTCCCCCGCATGTGGATTTAAGCCGCAAACGGCAATTCTTGGATTATTTAATCCAAAATATTGTTTGAGATTGTAATCACAAATTGTTATCGTCCCAAAAATATCTTCTATAGTAATCGACTGTGGTACATCTTTTAAGGCAATATGGGTGGTTGCAAAGGCAACTCTTAGCTTACCGCCCACCATCAGCATCACTACACGCTCAGCACCGGAAAATGTGTGGAGCATCTCTGTGTGCCCCGGATAACCATACCCAGCCTTGTGGATGGCCTCCTTGCAAATCGGCGCTGTAACAACAGCGTCAATATGTCCGCTCATGGCAAGATTGATTCCCTTAATCACACATAGAACCGATGATTCCCCGCCTTCTGCTGTAGCCCTTTTTTGCTTCATAAGACCCGGCTTAAAATCACCCGTGGACAAAAGGGAAAGAGATGGTTTTGAGTCATCAATCTCTGACACATGGGATATCGTCGTATATTTTACCGGTATATTCAACGCCTTTGCCGTTTTGTCAAACACCTCCTTGTTGCCAATAATAACATAGTTGGCCAAGGTTTTTACGGCTGGAGATTTCAATGACTTTAAAATAATCTCCGGCCCTATCCCGCAGGGATCGCCCATCGTAATCCCGACTAACAACTTTGACTTTTTATTCTTTTGCATAAATATCTTTAAGAATTTCCTGGAAATAATTTTACGTTATTTGCGGTTTAAACTTTTATATTGAACCGTCCAGTTAAAATTGAATAGAAAATTAGGCTACCTTCGGTATCAGTCTTTTAGATATACGGCAAACGCCAGTGAAAAAACAACCCCCCAACCCCCTTTATTAAGGGGGATTTCCTCTCGTCCCCCTTAGAAACTAAGGGGATGAAGGGGGTTGTCTTACTGCTCTGTTTCCAACTTTGAAATTCCTTAGCTTTAATTATCTTACAGAAACCCCTGTTCCATCAATCGTTCTCGTGTAATACTGGCTTTTTCCCCTTGTGTATTTTTCAAGAGTTTTTTAACCCACTTGCCCATCATGTCAATCTCAATATTCACCTGGTCACCCACCCTTTTGAACCCTAATGTAGTCGAGGCTAATGTGTATGGGATCAAAGCCACTGAAAAAGCGCCATCCACGAGATTAACGATCGTAAGACTGATACCGTCTATAGCGACAGAACCCTTCTCAATCATCATGTCCGTAAATTTGCTCTCTACAGAAAACGACATGGTGCACTGATCGGCAGACTGTTTCTTTGCTTTTATCGTACCTATACCATCCACATGACCCGTAACGAAGTGTCCTCCCAGCCTATCTCCCACCCTTAACGCCCTTTCAATATTGACCTTTTCGGCATTCCGCAATTCTTCTAACGTAGTTTTTTTAAGGGTTTCGCTGGAGACATCAAAGCTAATAATCTGGCCAGAAATACCTTTTACCGTAAGGCATACACCATTAATGGCAATACTTTCGCCAAGCTTAAGGCCTTTGTAGAAATCCGAAAAATCTAAAAACAGTTCTGCCCCCCCTGCCTTTAAAGACAACTTTTTTACCGTTGCTAAGTGTTCGATAATGCCTGTGAACATAAATAAAAATACTTGAGATTTGCGATTTATGATTTACGATTTAATCTGAAATCTAAAATCGTAAATCCCAATTCCTTGAAAATAGAATCTGCGAAATCTGTGGTTTCACCTGGATTGTATTAACTACTTTGGTGTATCCTGCCAAGCACAGTCTTCCCGGCCGTTACTTTTTCACCCACTTTAACGAGCACCTCGAATTTAACCGAATTTGGCACAAAAACCTCTACCCGTGAACCGAATTTTATCATGCCGAAACGCTGCCCCTGCTCAAAGACGTCTCCAACCTTACAGGCACAGACAATGCGTTTTGCGATCTTGCCTGCAATCTGCTTTACGGCAATCTTTACCTGGCTTCCGATAAGTGACAAACCCATCACATTGTTTTCATTACTGCTAAAACATTCGTCGTCCCGGGCGTCCAGAAACTTACCTTTTGTATGCCTTATAAATTCCACACTTCCATGGACAGGCACACGGTTCACGTGCACGTTCAGCACCGACATAAAGATACTGACCTTGGTCGTGTCGCATTTTAAATAATGCTCTTCAAAGACAGGAACGATGTGAGATACCGTGCCATCCGCGGGGGCAATTATGAGTGAAGCGCCCTGTGGAGTTTCCCTGTTCGGATCCCGAAAAAAATTAAGCAAAAAAGATAAAAAGAAGATTGGAATGGGCACTACCCAGGGAAAAAGGGCAATAGCCACACCTGCCCCAATAACGCATGGCATGCCAAAGATAAGTAACTCTCTTAGCCCATATTTAGCCAATGGAATACGCATATAAATTTATCGTTACAAAGACCTCCGGTTTATAAATGTTGGAATCTCAGACTGCTCAGATTACGCAGATAAAAAACACAAAATTCTTTATGGAATATACCAAAAAAGTCCTGCATTTCCATAAAATATTAAATTCGCCTATTTTTAAAGAATCTGTTTGACAAGTTCTAAAATATTTGATACAAAAACCACTCGCATTTCTATTTTTTAATTTTTCATAACTTGCGTTGTTTCAAAGGCATACATATAAACCAGGAGAGACTATTGACTACCATTAGTTGTGTTAAGGCGCGCGAGATTTTGGATTCCCGCGGGAACCCTACTATAGAAGTGGACGTGATTTTAAAAAACGGAACGATGGGTCGTGCTGCCGTTCCCTCCGGCGCATCCACCGGGAAACGAGAGGCATTAGAACTAAGGGATACTGACAAACCGAAGCGGTATCTTGGTAAAGGCGTGCAGACTGCCGTTAAAAATGTAAATGAAATTATTGCCCATAAACTTGAAGGAATGGATGCTACCGGGCAGGTTGAGATCGATAACCTTCTCATAAAATTAGACGGGACAAAAAACAAGGAAAAACTGGGCGCAAACGCCATGCTGGGCGTCTCCCTGGCTGTGGCCAAGTCAGCAGCCAACGCATTATGTCTCCCGCTCTACCGATACATTGGCGGCACAAATGCAAAGGTTTTGCCCGTGCCTATGATGAATATCTTAAATGGCGGTAAACATGCGGACAACAACTTAGACATCCAGGAATTCATGATCATGCCTGTTGGCGCTCCCAGCCTTGCCGAGGCATTGCGTATGGGCGCCGAGGTCTTCCACAACCTCCGCTCGGTGCTGAAATCAAAAGGATATAACACCAACGTGGGTGATGAGGGAGGTTTTGCTCCAAACCTCAAGACCAACGAAGAGGCATTCGATCTTATTATAGAGGCAATTAAAAAGGCCGGATACACGGCGGGCAAAGACGTCTACCTGGCGCTGGACCCTGCGGCCAGTGAATTTTATAAGGACGGAGAATATGTATTACGGGCAGAAGGAGGCTCGAAAAAGACAAACGATGAAATGATTGAACTTTATTCGAAATTTTCAAGCAAGTATCCTATATGCAGCATCGAAGACGGGCTTTCGGAAGAAGACTGGGACGGTTGGAAAAAGCTCACAACAAAGATGGGTAATAAAATACAACTTGTGGGTGATGACATCTTTGTTACGAACACGGAAATCCTCGCAAAGGGAATCGAACAGGGAGTGGCGAATTCCATCCTGATCAAAGTCAATCAAATCGGCACACTTACGGAAACACTCAATGCCATAGAAATGGCCAGGATGAACGGATACACAACCGTTATATCACACCGTTCAGGGGAAACGGAAGACACAACCATTGCCGATATTGCCGTTGCTACGAATGCAGGTCAGATAAAAACGGGTTCTCTCTGCAGAACCGATCGGATATGTAAATATAACCAACTCATACGTATCGAAGAAGACCTTTCTAACAATGCAATTTACGGAGGCAAACTATGCAAAATGTAAATGCAGGCGTAAAGAATAGTGGAAATTACCCCTCTGTCATTCCCATCACATACGGGGAAGGGGTGAAGGGGTTGATAAAGGATGAATTTCCGCGTAGAAATAAGTATTTTGGTAAATTTGTATTGATGGTATTTGTTACATCATGCGTGGTGATATTATTTTCTTCTATCATCACGAAGGTCAGACAGGAAAGATTCCGCATGCTGGAAAGCAAGACAGCGCTTGAAAAACAGGCTGCACAACTGGAGGCAGAGAATTCCATACTTGATAGAGAATATTCTGCCTTAAAAAGCGACCCGGTTCGTATTGAACAGGAGGCCCGAAACCAGTTCGGTTATATTGCGCCTGAAGAGGTCAGCTACCCACGGTATAATTTTCACATTAAAAGCGCCTCAAAGAAGGAACTGGCGAAAGTAGTATCTCAAAGCCGCTGGAAGGCATTTCTCTTCGAAGGCGCATTTCCATGGCAATTTCCGGCATTGATTATCCTTATTGCATCTGCCTATTATTTAATCTCGTATCACTGTGAACATAGAAAACTACATAAATCAAATTGTTAAAAATGCAAAAACGGCGTCACGTATAATCGCTTCTGCAAACACCGCTACAAAAAACGCCGCCCTTAATTACATTGCAGAAGGTATCATCTCCGCCGCTGCCACACTCAAGGCAGAAAATGAGAAGGACATTACTGCCGCACAAAAGGCTGGACTCTCCGAGTCAATTATTGACCGCCTCCGGCTTACCGATAGCCGTATTAAAGGTATGGCAGATGGTGTCAGGCAGATTATCGGTCTTGCAGATCCAGTCGGACAACTGATTTCAGGGCATATCAGACCCAACGGCTTGCAAATTCAAAAGGTGCGCGTGCCTATCGGAGTCATTGTCATAATCTATGAATCCAGGCCAAACGTTACTGCTGATGCGGCTGCATTGTGCCTGAAGGCAGGAAATGCGGTCATCCTGCGCGGCGGGAAGGAATCAATTCACTCAAATATCGCTATAAACAAAATCCTTACTTCTGCGCTGGAAAAGGCAGGACTGGACAGCCGGTGTATCCAGCTTATTGAAATTGTCGAACGAGAAGCCATTGACTACTTACTCACAGCGGATCAATATGTGGATGTCGTTATTCCGCGCGGCGGTGAGGCGCTTATTCGTGCGGTAGTAGAGAAATCTACCATCCCCGTTATCAAGCATTACAAAGGCGTTTGTCATACCTACGTTGATGAATTCGCCAACCTTAAGATGGCTGAGGAAATCTGTTTTAACGCCAAGGTACAGCGTCCCGCCACATGCAATGCCATGGAAACCATGCTGGTACATGAAAAGGTTGCCCCAATTTTTTTGCCTGAAATAGCAAAAAAATTGGAAGGCGCAGTAGTAGAAATAAGAGGGTGCAAAAATACATGTAAAATACTAAGTAATATAAAGTCCGCCGCTGATGAAGATTTTTATAACGAATATCTCGACCTCATTTTAAATATAAAGGTTGTAAAATCCCTGGACGATGCCATTGCCCACATGGCCAAATATAGCTCAAACCATTCCGATGCGATTGTCACGGACAACGTTGCCAACGCCTTGAGATTTACCAAAGAGGTAGATTCGGCAGCCGTATACGTCAACGCCTCTACCCGCTTCACCGACGGCTATGAATTCGGCATGGGCGCAGAGATCGGCATCAGCACGGACAAACTCCACGCCCGCGGCCCCATGGGACTTGAAGAACTCACCTCTTACAAATTCGTGGTGTTCGGGAATGGGCAGTTAAGAATTTAAAAGCCCCTTCAATAAAAGAAGTTTACAAGACACATAAATCATTATCAATACCAAATACGTAAGTTAAATAATTGCGTATACAGACATAACTTATTTTGTTACCTGCATCTTTTTTCTAACAAATCAATACCGGAGGGTGCAAAGATGTCACAAAAAATTGCGGTTGCTATTATTCATGGTGTTGGTAAGGGTGAACAAAATTTTGCTGAGGGCATGATACAGAAGTTGAGGAAGTTGTTTAAAAAATATTTACTAAGAGAGAGAAATATTGCAAATCCATCCTCAGAATTGGTTATTGAGCCCATCTACTGGGCTCCTATTCTCCAAATACCTGAGAATGACCTTTGGAATAGAATTATACAGGGTGGTATGTTAAGTTATACGAATTTGCGCCACCTTATGATTGATTACGGAGCAGACGCCATTGCTTACCAAATTACACCTAACGATCAACACTTCTACGATAGCATACATGGAATTTTTGCCGATGCCCTTAAGAAACTTGCCAGTAATAATGGCGCCGGTGAAAAAGCGCCGCTGTGTGTTATTGCCCACAGCTTAGGCTCTGTAATAGCAAGTAACTATATTTATGATCTCCAAACTAATAATATTCCTAATCCAGTAATAAACAGAATGGGAAACACCTATCTGGAAAAGGGAGAAACGTTGACACTATTCTATACTCTCGGCAGCCCTATTGCGATTTGGAGTCTACGTTACCCAAATTTTGGTGTTCCAATATCAATGCCTGCTCCAGCACTTCCAAACCACTATCCCAACCTAGAGGGTGAATGGGTCAATTATTATAGTAAGAATGATGTTATTGGATATCCACTTAAAACTATAAACAACGACTACAATAATAACGTAACAGCAGACAGAAATGTTCGGGTTGGTGGGCTTTTTTCCTGGTGGAATCCAGCCTCTCATCTCAAGTACTGGACTGATAATGACGTTATCAAACCTATTGCACAGTCATTAGTAAAGGCATGGTTGACTGTTAACCCTTGACCAAAATATTTTATTTACGTTTGAATTAGTTTAAACCGTACCATATTCAATGCCGTATTTGCCGAGAAAGTTTTGATGTCTATCCTTGAGCCTCTAAACCTGCATTCTTTTACCTCCGCTACATCGTCCACAACAACGGCAATGTAAACCAAACCAACGGGCTTTTCCTTTGTTGCACCTGTTGGACCTGCAATGCCTGTGATTCCAACGCCAATGTTAGCTGAAGACCTTTTTTTAACACCTTCCGCCATAGCCTTTGCCACCTGTGAGCTCACGGCGCCATGTATTTTGATAAGTTCCCCAGAAACACCCAATATATCTTCCTTTGCGTTGTTACTGTATGCAACAACACCTTCCAAAAAATACTCGGAAATTCCAGGGATGTTCGTCAGCTTGTCTGATACCAATCCACCGGTACATGATTCGGCAACCGCAATCGTTTTATTATATTTTTTCAGGAGCGCAGCAACGGCGGATTCTAGCGTCTCATCACCCACTCCAAATACTGCATGACCCAGTCTTTCTCGAATATCATGCTCCGCTATGTCCAGAATTTTTACGGCATCTTCTCTTGTTGCTGCAGTTGCGATGATATTAACGGTTACAATGCCGTCGTGTACTAAAGTCATCGCCTTAATCTCTCCTTCCCGACCCGCATATTCCCTTAATTGCGCATCGATGTCAGGCTCTGAAATCCCAAAGGTATGTATGTTTCTTGTTAATGTACACAATTCCTCCGGTTTGTGTTGTATCGCATACGTTTCCAGATATTTGTTCAACATCGTCTGCATTTCTCCAGGAACACCAGGCAGGCAGACGATTTCTATATCATTATGCCGGAACACAAACCCTGCTGCAGTTCCCTTATCGTTGTGAATTGCAAAGGCGCCTGCCGGAATCAAGGCTTGTTTCTTGTGACCATTTGTCACTTTAGGATGCCGGCTTTCTAAAAATGTCCGTATTCTGGTATGCGCTTCCTCGTCAGATATCAGAGGAACGCTAAATAAATCCGATATGGTTTCGCGTGTTATGTCATTTTCTGTTGGCCCTAGCCCACCTGTTGTGATAATCAAATTCACCCGATCCTTAGCAACTCCTAAGGCAGACTTCAACAACTCCTTATCATCGCCAACAGATGTCTGGAACAACACCTGAATTCCCTTTTCTGTCAATTTTCTGGCAATATACTGGGTGTTTGTATCCGTAATCTGTCCCGATACAATTTCAGTTCCTATCGTAATAATTTCTGCCGTTTTCATATAAGCATTTCTAACAAAACCATTTTCCCATTTGAGTCAATTCGTGTTTATTCGTGGCTAAGTAGTCGCTGCTTCTGTCTTATGGAAATAATGATAAATCTCGCTTGCCTGTTTTGGCGGCAATTTACTGATTTCGATTAGTTGTTCGATTGTGGCGTTTCGGATGCCTTCTATGCTGCCAAAACACTTCATCAACGCCTTTTTACGTGCTTTCCCAATTCCTGGTATTTCATCTAAGGGCGATTGATAATACTCCTTATCCCGAAGTTTTCGGTGATAAGCAATGGCAAAGCGATGCGCCTCGTCCCTTACTTTATCGAGGAACAGGAGTTCTGGTGAGGACGGGCTGAGTATGATGGGTTCTGGCATATAAGGCAAAAAGACCTGTTCACCAATCTTTTCGCCTGTTACGCAGCTTTCCGTTCTACCTTTAGCCAGCGCAATCAGGTCAACATTCCCAATCGCCAATTCTTCAAACACCCTCAAGGCTACGCCCAACTGACCTTTGCCGCCATCCACCATTATCAAGTCGGGTAAATCACCCTCTTCCACTGCCCTTTTGTATCTTCTGGTTAACACCTCGTGCATCATGGCATAATCGTCAATTTGACCAACGGTTTTTATCTTAAATTTTTTATATCTGGATTTGTTCGGTTTACCATGTTCAAAGGTAACCATAGACCCTACGGCCTGCTTGCCAAATATATTGGATATATCGAAGCACTCAATACGTTCCGAAACCTGTTTGAGTTTTAAGGTTTCTTTTAAGCTGAGCAACGTCCTTGCATAATCTTCATCGTGAACCCGAGACACCAGATAAGCATTCTCTGCATTCTTTTGCGCCATTTCAACAAGCCTCACCTTATCCCCTCGTTGAGGATATATCACATCTACCTTCTTGCCTTTCCTTTCGGTAAGCCATTCTTCGAGCAACTTTGCATCCGCAGATTCTACGGGAATAATAACCTCAGACGGTATAAATCTCGTCTGACTGTAAAATTGGTTTAGAAAAGACCGGAACACCTCCTCTATAGTACTATGATTTGTAGAAAAATGATATGAGGCCACTTCTTCCATATTCCCCGACCGGATAAACATGATCTCAATATACACCTCATTTCCTGCCATATAGTAACCGAAGACATCACGGTCTACAAAGGTCATGGAGTGAATCCTCTGCTTCTCAACTGTTTCTTGAATAGCCAGGATTCGGTCGCGTATCTTTGCCGCCTTTTCGTACCGCATTGCCTTAGATTCCTCATACATCTGCTTTTTCAGAATGTCAATGAGGTCTTTCTGTTTACCTTTTAAAATCAGGATTACCTGTTCTGTCAACTCCCGATAAGTAACCTCATCCACCAGGTCACAACACGGTCCCAGACATTTATGTATTTGATAATAAAGGCATGGTTTTACCCTGTTTTTAAATACATTATCAGGACATTTGCGTATAGGAATGGTGTCGTTTATGTATCGTAATGTCTCCCTCATAGCCCTGGAAGAGGCATAAGGGCCAAAATACATCGCACCGTCATTTTCGATCTGCCGCACCACCTTTGGATAGGGGAATTTTTTATTCACTTCAAGTTTGATGCTTATAAAGGTCTTATCATCACGGAGGTTGATGTTAAATTTTGGTTTAAATTGCTTGATGAGGTTATTTTCAAGAATAAGGGCTTCCTTCTCTGTTTCGGTAAGCACAAAGTCAATATCGGCAACACGCCGTACCAGATATTCCGTGTAAAGCCTGTCGTCCGTGCTTTTTTTGAAATAACTCTTTACCCGATTTTTCAGATTCTTGGCCTTACCCACGTAGATTACCTTGTGTTTGGCATCCTTCATGAGGTAAACACCGGGTGAAGTTGGAAGATTTTTCAGTTTATTTTTTAGCTTCATAAGGTAATTTATAACACGCATACCTGCTTTTGTAAATATTCTTTGACAATCATCATCGACATTGTTAATATACGCATCAACATGGAGATCAAAGACCGTTCCAAACTGCTTACCGAGCAACGCAATCCCCGCACCATTAACATTGACTCCAAAGCCACCCTGGAGATCGTTGACATCATCAATGCCGAGGACGCAATGGTCTTTTCTGCTATACATAAAGAACGACAAAATATTGCAAAGGCGGTTGATCTGATCGTTGATGCTATCTCCAAAGAAGGCGGACGTCTCATTTATGTTGGCGCAGGAACCAGCGGCAGACTGGGCATACTTGACGCAGCAGAATGCCCCCCTACTTTCAGCACAGACCCCAATATGGTTATTGGAATCATCGCAGGCGGTGAGAAGGCCGTATTTCAATCGGTTGAAGGCGCCGAGGATCTGCCAGAAAATGGTGCAAAGGATATTCAGCAAAAGGAGGTAAACCACCGGGACGTCGTTGTCGGTATCACTACCGGCGGCACGACTCCTTATGTAATGGGCGCTTTATTCGAGGCAAAAAAACGCAATGCAAAGACCGTCTTTTTGTGTTGCAACCTGGAAACCACGCCAAATTTTGAAGTTGACGCCATCATCCGGCCAATTGTGGGAGCCGAAGTTATTACAGGTTCTACCCGCATGAAGGCAGGCACGGCCACCAAACTCATACTGAACATGCTGACCACTGCAACGATGATCAAATTAGGCAAGGTCTATGAGAACCTAATGATAGACCTGAAGGCCAGCAATGTTAAGCTCACCGATCGTGCAGAACGCATCATAATGACCGTTACCGGCACTAGCCGTGAAAATGCGAAGAAATTGTTGACAGATGCCTATGGTAATGCAAAAGTCGCCATTGTCATGCAGAAACTGGGTCTTGATTATGCAGAAGCAAAAAAAAGACTCGATGCAAACGGCGGATTCGTCAGAAAAGTTTTGCAACAATAATCAAGGCAGATAAAAATAACCTGGTTAAATCAGCAAACTAAAACTGCATCTCCCTTACAAAAATGGATTCAAAATACTTTCTAATGAAATGTCCACAGTTTGAGCAGTACTTGCAATGTGGATTGCCTCCTACAACTAATAGTTTCTCAAAATGGACTATTGGCAAAAATTATTCTGCAAAATAAATAAATTCGCGTTATGCTGCAAATCTAACATATAATAAGAAAACTACCTTGATTATATTTCCAAAATCAAATAATATGTGAGCGACTTCAAGCCATAGACGGAGACAATAGTTTTCACAAATGATGTAAAATAACATAATAAATGGGAAGTCTAATATAAAGTTTTGCTGAAGGAGAAATGACAAATGGACACGCAACTTCTGACGCTATCCAAGATCTTCACCGAAAGACTTTTTCGTATTCCCGATTACCAACGGGGGTATGCGTGGACCGACAAACAGTTGAAGGACTTCTGGAACGACATTCAACAACTCGAATCTGATCGCAATCACTACACCGGCGTTCTAACGCTGGAGAGCGTGTCCGCAGACGTTTACCGCAAATGGGATGATGATTACTGGATTATAGACGCGAAGGGCTTTCAGCCTTTCTTTGTTGTAGATGGTCAGCAGAGACTAACAACTGCAATTATTCTGATTCACGTCATACTGGAGCACCTTCCCTCTGGCGAGATGCTCAACTACACTGAGAGGGCCGACATTCAACGTAAGTTCATTTTCGATTCAAAGGACAACGGAATATCACGATCCTACGTCTTTGGTTACGAGAAGGACAATCCGAGTTATGAGTTTCTAAAGACGAGAGTGTTCTGCGAGAGGTCTTCGACTGCCATCTCCCAAGAAACCGTCTACACCCACAATCTCACTCAGGCCAAGCAGTTTTTTTCTGATCGTGTTAAAGCCCTTTCGCGCAGCCATCTTGAAACTCTTTATCGCAAGATCACACAGCACCTCTTGTTCAATATCTTTACGATTTCGGAGGATGTCGATGTCTGCGTCGCGTTTGAGACAATGAACAACCGCGGTAAACCACTCTCCTATCTTGAACTTCTTAAAAACAGGCTTATCTACTTGTCAGTGAAGTTTGACGCGCTCGATTATGAGCGGGAAAAACTTCGCCGAGCCATCAATGACTGCTGGAAAGCCATATACCACAACTTAGGCAGAAATAAAGAACGCCCCCTAGATGACGACCGGTTCTTGCTTACGCACTACGTCGTCTACTTTGAGAAAGCGATTGCGGATGAATCGCAAACCGACGAACCCATGCGATACCGGAGACGTTACCAAGCAGATTATGCAAGCGACCTACTTGAGAAGCGGTTTATTCCAAAGAATGTGGCAGCCGATGCCACACCGGATGTTCGCATAAGTCTCGAGGATATGTATCAGTATGTGAGTTCGCTGCAGGAAGCGGTTGAAATGTGGTACAAGATGTGCAATCCTTTAGCCTCGGACCTCTCGCCGGATACACAGATGTGGCTCGACAAACTGAACCGGATAGGCATGGACCAGTTCCAACCCTTAGTGTTGGTGTTCTTGCAGTGTGTGTCAGCGGAAAGCAAGCGCATCGCATTCCTGCAAGCCGTAGAACGGTACCTGTTCATCTACTCTTTGTACTATTATGGATATAGATACCCTTACTTCCTTGATGGCTCCAAAACATTGCAACTTGCTATTGACCTGGATAACAACAAGCTTACCGGAGAGAAGGTAACTCGCGCAATCAGTGACATCACTAGCGCTTCCCTCAAGCATCCGCATTTCATCAAAGAGCTCCGAGACCGTTTCAAATCAGAGAGCTTCTATGATTGGACAGGAATTAGGTACTTCCTGTTTGAGTACAATCTGGATCTGCAAAGTCGGTCCAAGACCGAACGTCGCAAGATTTTTTGGCCAGAATTCACCGAGCAAAAAATAGACTTTGTTTCCGTTGAGCACATCTACCCTCAACAAGCAAGACATCCGTACTGGAAGACACACTTTGATGGTTTAGCGCAGAAACAACGGACGGCTCTGAGGAACTCTCTCGGGAACTTGTTACCACTCTCAAAACCAAAGAACTCCAGTCTGTCAAATAAACCGTTTCCCGAGAAGGTTGGCAAGGGAGACTCGGTAGTGGGGTACCGGTACGGTTGCTACGCTGAAAACGAGGTTGCCAAAGTGACGGACTGGACTCCCGAGGAGATACTTAAACGCGGTTTGAAAGTGCTAAGCTTTATGGAGAAGCGGTGGGAATTGGAACTTGGCGATGATAAATCGAAGAAAATCATGCTCGGCCTCGATTTCTTGACGTGATGCCAGAGGCACAAGGTGTAGGATGAATGCGATGATCGATCTCAGAGCCGAATTACCGCGGTTTTACCCAAAGCCGTCGATTGGGCTAACAATAAACAGGGACAGACACCAGTTAAATTAAAAAAGAGATGAAAATATGCTTTTGTTTGAATGTGATCCAAGCAAGGCAAAAAAGAATATAAAAATTCACGGCGTATCTTTTGATGAGGCAAGCACTGCTTTCAAAGATACCCTATCATTAGCGATTTATGACCCTTTGCACTCTGACGAAGAGGACAGGTTCATTTTAATCGGAAACTCTTATAAAAATCGTCTTTTGGTAATTGTTCATACAGAAAGAGGAGATAAAATCAGAATAATCAGCGCAAGAAAGGCAACAAAAAATGAAAGGAAACAATATGAAGAGAATGCAAAAAGATTTAGACATGCTTGAAGAATATGATTTCAGCAAAGGTATTCAGGGAAAATATGCGAAAAAATACAACGAAGGGACAAATGTTGTAGTTATAGATCCGGATGTTGCAAAGTTTTTCCCTGACCATGACTCTGTAAACGAGGCATTGAGATCATTAAGTGAAATTATTAAAAAGCAAAAAGGGGCACCTAACAAATCACTTCTTCGGACGGCTGATGGTAAATGATGAGTTTAACCGTTATACATCGCAAAGAAATATTCTAAGCCGATTTCAAATTGCTTTTCTTAAAAAGAACTCCCCGCTTATAAACGATTATAGTTTACTCTTCGATCAGGGGTTTTACGGTCTGAGAAATGATGTACCTGTTGTTGGCAACCCACCGATAAATAACATACAGAAACACCCTGATTACAGGTGTTTTGAACAGGTAGGACAACCACCTGAAACCTCTCAATCGATTCAATATCTCTGGTAATGCTTTTTCACCCGCAAGGATTTGATTATGAGAAAGCACCAATTGGAAGGATTTTAAGCAGCTCTCGTCAGTCATTTCAGGGAATCGTTTTCTGCGTTCTTCTGATTGGCATGGGATGAACTCAAAGGCATCCTTTCCTACGGCATGCAATTCAATCCATTTCATGCAGCCACGGCACAAACTGCACCTGGCATCATAAATAAGGACAGCGGGCGTCCTGGTTTGCATAATAAAAGTAATCCAGACAGGATTAACAGGATTTATTCTTTTTTCCCACCCCTTGATCCCCTCACTGAAGGGGACTTTCTTTTATTCTCCTCTCGAGAGGAGCAAGGGGTATGTTTTCACATGGTTACTTCTGCAACTATGAAAATCCCAAATTTCGCGTCCGACACCAGAATTTTACCAATCGTGAATCTCAATTTCACAGAGTTCTATGCCGGATAAATTAGAGATGTCTACAACCGGCTTGCTGCCGTCATAGGTGCTTTCCAGAACGGCATTCCCGTTATTGTAAATGGTAATCGGTTCGTTATTAATATTTCTTTGAAGCAGAAATTTATAGTGAAATTGCGTGCGATTCCCGGAATTTCTTGTAATCACGGATACGACCCTGTTTTTGCCTTGTAAGAGTTTATCCTCTGCTTTACAAAAACCTTGCCGTTTCATTTTTTCAGATTTCCGAGTGTCTATAAAAACCAGGGCAACCTCGTCTCCTTCGGTTAAATCTGCAAGGTTGAATCCCAATCCCTCCAGTCCACCGGCAATAATGATTTTTGTTGGCTCCTTGTGAATCAATCTCTTTGTTTTATCCCAGGCTTCAGGGCTTTTCAGGAAATAGTCTACGATATTACCCTGGGCGAAACTTACCGAAGTCAGCGTAAATAAAAATAATATTATGAGTAAACATCGAACCTTAATACAACGATATTTTAATTTAGACTGTCTTTGGTAGTTACTTTGAAAATTAGATTCTTCACTTCGTTCAGAATGACACTTGTGCTTTGTCCTGTCATTCTGAGGAGCAGAGCGACGAAGAATCTTATATCGTGAATTTCCCAAACATAAACTTATCATGAAATATTACCTTTTAGCTTTTGCGTATAAATTATGGACTTTGATGTAATCTTCCACGCATTGTGGAACCAGATATCGTATGCTCCGTCCATCGCTTAATCTCTCCCGGATATCGGTAGAAGATATACCAATAGGTGGTATTGTGACTTTTAGTCTTTCGATCTCTGCTATTTTTTCATCGGAAAATATCTTGTTCGTCCTGAGTCCACATTGGGAAAATGTCGATTTAGAAAGAACTCCATTTATAGAATACGTCGGGCGATTGACCACGATAAAATGACACATCCCGGAAAGTATGTTAATGTCTTTCCAGGTACTTATCTCACTTATCATATCCGTTCCCATAATCAGATATAAATTATGCTCTTCTCCATACATATCCCGTAAAATCCTGATTGTATCAATGGTATAGGATTTTCCAGACCGTTTGATTTCTATATCATAAACCTCGAAATGCTCGTTGTCGCTTATTGCATTTTTTACCATGTGATAGCGATGCAACGAATCCACCAAATCACCTGTCTCTTTATGAGGAGATATCCCTGTAGGCATAAAAATCACTTTTGATAGTTTGCGCTGCAGAAATACCTCTTCCGCCGCAATCAGATGACCGATATGAATCGGGTTAAATGACCCGCCAAATATGCCAATATTCATTATAGTTATTCAACAAGTTAGGTGAAGCGGAGCGCACCTACAGAGTTTTTTGGGTCTGTTGAGTTCGTTGAGTTAACCCAAGAAACACAAGAAACTCTATAAACTCAATAAACCAGGAAATGTGTCCGCTTGTGCTTAACACATACCAACTGATGACCAGTAAATGGAAAATACTCTCTAAAGAAATTGCATTATATAAACGAACATGGATAAGTCAATAAAAATGGATTTGTTTTTCATTGACTCACTACATAACGTGTGCTAGCATCTGTGGTAATTCGTAAATATTTGTGACTACTTACAAATTGAGGAGTTTTGGTGAAGATTGTATATTTTGACTGTTTTTCAGGCATTAGCGGGGATATGATCCTTGGAGCTTTTGTCGACGCAGGACTGGACATTACCCTTTTAAAAGAACAACTGGCGATGCTCCATCTTCATGGCTATGAAATATCGGCGGAAAAGGTAAAACGTGCGGGGGTAACCGGCACAAAGGTTCATGTAGTGATAACGCAAAAGGAAACGCATTCACACACGACTCATCATCACCATCATTCACATTTGAATCTTCCAAGCATAAAAGCAATTATCGAAAAAAGCAGCCTTCACTCTGACATCAAGAATGACAGCATCCGCATATTCCAAAGGCTGGCAGAGGTTGAGGCGAAAGTACACAATACGACACCAGATAAAGTCCATTTTCATGAAGTGGGCGCATTAGATTCAATCATTGATATCGTCGGCTCTGTGATAGCAATTAAGCAGCTTGGAGTAGAAAAAATATATTTTTCCCCCATTCCAACAGGACATGGTTATACAAAATGCGAGCATGGGACATTCCCGGTTCCTGCCCCGGCAACGGCTGAACTCCTGAAGACACAACTACTGAGATCCGTCGATATAGAAAAGGAATTAACAACGCCCACAGGCGCAGCAATAATAACGACACTGGGAGAGGGACTTCGTACTAATCCAGACATGCGAATCCTTCAGACAGGCTATGGCGCAGGCAGCAACGACAACCCTGTCGTGCCTAATTTGTTACGCATACTGATTGGAGAGGCAATGCCAAATATGACGTCTGATGAAATGTGGGTTGTCGAAACAAACATCGATAATATGTCCGGAGAAGTATTAGGATACGTCATGGAAAAATTATTTGAGGCAGGCGCTGCGGATGCCTATTTTACACCGGTTCAGATGAAAAAAGGACGTCCAGGAGTAATCATCAGTTCTATTGTATCGGAATTAAATCTCTCTGCGGTTGAGTTGGTTTTACTCAATCAAACAACCACCTTCGGTATAAGAAAACACAAAGTGGCTCGCACAATACTCAGCCGGGAGTTTAAAGAAGTAGACAGCCCATTTGGTAAGATAAAGGTTAAGATCGGAAAATATAACGGCAATATCAAAAGCTATTCGCCCGAATATGAAGATTGTAAGAGAATTGCGGAGGAAAGAGGTATCCCTTTAAAACAAGTCTACTCTATCATTTCAAAAGAATTGGATATTATTGTGAATTCTTGAAATAACTTCATGCCTTTCTCTCTATCTGATATTTCTTAATAATCACAATCTCATAACAAGGCATTATCTTTCTATAAATGGCGCTCAGAGAATCAAAAATATCCTGGAATCTGTCTCTCCCTATTCTCGTTTTAGTCATCGTATGTTTGTCACAATTCGTTTATCTAAATTCCCTTTCACATAAATTCGTTTACGATGATGAATTTACTATCGTTAATAATTATTTTATAAAAACATGGCACAATCTGCCGCTCCTTTTTCATAAAGATTATTTCTCGCTTTCTGCTGAACTCAGTTACCGTCCGGTAGTAACTTTATCATATTTTATTGATTTTACCTTTTGGAAACTGAATCCTTTCGGATTCCACCTTACCAACAGCCTTTTACACACCCTCAATGCTGTTTTGCTTTTTTTTCTGCTAACACGGATTTTCAACTGCAGAACCACTTCTTTTATAGCTGCCCTTATATTTTCATGTCATCCTGTCCTTTCAGAAGCGGTTAATGCCGTCAGTTACAGGGAAGACCTGCTTGCAGCCACCTTTTTTATAGCGGCTTTTCTACTGTACATTAAAACAATTAAACCGAAACAACCGTTCTCCCCAGCTTATACTTACCCGCTATTACATAGGCTATATTCTTGCGACGGCCTTTTATCTCCTGATGAGATTCGTGGTTCTGCACAATCCGGTAGAATCACATGTATCATACCCGGAAGGCAGTATCCTTGTTAACTTTCTCACCATGTCAAAAGTACTCGCCTGTTATATCAAACTCTTCATCCTTCCGGTAACTCTTTGTGCAGATTACGTCATACCCTATTCAACATCTCCATTTGATATATCGTTCATATTGTCGTTTCTTCTTCTTGCCGCTGTGGTTGTCATTGCCTATAGATTGTTTTTCTCCTCCAAAATCCTGTTCTTTCCAGTTGTATGGTTTTTTGTCAGCTTGCTGCCCGTATTGAATATCGTACCTATCGAGAACCTTATGGCAGAACGATACCTGTGTCTGCCGGTAATCGGGTTCTGCATGTTAACCGGCAGCTTACTCGCACATCATCAGAGTAAAATCTTCTCCTCTAAATACCGCCTCATAACAGCCGTTTTATTCATTGTCATACTTGCGGGATTCTCGTTCAGGACAATAACCCGGAACACGACATGGAGAGATCAAACTGTATTGTGGACAAACACGGCAAAACTATCTCACGATAGTTTCAGGGCGCACAACAACCTGGGAAATATTTACAGGAACGCGGGGAGATTTGACGAAGCCATCCAGGAATTAAAACAGGCAATATCGCTTTATAATGATTATATCGATGCACACAATAATCTCGGCGTTACGTATAGAAAAAAAGGGATGCTCAAAGAGGCCCTTTCTGAATATCAAAAGGCATTACAGATAAACCCGCGATATCCTTACGCCCATAACAATCTGGGCGTCCTGCTGGCTAAATCCAATTATCTGGATCTGGCGATAACCGAGTTCAGCAATGCCGTTGCGTGCAAGCCTGATTATGCCGACGCCTATAATAATCTCGGGGCAACTTACATAAGAAAAGGGTTGTACGAAAAGGCAATAACCGAATGCTTAAATGCTATCAAATACAACAATAACTATATTGATGCATATTACAACCTGAGCACTGCCTACTTTAACAATAAACAACTGGATCAGGCGCTCGAAACAATAAAACTGGTTTTGACTATGGATCAAAATCATCATGATGCGCGTGAATTGATTAGTATGATTATGAAACAAAAAGGATTGCCGGATAAAAGATAATGAAATCCCACAGGCAAAGGCATGTGGAATTTCATTTGTAGTTTACAAATTGAATGGCAAAGTCGTAATTTTGGTCTTTAACTGCCTTCATAATTGACTGGAGGTCGTCTATCTTTTGCCCCGATACCCGCACCTTATCTTCCTGAATCTGTGCCTGTACCTTAAGTTTTAAGCCCTTTATAAATTTGACAAGTTCTTTGGCCTTTTCCATAGGAATGCCCGATTGAAATGTTATAACCTGCCGTATGGTACCCCCCAGTGCGCTTTCGGCCTTTCCGAAACTAAGCGCCTTTATGGGAATCTCCCTTTTTGCGAGTTTTTCTTTTAATATTTCTGTTAAACTCCCCATTTTATACTCGTCGTCGGCAATCAGTGTTATAGAATTGTCGCTATTTAATGTGATAGACGACTTGCTTCCTTTGAAGTCATATCTTACCGCAAGTTGCTTTTTTGCCTGGTCAACCGCATTATGAACCTCATGCATCTCTACCTTACAAACAATGTCAAATGAATGCGTTTCTGCCATATAAATATCTCCTTTTCCGTCTTTTATCTTTCCACTTTTATCTTTAATTTTTTTTATTTAATACCCCATCCTCTTTATCTCTTCCTCTGTAAACCCAACAAAATGCGCTACCTCATGACGCACCACCTTTTTTATCCTCCGTTTCATCTCTTCTTCTGAACGACAAATGGATTCGATATTTTTTTGAAATATCGTAATCCTCTCCGGCATTGTGCCAGAATGCCATACACTCTTCTTGTTCAGCGGCACACCTTGAAATAAACCCATTAACATCATATTCGGCATTAACCGCAATTTCCCTAATACAGAACTGCTTGGCTTGTCCTCCACAACGACAGATAGATTTGACAAGCGGTCTTTCAAATTCAGGGGCAATTCATTAATCGCATCAATCACCAAACGTTCAAAATTAGTTACACACTCTTTGTTCGGATGTTCCGGAACTACTTCAACCGGTAAATACTCACCAAATTCACTGATTTTATATTTGCCCATAAATATTTTACCAACAAAATATATGATTCCACCTATAATCGCAAATGTAACCCAGAAGTTCCAGCCATGCACCATCATAATGCCGCCCAACGCTCCCAGAAGTGCAACAATCACAAAATACCCCAACAATATGCAAAATCCTTTTGCATCCCTTTCCCTTATTTTCTCCTCTATTAATGGAACCACCTCCATACCACAGCCAGGACACGTCATATTATTTTTCTGACTGTATTCATCGAGGCTGTATGGCTGACCACAATGATAGCATTTTAATAACTCTAAATCTTTGACCATATATTGTGGTAATTATATCAGTATTTTTCACTATGTCTAAATAAATTCAGGTATCCCATTAACCGTGACAGAAAGCACTGAAGACAAAATAATACGCCAAGAGGTATGCTTTTTTCTTTAATTTTCCACTATTATGTGTAAACTTATACAAATTACTATTATCATAATAGTAGTTAAGTTCAAATAAATTTCCTTAAATAAAATATGTTGAAATCATATTTAAAAGGAATATCCGAGGTTTCCAGTCGTGGAGATGCCAGGGAGGAAAGTTTCTATTCCATCCTTGAAGGTTTTTTGCAGAAATACGCTGAATCGGCTGACAGAAAGAATATCCACATAACCACCCTGCCCAAAAAGACGGATGCAGGCAATCCTGATTTCAGAATATGGGACGGCAATCAGCATATCGTTGGTTACATAGAAGCAAAAGCGCCAACAACCGAATATTTGGATCAGACAGAGACCACAGATCAGCTAAAACGTTATTTAAAGACGTTCCCCAATCTGATACTTACCAACTTCCTTGAATTCAGGCTTTATCGTAACGGGGAATTAATAGATACAGTCCTTACCGGCAGGCCATTTGTTTTGCATAAACTCAAAACATGAAAAATTCTTTTCCTTCTCACTTCCTAAATTCTATGATGCAGAAACCCTTGCAAGAGTGCTGGCAGACAAGACACGCTTTCTAAGAGACGAAGTGGTTGCCCAGGAATTAATTGTAGAGACCGGTTTAAAGCCTGTCTCTACCCTTGAGGGTTTTTATGAGGCTTTTAAAACATATCTCATAAACGACCTTTCAAAAGAAGACTTCGCAGACCTCTATTCACAAACCATCACTTACGGACTTTTTGCCTCCAGAACCCGCTCAAAGAATGGGTTTAACAGGAAACTTGCCTACGATAACATTCCACATACAATCGGAATTTTAAGGGACGTATTTCGTTTTATTTCACTTGAAAAATTACCAAAGCAGATGGAATGGATTGTTGACGACATCTCGGAGGTGCTGGCAGTTACAGATGTAAAAAATATCCTTCATCAATACTTCCATAAAGGCAAGGGAGAAGACCCAATTATTCATTTTTACGAAACGTTTCTGGCCGAATATGATCCAAAGACAAGAGAACGCAGGGGAGTTTATTACACCCCTGAGCCTGTGGTTTCTTATATCGTGCATTCTCTGCATACTATTCTGAAGGAACGCTTTGACAGAAAAGACGGGTTTGTAAACGAATCGGTTACGGTACTCGACCCGGCGGCAGGCACACTAACCTTTTTAGCCGAAACTTCAAAAATCGCACTGGGAGAGTTTACGAGAAAATATGGTGAAGGTGGCAAGGAACGTTTAATCAAGGAACACATCCTCAAGAACCTCTACGCATTTGAACTGATGATGGCGCCATATGCCATAGGCCACTTGAAGATGTCTTTTCTCCTGGAAGAACTCGGATATAAACTTCAAGAGGACGACCGGTTTAAGCTCTATCTCACGAATACCCTGGAGATGGAAGAACTTGCTCAAACCAAACTTCCCGGCATGGCTTCTCTCTCAGAAGAGTCCCATCTGGCAGGCAAAATCAAAAAAGAACAGCCTATATTGGTTATCCTTGGAAATCCGCCATATTCCGTAAATTCAGCCAATAAATCCGATTTTATTGAAAGAGAGATGGAACTTTACAAGGAAGACGTTCGTGATGAAAAGAACATCCAACCTCTTTCTGACGACTACATTAAATTTATCCGATTTGCCCACTGGAAGATTGATCAGGCAGGCAAGGGTGTAATCGGGATGATTACCAACAATTCCTATCTTTCCGGGTTGATTCATCGTGGGATGAGAAAGAAATTACTAGAAAGTTTTAATGAAATTTATATCTTGAATCTGCACGGAAACAGCCGTATTGGTGAAAAGTGCCCCGATGGCTCGAAGGATGAAAATGTCTTTGATATCCAACAGGGAGTTTCCATCGCTCTCTTTATCAAAAACAAAATACAAAAGGGTCTGTGAAAGATTTTCTACCAAGATGTGTATGGTCTGAGGGAAAAGAAATACGAATACCTGAACAAAATAAATATTACATCAACAAAATGGGAAAGGTTGAAACCGTCAGAACCGTACTGTTTCTTTGTCCCCAAAGATTTTGCTTTACAGGCGGAATATGAGAAGTTCTGGAAAGTTAACGATATTTTTCATAAATCTTCATTTGGTGTAACAACCTCAAGGGATCACTTTGTAGTAGGGTTTACAAAAGAAGAAGTCATTCACCGTACAAGCATTTTTACAGGTAATTTAACGGATGAGCTAGTAAAAAGGGCACTCAATCTGGAAGATACGGAAACATGGGAATTATCTAGTACAAGACAAATGATTAAGGGTCAACAATTAGAAGAAAATATTCATCCTTATGCTTACCGACCTTTCGATAATAGGTGGATTTGCTACAATCCACTTTTAATTGAAAGAGATAGAAAGGATGTAATGCAACATATCCAGAGTAAAGAAAATTTTGGATTAAATTTAACAAGGAGGTTAAGGGATCAAAACTGGGATCACGTATATGTAACTGATTCTATAACCGATAAGACCCTGCTTTCTTCAAGAGATAATTGCTACTTTTTCCCTCTTTACCTGTATCCAGAAACAAATAATTCTGAAAAGAAATCTTCAGTTCGTAATTTAATGCTCTTTGAGCCACAGGCAGATTATGGGGCAAGGAAAGCAAACCTATCTCCTATAATAATCGAACAATTAACAAAATCTTTTAAGAAAACGCCTTCTCCTGAGCAAATCTTCTTTTATATCTACGCCATCCTCTATTCAAATATCTATCGCACAAAATACTCAGAATTCCTGAAGATTGACTTCCCAAGAATACCTTTTACGAATGACTACAAATTGTTCCTCAAAATGGCCGATTACGGGAAAAGGCTTGTTGATTTACACCTGCTGAAATCGCCAGAGATTAACCCACCCATAGCCAAATTTCAGGGCAAAGGTGACAACAAGGTCGAGAAACTGAGATATGAACCTACAAGATTATTTATCAATGAAAACCAATATTTCGAAGGCATAGAACCACAAGTTTTTGAGTACCAAATCGGCGGTTATCAGGTGTGCGAAAAATGGCTGAAGGACAGAAAGGACAGGAAATTAGCACTTGACGAAATAAAACATTACTGCAATATCGCCACAGCCGTTAAAAAGACTATCGAAATCCAAAAATTAATCGATGTCATTTATCCGAAAATTGAGGAAGAAACAATAAGAAGCGTATGATCGTGAAAATAAAAAATATTATGGATCCATTGCCAAAGCACATTCGCACTTCGGATACCTTTAATCACAGAATTCACCAATTCCTTGATTCAAATTCATATGAACGATGAGAGGCATCCTTGGACATCCCATGCTCGATCAGCTTCCATTTATCCTGTTCTTTTTCATACGTAATCTTGTAAGAATAATCTACCATCCTCCACCGCCAGAAAAAGAAATGCAATATACCCGTCACAAATATATCGAGGCGTTTGGCCTTGAGGTCAACATCCTCAAACATAGATACACAATGCTTTGTCGTCTTGGGGGCAAGCTCACCTTTTGCGATAGTTGCGTACTGATATTTTTTGCCTTCCTTATAATCTTCATCTAATTTTGCTACCCGCTCCATAATCTCAGGATAATATGTGTCCGTATATTTTTCCCCCGTGTCAGTCATTAAAAATACTTCGATGGGAACTAATATTGGCTGGTCAATGGTATTCCCAAGGTTGTAAAACCAAATGATATATCCTGTCTCTCCGCCTGTGCCTTTGTTATGCACATAGGTTTTCGGGGCGCTCCATGAGAAATCAAGCTGTGAGGCGCTGGATACCTGTGACACACCCAACAAAAGCAGGAACCCACATACTAACATTTTCAATTTCACCCTTTACTCCTTCTTTTTTATTAAACGAATTTGCTCTTTTTTTTTCTTTGGCTCTACAACGATCAGCCTTGTTGCCTTGTAAATATAATCACCCATTGGCGTATCGTCATTATTTGCTTCGATACCCATTGCATAAAACCTTACCGGATTGGCCACAAAAAAACCGGGAGTACGTCACGTCTTTTTCTTGTTAAGTTTTTCCTTAATTACCTTACCAATCCAAAGACCTATTCCTATCAAACTTTTACTTCTCGGTTTAAAATGTGCCTTTACGTCTTCAACCTCTTCACCGCCTTCTATGTGGATAGATGAAGATTTTTTAAAATCCATTATCTGGGATGGATAGACACTCCGGTGTCCAGTCATAAGGAAACTGATAATACATGACACGGCAGCATACGGTCCTAACTTCGGACCAAATAACTCCACAGCCATAATACTCGCTGCAATAGGTGTGTTGGCTGCGCCTGCCAGAAGGCTTACCAAACCAATTGCAGAAAATGTCGCCCTGTCTAATCCAAAAATATCTGCAAACAGAATCCCGGAAGTTACCCCGATAAAGAATATCGGCGTTACGATTCCGCCACTCCCTCCGAAGTTTAAGGTTATACTGGTAAAGATAGTTTTTAGTATGAAGGCGTACCAGGGAACCTTTCCCCCTCGTAGAGAAGATTTAATCGTATCCATGCCAAGCCCAAGATATTTATTCGAAAACAGAAGGGTAAAAATTATAAGAACCGTACCTCCGATAATGCCTTTTAACGGCGTCCATATCTGTATTTTTTTCGACAGTTTTCCACCTATCTTTAATACCTCTATAAGAAAAAAAGAACACATACCAAAGAAAATTCCCGCAAGAATTATTTTCAAAAAGAGCGACTCGTTGAAAACGGGCACAAAATTCATAGTGTAATGAAAATGTCTCCCCCCAAGTACCCATGCAACCCGATAGCCTGTAATTCCGGCAACAAAAGATGGCAAAAGTACATCGTACAAAACGTTTCCTACAAAAAGCACCTCCAGTCCAAAAATAGCGCCGGCTATTGGGGTGCCAAACACTGAAGCAAACCCCGCACTGATACCGCATATTACCAACTTTTTACGGTCCTGGTCATCGACCCTGAGCACATCAGCAAAAACAGATGCAAGCCCGGCTCCAATTTGAGCACACGGCCCTTCTTTTCCTGCAGAACCACCTGTAACCAAGGTTACAATAGTAGCAACGAGCTTTACAGGTACAACCAACGCCTTTATCTTGCCGGAACGTTTATGAACCGCTTCGATAATCTTATCAGTTCCATGTCCTTCGGCATCTGGTGCTAAATATTTTGTCATTAAAGTGCTTAAAAATAGCGCCACAGGCAACAAAAGGAAATAATACGAATTATTACCGAAGAAATAGTATGAATATCTACTACTAAATGCCGAACCCCAGCTTAATGCCTTTAAAAATGCCGTTGTTGATAAACCAACCATTGCCCCAACAGCCACGGACAGAGCAACCCACTTAAGAACACTGATAAAAATAACTGTCTCTTCTGCTAATCGTCTCTTCATAAAATAAGTTTCACTCCATTTTTATATATAATTCTTTACTATAATAATATTATGGTGATTATAAAATAGTTTTTTTAATTGTAAACTTAATTATGGGCGGTGCAACCAACGCTGTGGCTATGATTGTTACGACAAGAGCAGAGAATGTCTTTTGTGTCAGTACCGATGAAGACAAACCCACCTGCGCGCAAACTAACGCCACTTCCCCCCTTGGTATCATCCCCACACCTACCATAGCTTTATTTATCCCTTTCTTCCATACAGAAAAACCGCTAACAAATTTACCTACAATGGCAATAGGAATGAGAAAGGCACATAAGACTAATGTGTCTCTGTTTTCTGGGTTGAAAGGGTTTAGTATTCTTAAGTTGACACTGGCGCCAACTACAACAAAAAATATAGGCGTTAATATCTCGACTAATGGTTTTGTCTTTTCATCGATCAATTCTAATTGTTTTGTCCTCGTAAGTAACATGCCAGCCAAAAATGCTCCACTAATTGTGGCCATGCCAATGTAGTTTGCGTAATAAGCCATAATCAATAAGAAACAGAAGGAAATGGTTATTACGACGCCTCTTGTTTTCGCCTTGTCAAGGAGATTAAATAATGGTTTTACAAATCCACTCAACAAAAAAGAAAAGATAAAGAAACCTGTAATAAAGAGTATTGTTTTCTCAATTGCTATGAAGGAAATTGAACCAGAGACGCTGATACCGCTAACAACAGATAAGACAATCAGGCCAATCACATCATCAATAATAGCAGCACCAAGTATAATTTGTGATTCTTTGGTGTCGAGCCTTTTTAGATCAGAGAAAACCCTAGCGGTGAGACCAACGCTTGTCGCTGTTAAAGTGGTTCCAATGAAGAGTGTTGTGCTGAGCGTCAATCCAAATAACTGACAAAATACGAAGGAAAGCATAAAGGGGCATATTACACCAACAGTGGCAGTTACAATAGAGATTAAACCAACTTTCGCCATCTTTGCAAAACTGGTCTCTAAGCCTATCCGAAAGAGCAAGACACAAATACCTAAACGAGCAACATCTCGAATCATGTAAAAACCAGTCTCGTTCTCATGGTATGGAATACAATTAAACAGAGACGGCCCTAACATTATCCCAGCACATAATTCACCAAGAACAGCCGGTAACCCAAGCCTTTCCGCCAGTTCAGCAAGGACTTTACCAGAGATTAGGATCAGAAAAAGCAGGAAATAAAAATTAGATTCTGACATTATATATATCTGAAGTCCAAAGTAGAAAAGGTATATCTGCTAATATGTTCAAATACTTACTAAGGAGAGCATGAAGTAGTTTGCATCTGTAGAGAACTACAAATATACTACATTTTGTTTATTTTGTGTTCCTAATAAGAGTAATAACATGCTTCTAAAATGCAAACAATTAACCGCTCTTGGTAATATATAAGCACGATTGATAACTTTTCTCTGTTTGAGAGCAACACTATGAGGTCGCTAACTACGAGAAAAACGTATGGTTTAAAAGGATATTTTGTTGCGTTGTCCAAAATATCTGGTGACAATATCAAGTTTTTCCGGCCTGATGATGGCTTCTATCAATTTCATGGTAAACCTCCCTCATTATAATTTTTGTTAATTGAGCAAATCAACAGGATTACTAAAATACCTTTGACATGAAAAAAAACATCATAAATACAACCGTTAGCAATATAAGCATGTCAGGTGTTCTGATTGCTAATGGAGCGTCAGGTGAACCGGTCTTATTAATTTCACTTATATTTTCAGCAGTATATGTGACAGTAGAACCATAAACGTTATAAGAAGTTTTTTGCAATAGTATTGATTTAAGAAAAGTGCCAAGCGCAGGTTTCCCCGTTCTTTCATAATCTGCAGCCACAAAATTTTGTATACAAGGTTCTTCGGATTTATGTGCATCCCGGGTAACCGCCGACCTTGGCTGTGTGTTTACATCTTTATTCTTAACAAGAAGATTTCTGGTAAAAAATATTATTGCTATAAGAATTGAGAGACAGACAAATACCATGACTTTTCTTTGTATAAATTTCTTCTCTTCCATAGCTTTTGCAGATTAATAAGGTATGTTAACATTCGTAAACATATCATTGAAATATTATAATCAGTAGTGTATAATTTGTTCAAGTAAATTATTTTATTTCGACAAAGGAGTTCCTATGCAAATCAGAAAGCGCACAAAGATAAGAAGGCAACAAATTATAGATATTATCCGGAATATCATTTCTTCCAAAGGTATTGAACATGTCACCATAAGCGAAATAGCAGCACGAATAGGCACTTCCAAAACGGCTATCTATCGCCATTTTAAAAACAAGCGGGATATATTGAGTTTGTTGATTGATAATATTGAAGAGACCCTCATGAAGGCTTTAAATGAGGCAATGACTAGTGAAGATCCTATTCAAAATCTAAAGAATGTATTACTAGCTCACCTTACCTATGCACGGGAACGCCGTGAGACATCTTTTATCGTAATCTTGGGAGTTATGCAGTTCAGCGACCCTTTTATACGTCAAAAAATATCTAAGCTCATCCGTAAATATTTACAGAAGATACAAAAGATACTTTTGGTTGCTATAAAATCAGGACTTGTAAAAAACGATGATATCGATCCCAAAATATCAGCCATAGCCTTTTTGGGACTAATCCAATCAACGGTAACTGTGTGGTCTTACAAAAATTTTAACTTTGTACCCCAAAAAATACATGCGCCTTTATGGAATATCTATAAACGAGGAATAGGAGTTTAACCTGCAATATTTGCCGTTTTATATCCAGTATTTTATTTAATACTTTATATCTATGGAGAATAAAACCATGAAATACTTTAAAACTGTTCCAGGCATTATCATAAGCCTTGCGTTAATCGCATTCATCACAAATACATCATCGGGAAGCTCTGACAAAAAACTTATAACCACGTTTGGAATCATTTCCTCTCAAAAAATGATGAAAAATTTTGCTCTAGAAAAGAAAGTGTCTGTAAATCCCCTGGTCTTAAAAAAACCACAAGCTTTATCGGGATTGCAGGTCATGAACAATAATCAAATAATCGATGAACAGCGATTTAGCGTATTTCACATGATCATCCCATGCTGGTACGAAGAAGCACAAGATATGTCTATCTTTCCAGTAGGCACTTACCCTTGTGGAGTGGCTTTTGATGGTTACCATATTTGGGTAACGAATTCTGGAAGCAACAATGTAACGGAATTGAGGGCAAGCGATGGGGCATTACTTGGTATTTATAATGTGGGCTTTAATCCAAGAGGGATTGCTTATGACGGAGCCAACATTTGGGTAGCGAATTATGACAGCAATAGCGTTACAGAGATAGCGTCACAAAACAATACTCTCCCCTTCACGAGAAGATAACTCAGAAACAACTATATTCCAAACTACACAATGAAATGAGTATTTCTATGGATACGACAATCAAATCTGCTGAAAAGAATTTAAAACTAAGTGCATTATTATCGTTCGTTGGAATCAACCTGAGGTTTATCTCTGTGAATATAATTAAACCCCTTATCCTTTTCGACATAATAAGGCCTGAAAATCATGAGTACTATGAGTTACATGTACCTAATATGCCAGACATGTGTGGTGATATCGTAGCGGTTGCAGTCCTTTTCTTCGCATATTTCTTTATAATGTCTGCTTCTGTAAAAAAATCAATAAATGGCAAATCTGCCAATTCTTATGAGACAAGCGGTCAATATCCAGAGTCAATCAGAAACCTTGTGCATTGGTCAAGAGGTATCTTTTCAGTAACTATTATCGGTTTCAGTTTATATTTTTTATCAAAGTATTTTTTGTCTACGGGCTTGGAGGCATTTGCCGAAGAGGCCGAGGAATCTACCCTTTCATCTGCTTTGGTTTATTTGAACTATGTAATTAAAGAATTTTCTGCCCTTGTCTTTGTCTATGCCTATTGCAAATATTTATCCCCGAATAAATCCGTTAAGATACTGCTTTATACATTTTTTTTTGTAAGAAATCTTTTTGCAACCAATTTGCTGGGATTAATCACACAGTACGATCTATACCCATGTGCGCCCTTGTTAGATGTTTTATCACCAATTATCATTATTTATTCCATAATTGGCATAATCATATAATTTAGAAGATAAAAACCATAACTTTCGCTCATAACCAATTCATCGTAACAGACATTATTCTATAAATGTATTCATAGAGAATATCAACAGTTGTATAATACCTACTTGTGCGAAAAATCCTGTTTTACACTCAATGATAGATTAATATGCGGCCGTAGGTAAACAAACCAGAAAATTATACCAACCAGAATAACTCCGCCTACAATATTTCCTAGGGTAACGGGTATAAGATTGTGTATAAAAAATCCCTTCCAGGTAAGCTGAGAGAGGTCTAATGTTTTTTCAGTCATCTTTTCCGCTGCTGCAACTACGGCTTTATTTTTCCTTAATACTATTCCAATCGGAATAAAATACATGTTGGAAACACATTGTTCGAATCCACTGGCAACGAAACCACCTATGGGAAATATGATAGAAATAATCTTGTCTGCCACGCTCCTACCGCTAAAGCATAACCAGACCGCAAGGCATATCAACGCATTGCAAAGAACCCCTCTGGCAAAGGCAGCCATAAAAGACAGGTTGACCTTTTTATGAGCGATAAGCAAGGCCTTTGCACCAACCATATGGTGAAAAAATTCCCATTGATGTGTTTTATACAACCAGCAGACCATCGTGAGGCTGCCGATGAAATTACCCGTGTATGAGATGGTCCAGTTATTGAGCAATTCACGCGTTGTAATCCTTTTACTCACATAGCCAATTATTATTAAGCAGTTCCCCGTAAAAACTTCCGCGCCACCGATGACAGCCAATATGAATCCTAAAGAATACACAATACCTTCAATGAGAGACGTAAGCCCCAAATGCAGTGTGGAATCACTTATTACCAAGGTGGCAAATTGTGCTCCCAGAGCAAGATAAACGCCTGCCAAAATGCTGAGCATAAATGTCTGGGAAAGACTTAATCTCGCCTTTACTAATGCCACGCTGTCAATTCGGAAGGCGATTTGTGGTGGTAAATAGGCATCTGCAACTACAGGCCCCGCGGGTTTTGGAGCGTTATTTTCTGCCATCTTTGTGACTATCAAAATTTATCAAATTAATCACCAACCTCTTGTTTCAAATTCATATGAACGATGCGATATGCATCTTTTGTTATGCACATACGTCCTGGGAACACCCCCACGAAAAATCAAGCTGGGAAGCGCTCGTTATCTTGGATATACATCAATCCTTCTTTAGGAGACGGATTTGTTGTTTTTGCATCTTCTTGGGTCCTACTTCAATAAGCCTTGTCGCCTTGTAGATATAATCACCCATTGGTGTATCGTCGTTATCCCCTTCGACTCCCATAGCATAAAATCTTACAGGATTCTGTACCAGGAAATCAGCCGAAGGCGCCTGCCATTTGATATGCCAGGACTTCTGGATGGTTCCCTTTTTCGTATGGGTCACAAAAAGTCCACTGCCTATTATCTGTACGTCATCCGCATCTTCAATAATGAAGTCACCCACTATTCGATTATCATATCTATCCTGCGCTGTAATTTCAAACCCGTGGGATTCAGTATTCGACTTCTCAAAAGATATCAGTATATCCACGATTTGCCCCGGTGCGCATTTGTCAACCACAAACAGCTTAAATTTAGCCTTACCAGAATCAATGGGATACTGGTAATGACATCCTAAAACACCGCAGGTATCCCAACTTCTTGGAGCATAAAATCTATGACTATATCTATTATCGCCGCTACCTAAACAGGCAATGGGCGCGCCATCTGAATGTGCATACAAAGGGTTGTAAAACACACCCGATACCAGTACAAACAAGACTATACAACAAATCCCCCTTAACCAGGTTTTCATAAACTTTTCATTGTATGTATCCTTAAACACAAAAAACCGAAACCGACAGGCAATTCCCATTTTTAGTCCTTTTTACTTGATAATGATGATTTAATCAACTCTATACCGTAACTTACCGGCACACCAAAATTAGATCCACGAAATCCCGGAAATACACCATAATTAACCCCGATTACCTTCCCCTTATTATTAAAAATAGGACCGCCACTGCCCCCGGCAGTGGTTTGAGCATCGTAAACAATCCTATTTTGCATAATGTCACTTAAATGACCTTGCGTTGAAAGCGGCCTGATCAGACCCCAATTTGAAAGTTCCTGTACGAGCGGAACAAACGGCATGTTAAAAAGCTGCTTCACAATGTCAGGGTCTGTCTTTGCAAAAATGGCATTTACCCCTGCCGGATAACCCAACAATATTATTGGTTCACCTACCACCGCGCCGCGTCCCGTTAAGTCTAATTCGAGAGGGGGGATTTTTGCGCCTCGCTTGTCTATGCGAAGCAGTGCAACGTCTACCTCATCAGAAATTTTCTCTACCTTCAAAGGAAACGGTTCTTTAATGCCGGGGAAAAATGCCCTGAATATTTCAAATCTCGGCTTAATCGTGGGCTCTAAATGAATATACGGAGACATTTCCATCTCCCACCATGGTTCGGCAATATGGCGATTGGTCATGATTAATCCATCATCACTGACCAGGAAGCCAGTACCTGTGTACTCATTGATACCCCGTTGCCCCCTGCCCATCATCATTAGCGGTTCACCAGTCGTTTCGTCAAGGAAATAAAACGTTCCCTGTATCAGGCATATCCCGCCGCTATAAGTCTTAATTATATTCTCAGCAACAGACCTTTCTACCTCGAGGGTACGCACTATCTCCACTGTCTTCGATAATCTGGCGTACTGGGTATAAAAATATAACACCAAACTACCGGCAATGATAACCATGATAGTTACAATACCTATCTTAAATGAGTGAGAGGATTGGGTAAAGGCTTCCCACAGAAGTTGCTTGAAAAAAGCAGTTGCCGTATTAAGCCTTCCCATGCGGGAGGAACGTGCTATACCCAGTGAATCTTCCAGCATCTCAGACAAAGGTTTACATACATCCGCTTCATCCGTTTTAATTCGGAATCGCACCCTGGGACCGCCAGCGCCAAACTCAATCAAATCGCCGTCTTTCAGTACAATTTCATTAATTGATCTGTTGTTTACCAGTGTTCCATGCAGGCTTCCCTTATCCCGTAATACAAAATCACATTCATTTAATTGTATTTCGGCATGCTGATTTGATGTGTTACTGTCTATATCGGGATCAAAACGAAGGTCATTTGAAGCGTCTGTTCCAATAGATATCTTTTCAGAAGCAAAAACTTCTGTATTTCCCCGGTGACTGCCTACTAAATGGACAAAGACGGCCTTCAAAATATGGCTTCCTTCTTTTTGCAAACTTAGGACGGACAAACAAGTTAGTCCGTGCCTGAGACTTAAGAAGTTCAAAATGAAGGGGTAGTAGTGACAACCCCCTTACCCCCTTTTCTAAGGGGGATTAATTTGATTTATTACTTTTGTTATATGATTCCCTTGCGGCTGTAACATTCATCCTTCAGCACTGCTATAAAAGGCAAATTTCTGTATTTGTTATTGTAATCTAATCCGTACCCAACAACAAAATCATCGCCGATGTCAAAACAGCAATATTCGGGCTGGATATTAAAACGTCTCCTGCCCGATCTGTTCAAAAGGACACAACTCTTGAGCGTTCTGGGCTTGTATTTTTTAATATCACCCAATACCCTTTTCAAAGTACTTCCCGTATCGGCGATATCATCAATCACCAATACATGTTTACCCTCTATGTCAATCTTAAATTGACGATTGATCTTGGTGTCCGCCGTTGGAAAAGTAGACTCGCCGTACGTAGCGGCATCAATGGTATCCAGTCTGATAGGATAAGGAATCAGCCTAATCAGGTCAGCAAGAAACACCAGGCTTCCGTTAAGGATCGCAATAATTGTCCACTCTTTACCCGTATAATCACTGATTAATGTCTTCGACAATTCAAGGAGTTTATTACGAATCTGCCCTTCGTCGATCACTATCTTTGCAATATCCTTTTCCACTTCTCAAATCCTCCATTCTGGTTCTATTTTGCTGATATTACTTCGGTTTATGGGTAGTATGGGTTTTAATCACCTTCTTTGCGCGAAAGGTAAGATACCAACTTATCGCTATTGCTATTGGCACAAAAACGGCTTTTGCAGTAGTTAAGGAGACATTAATAATATGACTCGCTTCTAAACTTTCAAAAACAAAGCCAAACAAATGGATGGTATAGTACGAAAGAACAATCACAGATAAACCTTCCACCGTATGCTGCATCATCATCTGGGTCTTTGTTGTTTCATCCATACTGCGTTGAAGTTCCAAACTTTGTTCCTGTAAAATGAGGTCTATTTTCGTGCGTAACATGGTAATCAAATCCGCCATTTCTCTCCGTATGCCATCTATGCGAATAAATAATCGCTGGTACTGCTCACCAAGGGTATCCACCCTTTCCAGGAAGAATCTGGAGAGCGCCGGATAATTAAATCCACCTTCGCTTTCTCCCCAATCCTTAATGACTCTCCGCATCACATCCCTTTTCAAAAGGGTGTCGTTCATGTGATGCCGTGATTCCTCTGCAATTCCGGAAATCTCACCGAAATTATTGCTTAATCCATGCAACCACACTTTTAACGCTTCAGGAAGGGCGTTTGGCAAATTCATGCTGATAATACGCATCTTGGATACAATGGTAGATTCCAAAACATCCAGTTTGTCTATAGCTAAAATATATCGCTGCCTTTCCACACTCAATAGTTGATAATTAGTCTCCAATGTAACAATCTCTTCGACAATTTTATCGAGCATCTGATCCTCCGGCGATATAACAAATGTATCTTTCCCGGTTCCCTCCGCTTCAAAACCTGCAGCAACTTTATACTTATCATAAATATGACTCATATATCCTTGTTTGGGTAAAAGAAGTTGCAAATCTTCTTTGGCGCAGGCAACACCTGGGACAATCAGGCAACACTCAAAGAGTTTATTTTTATGTTCAGGGACGTCTATCCTCTGGAAAAGTTTATCCACATTCGTTAATTTTCCGTCAACTGCCGTACAAATAATTTGATAAGTGTATACCTCGGGATCCTGTCTCAGTTTTATTGTAACCTTCGTATCGTTAATAATATTACTTGCATAAGCGGTATCTTCGTTCCACTGAACAGTAGCAGACTGGATATCCGGGCTGTCAGCCATTCTTACAAATCCCTCTCTGGCTTTATTTTTATCAACTATATCCTGCATAAAGCCGATTACTTTTATACGAGTCTTAAGCGGGATTGCAGGCGCTCCAACCACTGCTTCGGGCACTTCTTCTGTTATAAATACTGCACTCTTTCCTCCTGTTTCCGTCCTTTCCCTCGAGTCAGGCACATATTCAGGCAAAGAGGGATCACTAGCAATAAAACGGTCCGATACGAATAACGAGCAATAACACCTTCCGTTCTTTTCGACATCCAGAAAACAATAGGAACACGGGCAAATGATATCGCAGTCCAACTGGTACTTCCCGGTAGCCAAACGGCAGGGACAAGCCTTATACCCATAGCGTTTCTCGTTTTTAGCCAGTCCCACAAGAATTTCTTCAACTACATTTTCATCCGGATTAATTGTGTAGCCATGGCTCTTTGCCTCACGCAGCAACCATTCGCGCATTTTTTCGATAGTTTCCCGGAGGTCTTCATCCTCTCTATATAAGCCTGACTTGACTCCACTATCTTCTGATTTAGTCCTTTCATGTTCGTCTTTTTGAGGCGGTAACTTTAACAAATGACGCAGCCTGGACTCGTGAAATCCGATTACACAGGTACCATCAATATAGGTTACGGGAAATGAACGTTGTTTACTGAGATGATAGGACTCTGCGATAGCCTTTTCCTGCTCGTTTCCAGCCAGCAAATCGATCACAATGGATTTGTAATTTACGCCATGTTTTTTAAAAAATGTCTCAACCTTATCACACCAATGACAGGTTGATATTCTATACACTCTCACATCCATATTTTTTATATCAGCCGTGTTAAAACTGTCCTTAATTTATAACCTTCTGATGTCGTAATCACCGCCTATTTCGATCAATTCAAATATAACGCCACACATCCGGCATCTCGCCTGGTCCCCGACGCCGGGCTTTTTCCCAAAATTAACCTCCCACCCACACACAGGACAATAAAACTTCGCCTCATGTTCCCCGTCCCGAATAAATTGTATTAGTCTTTGAAGGCCGTTCACGTGTCCTGTTTCTGCCTTAGCAAATTCTATAAACATCTCCTTTAATTGCGGATCGGAAACTTTTTCTGCAAATTCATTATATATCCGCACGGCATCCTTCTCAAACGCAAGGTCGGCCTCAATCATTTTGATTATCGACAAATATCCATGATGCATTCCCGTTTTTCCCCTATTAAATTAGATTGAGGTTTAAAAGACAGAACCCAACGACTCCCAGTTTGCACGTGAACAAATTTTACCCACCCCTTACTCCCCTCCCCGGAGGGGATTGAGGAGTGGGTTTGCTATCTTATCGCTGCCGCTTCCAATCAATCGTAGAATATGCCCCCGAATAATCTTTTCGTGATCAACTTCGTTTCTATGAAGTCCTTCCAACAGGGTGTGGATTTCCGGGTCCTTCACAATATCATGCTGCTCCTGATACCGTTTCGTCGCCTCAATTTCCAAGGCAAGCGCTTGTTCGAGTATTTTTAGGTCGTTTTCCCTGGTATTATTCATCGTTCCCGCCTTTCCATTTCAAGCTGTTTCAGTATTCGATTTTCCTCAAATGCCTCTTCAGCTTTTCCCAGTTTGTCGTAAACAGCAAGCAGAATGCTGTGTGCCTTTTCAGATTTCGGATTCAACTGAATTGCCTTTTTAAACTCTGCAATAGCTTCATCAAACATATTCTTTTTATAGTAACAAACACCGAAAAAATAATGTCCATCTTCCAATTCTGGATTAATTTCTACTGCCTTTTTACACGCATTAAATGCGTCTTCCTGTTTTTCGATCAGACTATAAGCAACCGCCAGATAAAGATACCCATCGGCTTCTTTTTTGTCTTTATTTGCAGCATACAATTCTATCGCTTTTTCATATTCAGAAATTGCCTCAGCAACTTTTTCCTTAGCTACATAGGCAAAGGCAATGTTATAATATGCCTTAGGTTCGTCGGGGTTCACTTCAATAGCCTTTTTCAGTTCCGCTATTGATTCGTCATGCATATTTTTTGCATAATAAGCAATGCCCAGATTGAAATGCGCGTCGTAATGCTTCTGGTTCAGTTCCAGCGCCTTTTTAAATTCCACAATTGCCTCGTCGAACTTCCTTTTATTATAGAGATAAAGCCCCTCTTTATTATGGTAATCTGCCTTGTTCCCACATCCTGCCATTATGCAAAATACTAATAACAATATCCATTTAAGGTCTGCAAAGATTCTATTCTTTATCAGCATCGGTCTATCCTATTCCTTCTTCTTTGTAATCAACTATCTGTTTCCCATCATAATAACATACCTTGTTCTTTCCCGACTTCTTTGCGTGATACATAGCATCGTCGGCCTTCCTGATTAATCCCTCCTTAGAGAGCGCGTCTTCAGGATAAGTTGCTAAACCAATACTCATGGTAATTGTTTTGCATGGAAGCACATCGGCATACATCCATTTTTTAGAGCGAATTGCCTGAATTAAGTGGCAGGCCACGCGCAAGCTGCCATCAATCACCGTGTCGGGCAGTATTGCCGCAAATTCTTCACCGCCATATCTTGACACGAAGTCTGTCTTTCTCGTTGTATTTAGAAATATTATGGCTAATTCACGAAGCACCTCATCTCCTGCCAGATGACCATTCACATCGTTGTATTGTTTAAAATTATCCACATCCGCAAACAATAGCGTAAATGCGCTGGAATTTCTCCTCGTCCTTTGCAACTCACGGTCTAAAAATTCATGAAAATATCTATGATTATAAACCTTGGTCAGACCATCCGTAATAGAAAGGTGCTTGTAATGCTTTACCATGCGCGATTCCCGCAATAACCGCTGCCGTTCCACAGCTTTTTCTACAACGACCTTCATTTCCTCAAGCTCAAACGGTTTGCAAATGTAGTCGTATGCGCCGAGCTTCATAGCGCTAACAGCGGATTCAACGGTACTATAGGCGGTTATAATCAATACACATATATCAGGGTTTATCTTTAATATGTGATGTAATAATTCCATGCCGCTTATACCGGGCATTTTAAGATCGGTAATGACAATTTCAAATGGTTCGGTTTCAATTTGTGAGATCGCTTGCTGCCCGTCCTTTGCTGTTCTTACTTTGTATCCCGTATTGGAAAGTGTATCGTGAAGCAAATTGCGAACTATTTCTTCATCGTCAACAACAAGTATTCGCACCTGCTCAACTGCTTCCATCATTGCGTTCATCGTTATATTCCTTGATTAAACCTCTGTAATATAAGGTACTTTAAAAATCCGTCATTCATAACACTACAATTGTCGTTGCCGTTTTGCTGCTTTATCCACAATATTTTTCATTTCACTAAGCTCAAACGGTTTACAAATGTAATCATATGCGCCCAGTTTAATCGCATTAATTGCAGATTTTATATTACCATATGCCGTCATAAGTAATATGCACAAGTTCGGATTCTCCTTTTGCAATCGTATTAATAATTCCATCCCGCTAATATCAGGCATTTTAATGTCGGTAATCACGATATCAAAAGATTCACGTTCAATTTGTGCAATCGCATCGTTGCCGTCTTTTGCCGTTTTCACCGTGTAACCGGCCTGTGACAGCGTGTCGAAAAGCATATCACGAATTATTTGTTCGTCATCAACTACCAGTATCCGTACCGGCTTCTTTTCTGCTTCCGTCAGGGTGTTCATTCTTATCACTCTTTACAGGTAAAATTATTGTAAAAACCGCCCCTTTACCCAACTGACTGTTCACCACAATATTTCCATTATGATTTTTTATAATATCATAACATATAGATAAACCAAGTCCAGTCCCTTTCCAATTCATCTTTGTTGTAAAAAACGGTTCAAATATTCTATCTTTATACTCTTCGGGAATACCACATCCGGTATCCTTAAATTCTATGATCACAGTTTCATTTTCATTTCTTGTCGAGATGAATAACTGACCACCTTCGGGCATCGCTTGCTGGGCATTAACAATTATGTTGGTAAACACCTGCTGTAACTGTATTGGATTTCCAAGGATCAGGTTTACGCATTCATCTAAATTTTTAATCACCACGATCTTATTCACTAAAAGCTGATGTTCTATGAGAGCTAATGTATCCTCCATAACACCATTCACATCCAATGATATAAAATCTTCAGGTGCTTTCCTTGCAAACTGAAGCAGATTCTGTATTATTTCTTTACAACGACGAGAACCATTCTCTATGTGTTGTAAATATTTCTTAAATGTACGAACATCTTCTATTTTTAAGTTTTCTTTTGATATGGTATCCAGCATAAATTGCGCGTAACCAAGGATACCTGCTATAGGGTTATTCAATTCGTGTGCAACACCAGCCCCCAATTGACCAATGGCTGCCAATTTACCTGTCTGTACCAATTGATGTTGTTTCTCCCGCAATTCTTTAGTTCTTTCTTCCACCTTCTTTTCTAATGTAACGTTTAGTAAACTGATCTTATTGAACGCATCGTGTAATGCCTCGGTTTTACTTTGTATTTCCTGACGCGCCTTATCCAGTCGAACTATCATATCGTTAAAAGATGCCACTAATAAGCCAATTTCATCTTTACTCTTTATACTTGCTTTGTAACTCAAATCACCATCAGACACCCTGGACATTCCATGTATTAAAGCCAGTATAGGGCTTACGATACGCCTTGACACGAATATGCTTGTTAATATTACCAGGGCCAGGCTTATAATTAAAGTATATATGACTTTGTATTTTAACCTCGACAAATTTGATAAGGCATCTCTTTTTTCCTGCGCAACTACTATTTGCCATTTTGGCGACTCATAATCCATTTTATTTATATACTTCTCTGTATTGTAAATGAATCTTTCTGAATCAGTACCGATGGCTTCAACAATTCCAGATTGTTTATCCGTATCAAAAGGAGCCTGCTGGAACAGCTTTTCTTTGCTTGGATGAGCGACAAAGCAACGCTGGTCATTTACAATAGTAACAAAACCCGTTTTCCCAATTGTTATATGATCAGTAATCTCCCACAGGCGCTCCATATTAAGTTGTCCAACGAGGGCTGCTTGTATTTTCCCATTTCCATCCGTTAAAGGAACAGCAATGGCAATAACGACCTTATACGGATCGAGAATGACATGGGCATCTGAAACATACACATTCCCTTTTATCGCTTCAAGAAACCACTTTTTGGATCTCCATTCGCCGCGATAATTATATGTGGTAGAAGTTATTACACGACCCTTTGTATCGATCATGGTAATGTCTTCAAAACGTTTGTAATAATCCTGAATTTTTCTCATGGCTAATAACTTCTTATCTGCATGAATTTCGGTATTCTCCATGTCTTCACTTTCCGCCAGTATCTTCATGTCAGCCACACAGCTATACATAAAGCGACTTACTTCTTCCTCGGTATTTTTAGCCAGCAACCCAAGATTATTACAGGCGTCGTCTCTTATAAGACCCTCGGTATATTTAAACAAAAAGAATATCCCAGTAAATAAGGGTAAAAGACCTACTAGCGTAAAAGGAAGGGCTATTTTAAAACCTAATTTTCTGAAAAAACTTATATTCCCCAATTTTGTCCTTTAATTTGAAAGTAGTGATGCCCAGCATTCATTATACTTTTTCTGAACGTCGGGATTTAAGATTTCAAATACCTCGAATTTATCCATTGTTTTCCTGTTTATATAAACATACGGATTTCTGAGCAGTTCCTTATTGACAAATGGCCATGCCTTTTTGTTACAATTTGCGTAATTAGAGTAATTGGTATGCCGGGCGCTGTTTTCAGGCCGAAGCATAAAATTAATAAATTCCTCCGCGAGACGCTTTTTTCTTGCACCAACAGGAACTGCTATTGTTTCTACCCAATAACCAGTCCCTTCTTTTGGTATAGCAAATTTTACGGCATTATTTTTCTGATTAACAAAGGCAGCATCCGCGTTATAGCACTGCGCAAGCCATAACTCCTCGCTTAACAGCCTGTTTCTGATTTTGTCATACGACATGAATCCTTCATCCTGAAGTAATGGCTTTAGATTCTTTAACAGTAATAATGCATCATCCATATCCTTTGGATTCTTTGGATTTAGCGGGCAACCCAGCAATTTCTGCCCTGCCGACATTACTTCGTAACCGTTGCTGACCATAGCCATCCGCCCCTTGTATTTCGTATCCCAAAAAATACCCCAACTATCCACATTGCACTTTACATATTTTGTATTATATGCAATACCCACGCCGCCCCAGTCTATCGTGGCGCAATATCCTTTCCACTTTTTATTTATTAAAGTCCTGAACTTCGCTTTAATATTTTTTTGATTCGGGATATGCCGCATATCAAGTTTTGACAATAAATTGCTTCTCATCATTAAATCAACCATATAATCAGTGGGAAAAACAACATCATATCGTTCAGGCCTAGACTGCACGAGAGAAAACATTATGTCTTCATCGTCATAATAATCTACATGAACCTTCACATGGAATTCTTTTTCAAAATCCGAAACAATCTCAGGATCAAGATAATCCATCCACGTGTACACACTAATTGTGGATGAGTTGTCAATGATGTTTTTTGATGTGTCCGATTGGAGAACTCCGAGTTCAAGCTCAAATATATTCTGAGCTATGAATCCCAGCATTACAATAAATAATACGTATGCAATTCTTTTTGTTTTCACAATTATCAAATTCTTAGTTCCCTACGTTAGCGGCTCCATCAATAATTTTGAAAAAATCTTTTTCTGCAATTTGTTTACTATAGGACAGATTGTCATTCACTTCATGATAAAAACCGGCCTCAAGGCCGATTTCTATACATTAAAGCAAAGATGATTTTGGTTTTAACTCAGCAAGTTGTCTGAGAAAAGGCAGGTATTCCCATTGATAATCATATTTTTTACTCAACTCTTTAATCATGAAATGATACTTTTCGTACAGTTCGCACATAATTTCCTTGTAATGAGGATTACAATAGAAAATACGGCATCCCAGTGTTCGAAAGCCCCGGATACTGCATTGATTGTCTTTCAGAAAAGGGCAAACATTGTCCGCAATATTAAAGTCGGGTACTTCCACGTACTGCGTAATATAGCCAACCTCAATACTACTTGCATACAGGACATGATCAAATGCGCTAAAATTACAACACGTCCCACACTTATTACAACCGGGACTTAACTGTGTTAACTCATTTTCCAAACGCTGGTATAATATTGATAATTCAGCATAGAGACTTTCTTGCAATACCTCTGTTGTCGCCATATTAGCCAAAGCGTCCTTCATATATTTTTAAATTGTCCTGAATATCCTTTAGTGTATGTAACTTTCCTTTATCAATACCCGGACATGTCCTTTTTAACTTTTCCCACTCTGCCCTGTTCTCCAGATTCGGTCCCCAAAATGGAAACGTCCTGCACTGACAGGGCCTGACATCGTATATCTTGCAGCCATTGTCGTACATAATACAGTCCCCGCCGCCGTATTCCACCAGGCTAAATCGTCCATTAAAACTCCTCAGGTAGTTTTTGGCAAATGCATCCTGACTGATGCCCAGGAATGATGATATTTTTTCTATTTCTTTCTTATTGATCCATACCACACCCGGTTCACCACGGCAGCATCTGCCGCTTCGCTGACATTCGAATTTTAACCCATCTTTGAACCATGGCAGTGTATCACTATAAACACCCTTATTTATGTCCGATTTTACGTTATCCATATTCCAAATCTATCAGTTAAAAATCTTTAATAATACTAAACCAAACCCGTTTATCAAAGTCGTCAGCGCCATTTAAAGGAATCCCTATACCCTGCATTACATAAAGCTAGTGAGATAAGTCCCAACGAACTCCAGGCAGAATATCTACCCGATATTGTTCGTCTTTGTCCAGCCCAAATTCCTTTTGACCATTCAATTCTATAAAGGGCGTAATACCCTCCAAAACAGGCGTCTCTTTTATCGTAAATGTTTAAGATAGCGCCGTACCGTAAAGGAAGTCTACCTCGGCGTCTTCTCTGTGTTTCCCGCCAGTGGGAACATCGGCGCCTAAAAAGGTATGCAGACTGATGCGATGTCCCAAATCCATCCAGAAAGCGAGTTGCTGTCCCACCATCGTTACGCCTTCACCCAACTTGCGTTCTTCATCGCCTGTCGGAATACTTATAACAGAACCTGTAGACAAGGAGAAATTATGGGATTCCAGAAGCATGGTTCTGAGTGCGACCTTTGTATCTCCAAATCCACTGTGCTGGTCGTGCTCCTCGGTGTTTACGTACAATATTTTGGTTCTATATCAACCTTGAAACGGAGTGTTAACGGAAGCTCTAAGGCCATCCCCCACTCATTAACGTCTGCTTCTCCTTTGTGCTCGTCGTCGACGTATATGTAATTAAAACGAACCTCTCTCTTAAAGAAAGCCGGTGTGATACGCAAAAGAGGCACTCTTGGCGCCTGGCTTTCATTTTCTTCGTATGCAGCCCAGGGGGTAAGCCATCCCTCAAGGAAATTTGAGAACCCAAGATTTCTTTGCAAACCATGATGTTCTTCCCGTGTTTTCATTATTTCATTTGTGGCGGAATCTTCTTTGATATCCTGTACTACCTTTTCCTCGTCTGCAAAAGCGCTGATTGTTTGTATGAACATCCACGAGCTTAATAGAAATATCACCATTGGTATACGTTTCTGCATATTTTTTTTATCCCCTTTAACATTGGTAGCAAGAACGCCCGGGAAACTAATTGTATTTTCCTGAAAAGTACCCGAAAATACCATATATCCAAGGAAAAGGCAAATGTCATTTTATTCAATAGAATTTCCGGCAAGGTATCCCGTGGAGAACGCTGCCTGGAGATTAAAACCACCAGTCGGGCCATCTATATTAAGTACTTCTCCCGCAAAATATAACCCTTTCATCAGTTTTGATTCCATTGTCTTTGCATCAACCTCACCCAGACTTACTCCGCCTGCCGTAACAATGGCCTCCTCAATAGGACGGTGACGAACGAGTGTAAGATGTAATCCCTTGATTTGTTTTAATATCTTTCTTCTTTCCGGTGTTGTTATTTGAGATGACTTTTTATGAGGTTCGATGTTACACATTATCAATAGAACAGGGGCTAATTTCTCCGGAACAAAAATAGTAAGGCATGATTTAACGGCCTTGCTACCCTGCCGTTTAATCTGGTTTAAAAGAATGCTATCGAGTTCTTCTGTTGAACGATTGGGTTTAAAGTCTATGTGGATTTGTATAGAACCATTTGGCAGGCATTCGACAAGCCGTTTGCTGATATCTAAAATGGCCGGGCCGGAGATGCCTTTTATGGGTGTTCCCTGTAAGGATTTTACCCATGTCTCTTCCGTCTCAAAGGCTATAATGGCGGGATATGTTGGACAAATTGAGTGGCCTGTGCCGGAGGCTAGTTTGTACCCGTCTCCCGTACTTCCTGTAGACGGGTAACTCAAACCCCCTGTCGCAATTACAACATTTTGTCCAAAAATATTGCCGTGATTTGTCTCTACCCCTCTGACATGATTGTTTTCAGATATTAATCGTAAAACATGCATATTTGTCAGTATTTCAACTTGACCGTCACGCATATAAGTTTCAAGCGCCTTCAAAACAGAATCGGCCCTCTGGCTCTTCGGGAAGACGCGCCCCTTATGCTCTACAATTGTTTCCACGTCATAAGACAAAAGAAGCGAGCGTAATTTTTCATTGTCAAACGTTTCTAATGCCGTACGTAGAAAATGCCCTCCCTTTCCGTATGCCGAAATAAGTCCCTGTAATGGGGCGGTGTTGGTTACATTGCAACGACCCGTAGCACACATGAGAAGTTTTTTGCCTAAGCGGTCATTCCTTTCAAGAAGAGCGACTTTCTTTCCCCTCTCCGCAGCACGGCCAGCAGCCATCATTCCCGCCGGTCCTCCGCCAATAACGATTAAATCATAACTATCAATCATAATCATAATTAGGCGAATTAACTTGATCGTATAGAAATTTTCATTTTATTTAAGCGGCTTTCAGGGTAGTATAAAATCCCCCTTAAAAAAGGGGGCGTGGGGGTTGTAAATAACTCCCGTACAAAGAAAAAAAACAACCCCCTCTCCCCCTAGTTTAGGGGGACTCAAACGGAATAACTTGTTTCTGAGTCTAATCTGTATATACCTTCTTCTCTGGCTATTTGAAGGGCATTCTCAAATTCCTCACAGCTGATACGGCGATTAATCTCAGGATATTCATGGGCAAGGCCACAGGGGCGATATTGATCCATGATATTAACATACGTATTTGATGAAATCTCCTGGGTAAGAAATTGCATAACTTTCCGTGTCCCACCTAAACCATTGGGCATTACAAGATGGCGAACGATTAATCCCCTCTTTGCAATTCCATGCTCATCTTCCACAAGGTCGCCTACCTGTCTGTGCATTTCCTTGATAGCCTTCATGGCTACTTGCGGATAATCCCTGGCCTTGCACAGTTTTGCAGCAACTTCACTATCGGAGAACTTGAAATCGGGCATATAAATATCAAAGACACCTTCTAAAAGCCGCAGGGTTTCAACGAGGTCATAACCACCGGTATTATAGACCAAAGGTATTTTTAAACCCTCTCTCACGGCAATAAGAAGTGCTTCCAGTATTTGGGGTACAATATGGGTTGGCGTCACAAAATTAATGTTGTGGCAGCCCATGTTTTGAAGCTCAATCATCATCTGTGCAAAACGTTCCGAAGATACTTCAAACCCCTCTCCCAGATGGCTAATCTCATAATTTTGGCAAAACACACACCCCAAATTGCATGATGTAATAAAGATGGTGCCTGAACCATGCATGCCAACCAAAGGCGCTTCTTCGCCGAAGTGAGGATTATAACTTGAAACTTTCGGCAATCTACCCACCTTGCAAATACCCACTTTATTTTCAAGCCTGTCAACCTTGCATCGTCTTGGACATATCTGGCACTCCTTTAAAAGATTTTGGGCCTTTTCAATCCTTTCCATGAGTTTACCGGTCTTGTACAAATTTATATAGCCAGGTTGAAACATAAATATTTTTCCCTATCGATAATTTTAATTAGAGATTAATTTTATGGCCTCTTATACTACGAGTCAACGACAAATAAATGCTTAATAAAATACCTTTGTAAATTTAAATTATACAAATTATAAGTTGCGAAGTTGACCTCTAATTTGATATATTTTGTATTAACAATCAGGAAGTGGTTATACACTTCACATCCTTTAAGTACACAATATTTCCCTGGGTGCTTACTCCCATAATTAAGATTATAGATATTTCAAATGAACAAAAAATACTTCTATAACTTATCAATCCTTTTTCTAATCTTCGTGTTTGCTTTGGCAATCCACCGTAGTGCATATGCTGCATTCCCCGTAACGGAAAGGATCCCTTACAGTGATTTTAAGAAGCTGATTCAGGAGGACAAGCTGGAAGAGGTGATTCTTGATACAACGACGATCAAAGGAGTTTTAAAAGCCGAAGAGGGACAAACCTTCAAAAGAAATGTAACAACGGTGAAGGTAGATGACCCGGACCTGATTAAAGAACTCGTTGAACACAGTGTAAAATTTTCAGCAACTGCACAGAACGGCACAAGTCAATATCTGTATTTAATATGGTTTATTCCCATGATAATATTTTTAATCATGATGACAAGGGCTAGGCGCGGAGCGACTGGCGCCGGACTTATGTCCATTGGAAAAAGCCGTGCCAACCTTTATATCGATAAAGATACGGGTGTTACTTTTGATGATGTAGCCGGCGTAGATGAGGCTAAGGAAGAGCTGAAAGAGGTCATAGATTACCTGAAAAAAAAAAAAAAATACCAAAGGCTGGGCGGTAAAATTCCGAAAGGGGTGTTGCTTGTCGGGCCAACCGGCACTGGCAAGACGCTGCTTGCCAAGGCGGTGGCAGGAGAGGCAAAGGTGCCATTTTTCTCAATCAGTGGATCGGGGTTCGTAGAGATGTTTGTGGGAGTCGGCGCTGCACGAGTACGTGACTTATTCGCACAAGGGCAGGAAAAAGCCCCTTGTATCATATTTATTGATGAAATCGATGCACTTGGAAAGGTTCGGGCAGCAGCCCCCATTTCAGGCGGCCACGAAGAACGTGAGAACACTTTGAATCAACTGCTTGTTGAAATGGATGGATTTGACACCCGGAAAGGTGTGATCCTTATGGCAGCAACCAACAGACCAGAAATCCTGGATCCGGCGCTGCTCAGGCCAGGAAGGTTCGACAGACATATCTTGGTAGACAGACCCGATATCAAAGGGCGCGAAGAGATACTAAAAGTTCATTGTAAAAATGTAAAGCTTGGTAATAATGTCGATATAAAAATTATTGCTGCAAGGACGCCTGGCTTTGTTGGGGCCGATCTGGCTAACGTTGTTAATGAGGCGGCACTTCTTGCCGCACGTGTTGGTAATGAGGCTGTGGGCATGGACAATTTTGAAGAGGCTATTAATCGTGTAATTGCAGGATTAGAAAAGAAAAAGAGGGTCATGAGCAAGAAAGAGCAGGAAATTATTGCTTATCACGAGTCAGGTCATGCCCTCGTGGCGGAATCTGTACCCGGCGCTGACAAGGTTCATAGAATTTCCATTATTCCACGTGGAATTGCCGCACTTGGGTATACGCTCCAATTGCCTACAGAAGATCGGTATTTGCTGACGCGGTCTGAATTGTTGGACCGGCTTGCCGTACTTTTGGGTGGTCGCGTGGCTGAAGAAATTCACTTTAATGAAATTTCTACGGGAGCACAGAATGATCTGGAACGAGCAACTGACATAGCAATGAGTATGGTAAGAGAATATGGGATGAGTGAAAAAATGGGTCCCATGACGTTTCAAAATGGCAAGAAACCACAATTTATGGATATCGGATTCCGCACTGGCCGCGAATTGAGCGAGGAAGTTTCAAAAGAAATTGATAGTGAAGTTAAGAAGATTATCTTCGATATCCACGCAAGAGTGAAAGATATTCTCGCGAAAAATAAGGATCGTTTGCAGATTCTCGCAAAACTTCTTATGGAAAAAGAGGTCGTCGAGGGTGATGAACTAAGAAAGATTATTTCTGAGAACATCCCCCCTCCCAAGAAAGAATCCTCTGTTTAAGAAGATATTTCGAAATAGAATCCAAATCCAATCTTCGATCTTATAGTAATTTCTCCGGTACAATAAAAATACCTGCCCGGCGGTAAATATATCTTTCTCATACCTACATTATCTGCAATCTTGGTATAGGTATCTTCCTCTTTATTCAAAACGTATTTTTGTGAAGGATATAGTATAATACTACCTAACGAACCCTTTGAATCAACGCTGTAAAGAGTTTTTCCGATCACCAAAGGATTATCTGTTTGAAAATCGATGATTTTGACGTCCTGTCCCTTAATTACAGTGGGTGAACCTTTCACAAGAAAACGCCTTTCTTTACTACTGGTTTCAGAATAATATTCAGAACTGTTAATTTCTATATAATCACCATCACCCACAACAAAAAGCCCCCCTTTTGGCGGTATCTTCCACAAGACAATATCACCTACCGAAAGATCGGTCGTTTCGTCCAGTGATAACGGCACGTATAGTGGAACATAACCTTCTTTGTCGAAGGTAAGCTTTAGGTTGCCTGGATTATAACTGATAGAAAAGACGCCTGTTGGATCGGAAGCAGTCTTTGCTTTTGAACCATTGGATGTGACGGTAATATTTGCAAAATTGATGGGTTTGCCAAAACCATCAATGACCTTACCTCGAAGAGTCCCTGTTTCAAAGGCGTATACAGCTTTTGAGGCAAGAACAACAACAATCGCAGAAACTAATATTTTCCTAAACATTCTATGGATATTCCTTTTATTAATTATTTCATACATGTTAGATAATAAAACACAGGTGATATTATTAACACATCATTGGTCTAATTGTCAAATTTATTTAATTGACAAATACTGCGCTAATTTATATACTTCTAAACTGTTTTGTAATAGTTTAGGTATAGTCCTAAAAAGTATATAGACAAAGTATAATGAATGGGAAGGAATAAGAATTATGAGAGGTAAATTGAGTTTTGCTCTGCTCTTTTCTGGTTTGTTGAGCATGTCTCTTTTTCAAGACAATAGCTTATATGCAAAAGAAACCCTAGAGGATGGTATTATCGGCTTTACCAAGGAAGAAGTTCGCGAAAAGTTTGGCAAACCACCCTATTTGTATTGCGAAGAAGAACCATACAGACGCTATGTAATAGTAAAACCGGAAAATGAAAGCATTTTAAGGGCAACTTTTTTATACGATGTTATAATTCACGATTTGTATTCCATCAAAAGAGACAGTAACAACCTTGAGTTCAGAATTTATTACGGCGAAGACGTTTCTGATGGAAAAATTATGCACCGTGTAAAGGAGTATTCGGTAAATCTTTCGGATAACCCTATGCCTCTTGGAAAAATTGCCGAAATTGTCCCGGAATTCAAGCCGGCTTATAAAAGTGCAAAGGTTTATCAGGAACGCATACTCAACACTAATACCATCCGGCTCATATTTGTAACTCCGGAAATCAATGAACTATCTAAACACTTGGGAAGTCTGTTTGTCGATTCAGATAAAGACATAAAAGATTGGTCATTAGCCTATGATGTCATGCTTTGCGCCGGAGAACCTGAAAATGTATCAATCAATAGTATGGTGAAGGAAGTTATTGTTTCTGTAGACGGTGAATATCGTATTGGAAAAACATCACACGCATTTGGGACAAAATTGATAAAAAATCCTTTGCAATAATAATACTTATTTTTGAAAATTTTAAAAAGCAGTAATGATTAATGTACAACTCATTTTTCTTACTGCTTTTTTTGTTTTATACTAATAGCCATAGATTAAGACAGGGAGAAACAGGTGAAAATTTGCTGCATAGGTTGTGGCTACGTGGGACTTGTTGCTGCTACATGTTTGGCAGACATGGGCAATGATGTCTTCAGTGTAGACATTGACAAAAACAAGATAAATAATCTTAAAAAAGGAGTTATACCCATATATGAACCTGGACTAAAAGACATTTTGGATAGGAATGCCAGAGAAGACAGAATTATATTTTTAACAAATATAAAAGAAGGCATTCAAAAATCAGAAGTTATTTTTATTGCCGTAGGAACGCCTCCTGACAGCAATAATTGTGCAGATGTTTCTGCCATTACATCCGTTGCTGAAAGTATCGGGCGGTACATGAACGGATACAAGGTTATAGTAAACAAGAGTACTGCGCCAGTAGGAACTTTAGAAAAAATTGGAAAGGTGATAGCATCCACACAGAACAAACCTATTAAATACGATCTGGTCTCTAATCCCGAATTTATGAGAGAAGGTGAAGCCATTAAGGATTCCACAAATCCCGACAGAATTGTAATTGGTGTGCAGAGTGAACGGGCAAAACGCATAATGGCATCCATCTACAGTGGCATTTCCAGAACAGACAAGCCAATTATGTTCACAGACATTCGTAGCGCAGAGCTAATTAAATATGCCAGTAATGCTATGCTTGCCACAAGAATATCTTTTATGAATGAATTGGCACAATTATGTGAAAAGGTAGGAGGCGACATTAAAGCCATCGCAAAGGGAATGGGTTTGGATTCAAGGATCGGGCCCAGATTTCTCCATGCTGGCATAGGGTACGGGGGATCTTGTTTCCCAAAAGATGTTAAAGCCCTTGCTCAAATTATGAAATTAAATAGCGTAGAACCCAGAATATTAACCGCAGTAGATGAAGTAAATGAACAACAAAAGAGTTCTCTCATTCACAAAATTAAGAAGCTGGTCCCTGATTTAAAAGGGAAGAGCATCGCCATTTGGGGATTGGCTTTCAAACCAAAAACAGATGATATGAGAGAAGCGCCATCCATTACAATTATTCGTCAATTGCAGGAATTAGGGGCAAAAATTAAGGCATTTGATCCTGAGGCTCAGCAAAATGCAAGGAAGATTTTTAAAAACATTACATACCGCAAAGACCCATATTCTACATTGAAAGGATGCGATGCGCTAGTTATTGTGACAGAGTGGAATGAGTTTAGAGACCTTGAACTTAAAAAAGTCAGGCAATTATTAAAACATCCAAACGTAATAGACGGCAGGAATATATACGAACCGCAAGAGATGAAAAAACTGGGTTTTAACTACCTGTGTGTAGGTCGAAAATATTAATTCCGTTTATGTAAAAACTGAATTATTTTTACATTTTACTAATCGACACATATCCAGGAAGTTGACTCGTCGTTCATGTACTATCGAAAGATGGGCTTTTTTTAATAACTCGTCCAGATCGAAGTGTTTCCCTAAACCCATCTTGTCTCTAACCGGAGAAATAAATTCCTCAAAACGGGAGATAACCTTGTTGTTGCAACCCGTATAATTTAATATGAATATCTCCCCATCCTTTTTACATACCCTTTTTATTTCGTTTAAAGTTTTTAGTGGATCCGGAACCACCGTGATAACATGCGATGCAATAACCTTATCAAAGGTATTGTTTGCAAAGGTCATGGATGATGCGTCCATATTATATAAAGTTACATTGGATAATCCATAATATCGTTTTTTGTTCTCAGCCTTATCTAACAGTTCCTGACTTATGTCTATTCCCATTACCTGAGACTCGCTGGGATACAAAGACAATGACAATCCGGTTCCCACGCCAACCTCAAGTATTGTCTCGTTAGGTTTTACATTCATCATGTTGAAAGCGACATATCTGCCATGCTCAAATATTTTTCCAAAAAAAGCATCGTAAATCCATGCGTAAAGTGAATATACTTTTTTTATATGCTCGCTCATAAAGAAGTTTTAATTATAACAATCAACCAAGATTTGACAAATATTATCCTGTATTTTTCTGACGGCGCCGAGGTCTTTAAAATTATTCATTAAAATTGAAAAAGCAAGTGTATCTCCATTTAAGGTATCGATATAACCGGAAAGTGCGGATGTTTTTGCAATATACCCGGTCTTAGCATGTATTTTATTCTTGTACCGTGAAGAAACCATTCGGCGACGCAATCCCCCGTCTATCCCAGAAACGGGCAAAGAGCCATACAGTACACTGCTGTATGGGTGCTTGCTCATATACGTAAGGAGAGTTGTTATTATTCTGGGTGATAGTTTGTTACCTTTTGATAAACCGGAGCCATCCTCAATCTGATATTCATCAGGAGAAAAGCCCAATTTACTCATAAACGCATGCAAGACCTCTATGCCGGCACTTGAACTGCCTTTACCTTTAATCTGTGACCCCAATGTTTTTAATATTTGCTCAGCATAAAAGTTCTGGCTGTTTTTATTTGTCACAAGAATACTTTGTTTCATCGTAGAAACAGTCTCAGTTATCTTTTCCAAATCTGAGTTGAAAGAATCAGTTTCGTCAATTACTCTGGCATTACCCTGCACTGTAATACCATTCTTTCCCAAGATTTCTTTAAAAACCGTTGCAAGGTATAATGCAGGATTTTGCACATTTACCCAACTCTTTCCGGGAGACGCATTGATCCAAAACTTGCCTTTGATGAATATTTGGTTCGTACCGGGTTTCCTATATATTGAATACGCGTGCTCCTTTTTGTTGGATGTACTAATGCAGTTATTAAAGATTGTAAAATAGGATGTGTTTGGGTCTACTGACAGCATTACAGCATTTCCGGGTTTTTTGTCGGAAACGAGTGTAATATCAACACAATTGTCATTGAAGGACAAGCCGCAGCTTGGAGCACAATACCATTCAGATAATTGATTTTCTGGCCAATTAGGATTAGTATAAATACGATCAAAGACACGGTCATCCGCTATAATATCTCCCGTGATCATATGAATGCCTCGATTTTTGACAGCACTTGCCCAAGACTCTGGAACGGCTGTAATGTTGCCTTTATAAAATCTGCCAGAAAGGTTGGGATCACCACTTCCCCTAACAATTATATCCCCGTCAAGTTCACCTGTGGTTTTTATTATACCATGTGCTTCAACGCTCGTTTTATATTCGAAATCCTGACCCAAATATTCTAATGCTGCGGCTGTAGTAAGAAGTTTCATATTCGAAGCAATACAGAACAAGTCATTATCCCTGTAACTGAATAAGGGTGTATTTTTCTTGATGGATACAACACTAATGCCATACGAGACGTTCTTTAGGGAAGGATTATTTAATAAGAGTTGGATACGACCATCGAGATTATTAGGGGAAGTTACATTTGCTTCTAGAAATTGAGTAAAAAATACACCACATATAAAAGCAAGAATAAAAATATTAAAATGTACTTTTAACGTAAACTTGCAACAATCCATAATCTTGCCAATAACGAGAATGATATTTATTTCTTATTTTTTGAATATGCCTTAGTTTTTTTTGGCGCAGCAACGGCGAATCGTGCTTCTAATAAATTCTCGATTGTTTGCAAGACAAACATATGATCTAAAGGTTTTAAAAGGAATATCTTTGCGCCCGCTTTAATAGAAGAAGATTCTATACGCTTTGATTTTTGATCACTGATCATTATTATAGGCATATTTGCATGTAACTTTCTAATTTCATGCAAGACATCAGGTCCAGAAGGCTCTTGAACCGATGTGCTTACGATAGCAATGTCCATGCTTCTCTCCTGTAATATGGTCAAGGCCACCTGCTTATTAAGGGCAACTTCTGTTTCGTAGCCATGCTGTTCAAACAAATCCCTTAATGTATCAACTGTTTGCCGTTCATCCTCTATGATCAATATCCTTGCAGAAGGCATATTCCCCCTTTCATTTTCTTTAGCAGTTTAGTTGCAAGGTAGACAGTATACAAACGAAACTTTTACTGCTTTCGGCTATATTAGAGAATGAAAACACATCCACATCTCCATTCTTTAAAACATCAAAACAGGATATGTTTATGTATAACTATAACGTCTTGTTTTATTTTTATGCTTTATAATAATTCTTAAATTATCTCATGTCTCGTTGGATTTCCCTGTCAATGTCACGTTTTTTGATGTCTTCACGCTTGTCAACTTTCGATTTTCCTCTAACAAGGGCAAGTTCCACTTTGACAATGCCATCCTTAAAATATATTGATAAAGGAATCATCGTATATCCTTCGTGGTTTTGTCTGTTTCCTTGTTTATATTGTCCAATGTGCATTTCATAGATAAATATTTCACCGTTATTAAGATGGGCAAAACTTTCGTTAATACTTACATCTCTATTCCGTATTGACTTAACTTCTGTTCCTGTTAGTGCAATACCAGCCTCAATCTTTTCGAGAATTTCATATTGGAAATACGCTTTCCTATTCTTAGCAATAATTTCCATTTATAGTAACCATGTGAATATGTGATACATAAAGACTCCCCTACCCCCGGATATTTTTTACTTAGCGGCAAACTTGCTCCCCATTTGAGGATTATAAATTACATATAAATTTGTGCATATTTAAGTCTTTATCTTAATTCTATTTATTATAATTGCACTAATCAAAGAATTATTGTCAAATAACCTAAAAATATTCGCAAATCGTAACAGATTATTTGCATTAATGCAAGGTCAATTTATTAAAATTCCATTGACTTGGTCATTTATATTCTTTAGAATTTGTACGAGCCGAAGTGGCGGAATTGGCAGACGCGCTAGATTCAGGGTCTAGTCCCGGCAACGGGGTCAGGGTTCAACTCCCTGCTTCGGCATTTATCTTAATTTAATACCCATTTTTCTCCTGAGTTCAGCCTCTTCCCGCAATTTTCTTGCTTCTTCTTTAATATCACTCAAATCATTTTGGAGTTCTGCCCATCCATATAAATGCGTATAATTAGGATTTGCGTGATATGCCCCTTTCCAGGTAATTTTTGCACTGTATGTTAATTTGAAAAACATACGCTCAATCCTGGATTTGTTACTATAGAACCGTTGATTCCCAAGGATAATGGTATGACCGAGTGATTTAATATTTGCCTTTTTATTAATCGGAGGAGTTATCAGGTTGTCTCTTTCCAGTCCGTTGATGATTTCTTCGGCCTCTTTTACAATCGTCTCCACATTTTCATGAATGGTATCCGCCGTGTTTAATTTTTCCTTTGCAAAACGTGGTGAATGGCATGTATTACATTCCGACAGCATGGCATCACGCCTTTCAGCCAATCTGGATTCATCCACAGAAATACCGTTTCTATCAATATACGACAATTCCCCCCCTACAGGTCCGTAGGCAATTCCAAAACTAATATCGTGAGTACCCTGAGGCATATGACAAGTAACACATATTGGCGACCGTAATGATCTGATGGATTCAGATTCTTTTAATATACTGGACTGGCTAGCCGTGTATACAGCACCATGCTTGGAAGAGATGTATATCTCATAATGTGGTTGGTCTGACCCCATGTGACACGTCATACAAGCCTCAGGAGTTTTTGCTTCAAGAGTATCAAAGGTATGCCTTGTGTGACATGAATCGCACTTAAACTGTATGTTATGGCACTGCTCACAATTTGCCGAACGGGTCTCTTTGGAAATCTCTATATATTGACCGCAGTCCACCATTCTCTGCCAACCGATTGAATGGCGACTCTTCATAAACTCATTGTACTGCCTCGAATGGCATTTTCCACAGCTACCCGCAATAACCTGGCGGCTGACCCTTTTATCGTCACAATTACTTCCACTGGCGTAAAGATAACCTTGTTCAGATGCTTCATTAACAGCGGGTTCCAAGGCAGAGCTTATATGACAGGCCTCACACCCCACACCTTTTCTTGCGTGCTTACTACCCTCCCAATCGGCAATCCAACCGTGAGTTATACCGCGCTCTTCGTGACACGTAATACATTTTAAAGATTCTGCCGTAATACCGCTCTCCTTTTTGACAGATACCGTCTTTTCTTCATGAGGAACATTCGCTGTTTTCGTTTGTGTAGTGCAGCCCGTAAACCAAATCAACTCGACAAAAAAAGATGTAAAAATAATGAGTTTTACTAACTTAGTGAGATGCCCTGAAGAATTCGACATGACTTTCCCCCTTTGATGGATATTGGATGTATTACCGCTGGTTGGTATTATACACACATAATTTTAAAATAAAAGGGGTTATTCTGCGAAATGCCTGCTAATAGGCAAGCAGCTAATTCGATATTTTTCGGCACTCAATCTTCATTCTCATCTTCGTCTTCCTCTTTATCATTGAAAGCTTCGGCTTGGGGATTACCATAACTTTTTCCGTTAATCGACATTTGATGGCATCTCAGACAGTCTCCGTAATCGTATATACCGTGTTCTTCGTGCTCGTGTCGTAAATGGGGTGTGTTATGTTCGTGACAGTTCAAGCACGTATACTGCTTATAATTACCATTTTGATGACAGGTATTACATGACACATAATGATCTCCGTCAAGCGGGAAATATTTATCATGATCAAAGATAGCAGGTTTCCATTTCTTGGTTGAGTGACACGTTTTACAGCCTTCCGAGACGGTTTTGTGAAGGTTGTCTTCAGGTTTTTCATGACATTCTACGCAAGTCTGTGTAGAACTAAGTGCATCGTGGTTAAAATGGGTTTTCAGCCAGTCATCCGTTGTATGACAGGTTTCGCAAGTTTCCGAATATTGTTGGTGTTTATTATCCTTTGGTAATGGATGGCAGCTTATACAACTCATCTTTCCAAATATCGTGTCATGGTTAAATGAAATAATCTTCCACCCTGTAGTAGAAACATGACACGACTTGCAATCTGTGTTATATCTATTTGTATGAAACTTTTGATAATCTGCAATATGACATGCTCCACACTCGTCTAATATTCTTAAGGCAAGTATTTTATGGTCAAAGGATTTCGTTATCTTTCCTGTCATTCCTTGATGTTCGGTATGACAATCCAGACAGTCTTTGTCAATGTAGGAAATATGCAGGTCTGCTAATGGTTTGTTGGCAAGCTGTGACAATCTGTCAAATGTATGACAGTCACTTGTCATACATAAACTAGAATTTGCACCTTTAAAAGGAATGTGACATTGTCTGCAATTTTTAATACCCTGGTGGTCTTTACGCAGATCGCCTGTGGAATAAAGATGCGTAGGAAACCTTAAGCCTATAACCCAAATAATAATTAGTACTGCAATCGTTATAAGTAAGGTAATAGTGACCGGTTTTTTCATAGTCGAAAAACTACCTCCAGAATCCTTCATAATACAATGCCGATAAGACATGATATGTCACTGTCATCGCCAGGGCAAAAACAATAGGGATATGAACTGTGCGCCAATGTTTCATGACCCCATGGGTCACAACGAGTGAGGAAAGAGTGTTTTCTATTTCATTTTTAGCCCGTCCTTTTTCTTCCATTTCTTTTTTCTGTGACATTAATTCTTTACTTACATGTAAATAAAGATACCTTCCAGTTAGTCCACTTACAACAGTTACAAACATAACACCTGTTGTAATAAGCGGAACCACGGCGTGTCCATAAAACCCACCATGAATGAATACCAACCCAGTCCCAACAATTGCAAGCCATTCATGAGCAGTCAGCCAAAGTTTTAAGTTGCCGGATTTTAAAACAATTTTTCGTTTTCTTAAGGAATACACAATCGAGATCAATATAAGGCTAGTGCCTATAGTTCCGATAAGGTGGTGTAAGCGTTCAAACCCAGTATAATCCAATATTGTTCCCAAAAATATTGAACCAATAATTGTAGCGACAATGCATGCTATGAATGCAACCAATCGAACTAAAATTATTTTCATTTCAGGTACCTTCCTTTTAACTATGATGGATGAGATTATCCTCTCTATGTTCAGTGTGACAATCCAGACAATCTTTGTTCTTATTGACATAAGAAATATGTAAATCGGATAGTGCTTTAATGGAGAGGCGAGATAGTCTATCGATTGAATGACAGCCGTCACTCATACACATACTTGAAGATACTCCTTTGAAAGGAATATGACATTGTCCACAATTTTTAATAGCTTGATGAGCTTTACAAATATTACCAGGGCAATAAAAACAGGTTGGAAATCCATAACTCATGGCGCATACAATAACGAGTCCGACAAATGACGTAATTAAAGTAATAACGATTGGTTTTCTCATATTATTATCTCCAAATTAATCAAATCATTAATGCTAATTAACCATAATTGAGATAAATGTGGTTCATTCTGTTCTTTAATTTCGCAACACAAATGCCGAGCTTATATGATTTGACTATAAGACATTATAAGTTCCACTATAAAAAAGGTTAAAAATACAAAAATATTTCATTGTATTTAACGCTACAATCTTGTAGATATTAAAAATGATTTTGTAGGATTTATTTGCTTTGATTCAAAAATGGAAGACACCCAATGGAAAATAAAGGCAGCAAAGCAACTATTATTTTAATAATTTGCAATGCCTTTTTATTCGCCATAAAGATCACGGCGGGTCTTACATCGAATAGCCTGGCCATTATCTCGGACGCTGTGAATTCGCTCACAGACATTGTCTCTTCTGTAATTATTTTCTTTGCCGTGAAAACCTCTTCAAAACAAGCGGATGAAGGACACCCATTTGGTCACCATCGTGCAGAACCGATAGCAGGCTTAATCGTAGCTATTTTTGCCGGCATTTTGGGATTCGAAATACTCCACACTTCTATTTTCAAATTAATGGAAACACATGTGCACAAGATAGGAATTTACACAATCGCAGTACTCCTGGTATCTATTGGTTTGAAATTTATCATGTCTACCTATTTTAAAAGTGTTAGCCGTAAAATAAACAGTCCTGCTTTATTGGCAAGCTCCATCGACAGCAGGAACGATGTATATATATCCACCACCGCCCTGGTCGGTGTTGTTTGCGGACTTTATGGTTATCCGCAAATGGATGATATTGCTGCAATCCTTATCAGCTTTTGGGTTATTTACTCAGGTTATAAAATTGGCGTCCAAAACATTGACTACCTCATGGGCAGGCAACCCAATTCCAGTATCATGAAAGAAATTAAAAAGAAGGCATGCGCTGTTTTTGGTGTTATTGGAATTCACGATGTCCGCGCACACTACGTAGGCAATTATATCCATGTTGAAGTACACATATCTATAGATCAAAATTTGACGATGATACAAGCTCACGATATTGGGAAAAATGTCCAAAGAGAGATAGAGTCTATCGAAGGTATTCATAAGACATTTGTGCATATTGATCCTATTTAGGAGGAATACAACTACTTACTATAAATGCTATCGTGCTGTTGAAACGGAGAAAGGAGGGAGTCTCATCACCTTGGATGAGACTCCGTGTTTAGCAAGACATATTTTCATTTTTGAAGTCTTTGTGCCGTTTGAATATATTTTTTGCCGATTGCCGCTGCGTTGTCATACTCATATTTTTTAAAACACAACTGGCATTCGATATAATTATCGTTTTGCCTTAAACTGGGTAAGACATCGCTTTCAACTACACGTTTCCCAAGTTCAGGAGATTGCCTGATGACTTGGAAACTGCTTGTAAAAATCTTAAATTCCTTATCGTTACCGCAATTGGGACATACAAAAAACGTATTCATTATCATAAAATACACTCTCCTTATATAAGCAACAATAATTAATTTCAAAATTTACGGTTTAAAAACACAATTATGGTTGATTTTGTTCCAACACAAAACATAAATAAGATACTTGACAAAAGCAGTTTAATTCATTATTAATAGATACCATTTCATATTGAATGTAATATATGCATTGGTTTTTAGCGTAACGTTTCGAAAACGGATTATAACACGAAATCCAATTACCTGCCTAATATCTGTTGCGTTTATAAATCCGGCTTTCGCGTAAGTCATTAGACACATATCTTTCTCTTATTCACTTAACTTGGATATTACAGCAGTTACCCTTCGACAAGATAATCAATGTTATCTACACAACACACAGAAAAAGAAAAGAACACGTCAATCCTTGTTGTTGACGACATTGAGGCTCATGCAGAGCTTATGGAAGCTCTCCTGACAGGAGAGGGTTACAAGGTTCACACTACCACAAACGTCCAAGAAGCAATACGAATTACCGAATACCTCTCCCCAGACTTAGCCATTCTGGATGTAATGATGCCCTACATGAACGGCTATGAATTATGCAAAAGACTAAAATCTCTGTCTGGCAAAAAGTATTTCCCCATTATCCTTCTGACTGGTTTAGATCAACTAAAAGATAAAATAACTGGTATCGAAGCTGGGGCTGATGACTTTTTTAACAAACCTTTCAACAGTATTGAACTCACAACAAAAATCCGTTCCCTCGTCAAACTGAAAAGATTACAAGATGAGCTTGATCATTCAGAAGACATAATCCTGACACTTGCAGTTGCTATTGAAGCTAAAGACCCTTATACAAAAGGACATTCAGAAAGGGTTAGCAATCTCTCAAAAAAACTTGCCATATTTATAGGCCTTTCTGAAGCAGAGTCAATTACTATCAAAAAGGCAGCCACACTTCATGACATCGGCAAGATAGGGTTAAAAGAAGATATACTCCACAAAAAAGGACCTCTTCATAAAAACGAGCTGGAGTTAATAAGGAGGCATCCTGTAATTGGTGAGGGCATATGCAAACCTCTGCACTCACTGAAGCAAATTCTTCCTGGCATAAGATACCACCACGAAAGATGGGACGGAAGGGGTTATCCAGACAGACTAAAAGGCGAAGATATACCTATTATCGCCAGAATCATAAACGTTATCGATAGTTTTGACGTAATTGTTTCTGAACGGCCATACAGAAGAAGCTACAGTATAAATGCGGCAATAAATCTCATGAACACTGAAAAGTTATCAGGCCAATGGGATCCCTGGCTCGTTGAGAAGTTCATCACGATGATAGAAAGTGACCCTTTGATTCATACAGGAGAATAAATATTCCAATATTTTTTTTTGCATGTCCTGAGTTTAAAGATAATTTCCTCGAAATATCAACAAAGGGATTAGGATGATAAAAATCGCTGTAATTGGAGCCGGTAATGGTGGAAGCTCACTTCTTGATATTTTTCACACCAATGGTAACGTAAAGATAATTGGTATAACTGATAAAGATAAAAATGCCCCAGGCCTGAATCTTGCAAAAGAATGGGGAATCTTTGTTGCTGAGGATATAAGGGAGTTTTACGGTCACAAACCAGATATTATAATAAACGCTACTGGTAAGCCGGAAGTAAGCGAATTTATCAAAGAGTCATTTCCTTATCCTATAGAGGTTGTAGATGGTCTCGGAGCGAAACTCCTCTGGGAATTGGTCAGCAGACATCAAAAGGCAAAAAAGGATGTGGAAGAATCTCTTGCTTATCTCCAGGGCATGCTAAATGATTCACAGGATATGATCATCACCACTGACCGCGAAGGCAGGCTTGTAAAATACTCAAAGGGTGGCGAAAGAATTTTGGGTTATCTGGCCGATGAGGTTATAGGCCGTAAGGTATCGGAATTTTATGTTAACAAAAACGAAAGGACAAATATCCTCAAAACCCTTCATGAAAAAGGAGCCATATATAACTACGAAACAAAACTCCTGAAAAAAGATGGTTCTCCTGTTGATATAAGCCTCACAATATCCGTGCTACGGGATAAAACAGGGTGTATTATAGGTACGGTGGGTATAAGCAAAGACATTACAGAAGAAAAACGCCTGAGAGAAGAGCTTAAGAAAAAAAATGAAGAGCTTGAAGAACTTACTGAGAACCTTGAGGATAAAGTGTTTGAAAGGACAAAGGAACTTGAGAAAATAAACAGGGAACTAAACAAGGCTAATGAAATGAAGGGCCGTTTTATAGCTAATGCGAGTCATGAACTCCGAACACCTCTTCATTCCATAATAGGATTTTCAGAAATACTCCTCCAAAAAACTTTTGGAGATTTGAATGAAAAACAGCAAAGGTATACAAACACTATCTATACCTCCGGCAAACACCTCATTCACCTCGTAAACAATATCTTAGACCTGGCTAAGATAGAAGCGGGAAAAATGGAACTTTCACACCAAACATTTCCT